>MESD01000159.1:10971-18980 GCA_001770815.1 Burkholderiales bacterium RIFCSPHIGHO2_12_FULL_69_20
CGCGCCCGCCGGCCCCTTGATCACCGCGACGAACTGCTCGCCGATCTGCACGCCGTGGCCCGGCATCTGCCCGCTGATGCCGGCGGCGCGGTCGCGGTAGCGCCGGTACATGGCGGCGGCCAGGGCCACCAGGAAATCGGGGTCGTCGTGCGGCACGTCCTCGGCACGAAAGCCCTGCGGGTAGTTCTCGGCGATGAAGCCGGTGTTGAAGTCGCCGGAGACGAACTTGGGGTGCGCCAGCAGCGCGCTCTGGAACGGGATGTTGCTGGACACGCCGCGGATCACGAAGCCGTTGAGCGCCTCGCGCATCTTGGCGATCGCGTCGTTGCGGTCGACACCGTGCACGATCAGCTTGGCGATCATCGAGTCGTAGAACATCGGGATCTCGCCGCCCTCGACCACGCCGGTGTCGACGCGCACGCCGCCCACGACGGCGCCCCCGGCGCCGTCAACGCCGACGGACACGGGCACCGGCATCGAGGCCTCCATCGTGGTGGCCGGCGGCTGGTAGCGCACCAGCCGGCCGGTGGACGGCAGGAAGCTGCGGAACGGGTCTTCGGCGTTGATGCGGCACTCGATGGCCCAGCCGCGGCGCGGGATGTCCTGTTGCTTGAAACCGAGCGCTTCACCCGCCGCCACGCGGATCATCTGCTCGACCAGGTCGATACCGGTGATGCTCTCGGTCACCGGATGCTCCACCTGCAGCCGGGTGTTCATCTCCAGGAAATAGAAGCTCTGGTCCTTGCCGACGACGAACTCCACCGTGCCGGCGCTCTGGTACTTCACGGCCTTGGCCAGTTGCACCGCCTGTTCGCCCATGGCCTGGCGCGTGGCCTCGCTGATGAAGGGCGACGGCGCCTCCTCGATCACCTTCTGGTGGCGGCGCTGGATCGAGCATTCACGCTCGTGCAGGTAGACCACGTTGCCCTGGCTGTCGCCCAGCACCTGGATCTCGATGTGGCGCGGGCTCTCGACGAACTTCTCGATGAAGACCCGGTCGTCGCCAAAGCTGTTGCGCGCCTCGTTGGTGCAGGCACTGAAACCTTCGAACGCCTCCTTGTCGTTGAAGGCCACCCGCAAGCCCTTGCCACCGCCGCCAGCGCTGGCCTTGATCATCACCGGGTAGCCGATGTCGCGCGCGATCTCGACCGCGCGCTCGGGCGATTCGATCGCGGCGTTCCAGCCCGGAATGGTGTTGACCTTGGCCTCGTTCGCCAGCTTCTTCGAGGCGATCTTGTCGCCCATCGCCGCGATGCTGTAGTGCTTGGGGCCGATGAAGACGATGCCTTCTTCTTCCACCCGCCTGGCGAAGGCCTCGTTCTCCGACAGGAAGCCGTAGCCCGGGTGCACCGCCTGCGCGCCGGTGGCCTTGCAGGCGGCGATGATCTTGTCGGCCACCAGGTAGCTCTCGCGGCTGGGCGCGGCGCCGATGAACACCGCCTCGTCGGCCAGTTCGACATGGCGTGCGTCGCGGTCGGCCTCGGAATACACCGCCACCGTGGCAATGCCCATTTTCTTGGCAGCCTTGATGACGCGGCAGGCGATCTCGCCACGGTTGGCGATCAGGATTTTCGTGAACATGTTGTTGGTCTCCTAACGCCTGATCAGAGGGGTATGTTGCCGTGCTTGCGCCACGGGTTTTCCAGCTTCTTGTCGCGCAGCATCACCAGCGAGCGGCAGATGCGCTTGCGCGTCTCGTGCGGCTGGATCACGTCGTCGATGAAGCCGCGGCTGCCGGCGACGAAGGGGTTGGCAAAGCGCGCCTTGTATTCGGCCTCGCGGGCGGCCAGCTTCTCCGGATCACCCTTGTCCTCGCGGAAGATGATCTCCACCGCGCCCTTGGCGCCCATCACCGCGATCTCGGCATTCGGCCAGGCGAAGTTGACGTCGCCACGCAGGTGCTTGCTGCTCATCACGTCGTAGGCGCCGCCGTAGGCCTTGCGGGTGATCACCGTCACCTTGGGCACCGTGCACTCGGCATACGCGTACAACAACTTGGCGCCGTGCTTGATGATGCCGCCGTACTCCTGCGCGGTGCCAGGCATGAAGCCGGGCACGTCGACGAAGGTGACCACCGGGATGTTGAAGGCATCGCAGAAACGCACGAAGCGCGCCGCCTTGATGCTGCTCTTGATGTCCAGGCAGCCGGCCAGCACCTGCGGGTTGTTGGCCACGATCCCCACCGTCTGGCCCTCCATGCGACCCAGCCCGATGACGATGTTCTTGGCGTAGTCGGGCTGCAGCTCGAAGAAATCACCGTCGTCGAGCACCTTGTGGATCAGCTCCTTGATGTCGTAGGGCTTGTTGGGGTTGTCGGGCACCAGCGTGTCCAGCGACATGTCGAGCCGGTCGGCGCGGTCGCCGCTCAAGCGCACCGGCGGCTTCTCGCGGTTGTTCAACGGCAGGTAGTTGTAGAAGCGGCGCAGCATCATGATCGCCTCGACGTCGTTCTCGAACGACAGGTCGGCCACGCCGCTCTTGGTGGTGTGAGCGCTGGCGCCGCCGAGTTCCTCGGCGGTCACCTCCTCGTGCGTCACCGTCTTCACCACCTCGGGGCCGGTGACGAACATGTAGCTCGAGTCCTTGACCATGAAGATGAAGTCGGTCATGGCCGGCGAGTACACCGCACCGCCCGCGCAGGGGCCCATGATCAGGCTGATCTGCGGGATCACGCCGCTGGCCATCACGTTGCGCTGGAACACGTCGGCATAACCGCCGAGCGACGCGACGCCTTCCTGGATGCGGGCACCGCCCGAATCGTTCAGACCGATCACCGGAGCGCCCACCTTCATCGCCTGATCCATCACCTTGCAGATCTTCTCGGCGTGCGCCTCGCTGAGCGCGCCGCCGAAGACGGTGAAGTCCTGGCTGAAGACGAACACCAGCCGGCCGTTGATCATGCCGTAGCCGGTGACCACGCCATCGCCGCGGATCTTGTTGTCTTCCATGCCGAAGTCGGTGCAGCGGTGCTCGACGAACATGTCCCACTCTTCGAAGGTGCCTTCGTCGAGCAGCAGTTCCAGCCGCTCACGCGCGGTGAGCTTGCCTTTGGCATGCTGCACGGCAATGCGCTTGCTGCCGCCGCCCAGGCGGGCCTCGGCGCGCATGGCCTCCAGCTTTTGTTGAATGTCGTGCATGCGGGGTTCCTCTCGTTGAAGGATTTCAATGAAACAGGTCGAGCAGCCGGCGTGCGGCCACCGATGCGGCCACACGGCCGGCTTGAACATCTGACGTGAGTGCGGGCAGCGCCGCGCCCACGGCGGCATGGGCCTTGAAGCGCTGCTTGAGGCCGGCGTCGATCAGCGCCCACATCCAGGCCTGGTCTTGCGCGTGGCGACGTGCGGCCAGCCGGCCGTTGGCGGTCTGCAGGGCGCGAAAGCGGGTGATGGCGGCCCAGAACTCGGGTAGGCCAGAGCCCTTCAATGCGCTGAGTTGCATCACCTGTGGCTGCCAGACGGTCATGTCACCATGGGCATGGTCGGGGTTGCCATGCATCCCGATCAGCCGCAGCGACGAGGTGATCTGCGCCCGCGCCCGGGTGGCGGCGGCCTCGTCGATGTCGGCCTTGTTGATCACCACCAGGTCGGCCAGTTCCATCACGCCCTTCTTGATGGCCTGCAGGTCGTCGCCGGCATTGGGCAGTTGCAGCAGCACAAACAGGTCGGTCATGCCGGCCACCGCGGTCTCGCTCTGGCCCACGCCCACGGTCTCGACGATCACGATGTCGTGGCCGGCGGCCTCGCACACCAGCATCGCCTCGCGCGTCTTCTCGGCCACGCCGCCCAGCGTGCCGCTGCTGGGGCTGGGGCGGATGTAGGCGCGCTCATCCATCGACAAGCGCTCCATGCGTGTCTTGTCGCCCAGGATCGAGCCGCCGCTGACGGTGGACGACGGGTCGACCGCCAGCACCGCCACGCGGTGGCCGCGCGCTATCAGGTACAGACCCAGCGCCTCGATGAAGGTGCTCTTGCCCACGCCGGGCACGCCGCTGATGCCCAGCCGGAAGGCCCGCCCGCTGGCCGGCAGCAGCGCATTGAGCAGGTGGTCGGCGCGGGCGCGGTGATCGGGCCGGGTCGATTCGAGCAGCGTGATGGTCTTGGCCACGGCGCGGCGCTGCGCCGGGCCGGCCGGGCCGGTCACCGCGTCGTGCAAGGCCTGGTCAGCGGCCGGCAACTGGGGATCGATGCTCACGGTGCCGCTACCGGTCGTTGTCGCGATCATCGAGCGCCGGACGCACGTAATGCAGGTCCCAGTCGCTCTGATGCTGCAGCTCGAAGCCGTGGCGCTGGTAGAAGCGGTTGGCGTCGCTCATCTTCAGCGCGGTCACCCGCACCGGCAGCCCCAGCCGGTCGGCCTCGTCCAGCACCTGCGCCATCACCCAGCTGCCCACGCCCCGGCCCTGGGCCTGCGGCGCGATGTAGAGGTGGTCGAGCACCAGGTGATCGGGCATCGGCAGCAGCACGACGAAGCCCACACGCTCGCCGCCCAACAGGATGTGACGGGTGTGCGCCGGCTCGAAGGCGCGGCTCAGCCGCTCGCGCGCACGCTGCGGATCGAAGCGGCCCAGGCGCTGCAGGCTCTCGCGCATCGCGGCCATGCGCAGCGACAGCAGGGCCTCGAAGTCCTCGTCCGACGCGGGTGTCAGCGCCAGCGGGGCATCACCCGGGGCAGCGTGCAGGGTCATCGAAGGACCGACCGCGTGAAGGGCTTGACTGAAACGGCTGCGGGCAGCGGCGACGGTGGCCGTGATCACGCCACCTGCGCGGCGCGGATCTGCTCGAGCACGTCCTTGGCGCTGGCCGGGATCGGCGTGCCGGGCCCGTAGATGCCCTTGACGCCAGCCTCCCACAGGAACTCGTAGTCCTGCGCCGGGATCACGCCGCCGACGAAGACGATGATGTCGTCGGCGCCCTGCTTCTTCAGCTCGTTGATGATCGCCGGCACCAGGGTCTTGTGGCCGGCGGCCAGCGTGCTGATGCCCACCGCGTGCACGTCGTTCTCGATCGCCTGGCGGGCGCACTCTTCGGGCGTCTGGAACAGCGGGCCCATGTCGACGTCGAAGCCCAGGTCGGCAAAGGCCGTGGCCACCACCTTGGCGCCGCGGTCGTGGCCGTCCTGGCCCAGCTTGGCGATCATCACCCGCGGGCGGCGGCCCTGGTCGTCGGCAAATTCGGCAATCTCGGCCTTGAGCTTGTCCCAGCCCTCGGCGCTGTCGTAGGCGGCTGCGTACACACCGGTCACCTTCTGGATGTCGGCCCGGTGGCGACCATACACCGCCTCCAGCGCGTCGCTGACCTCGCCCACGGTGGCGCGCAGGCGCATGGCCTGGATCGTCAGCGCCAGCAGGTTGCCCGCGCTGCCAACGGCAGCGCTGCCCGATGCACCGCTGCGCGCGGCGTCGGTCAGCTGCGCCAGCGCCTGCTGCACGCCCACGTTGTCGCGGCTGGCCTTGATCTGCGCCAGCCGGGCAACCTGGCCCTCGCGCACCGCCACGTTGTCGACCTCACGGGCCTCCACCGCGTCCTGCGTCTTGAGCTTGTACTTGTTGACGCCGACGATCACGTCCTTGCCGCTGTCGATGCGCGCCTGCTTCTCGGCCGCGCTGGCCTCGATCTTCAGCTTGGCCCAGCCGCTGTCCACCGCCTTGGTCATGCCGCCCATGGCCTCGACTTCCTCGATGATGGCCCAGGCGGCGTCGGCCATGTCCTGGGTGAGCTTCTCCATCATGTAGCTGCCGGCCCAGGGATCGACCACGCTGGTGATGTGCGTCTCTTCCTGGATGATCAGCTGGGTGTTGCGCGCGATGCGGGCCGAGAACTCGGTGGGCAGCGCGATGGCCTCGTCGAAGCTGTTGGTGTGCAGGCTCTGCGTGCCGCCGAACACCGCCGCCATCGCCTCCACCGTGGTGCGCACCACGTTGTTGTACGGGTCCTGCTCGGTCAGGCTCCAGCCGCTGGTCTGGCAGTGTGTGCGCAGCATCAGGCTCTTCGGGTTCTTCGCATTGAAACCCTTCATGATGCGCGTCCACAGCAGGCGGGCGGCGCGCATCTTGGCGATCTCGAGGTAGAAGTTCATCCCGATCGCCCAGAAGAAGCTGAGCCTGCCGGCGAAGTCGTCCACGTCCATGCCCTTGGCGATGGCGGTCTTCACGTACTCCTTGCCATCGGCCAGCGTGAAGGCCAGCTCCAGCGCCTGGTTGGCACCCGCTTCCTGCATGTGATAACCGCTGATCGAGATCGAGTTGAACTTCGGCATGTGCTTGGCCGTGTACTCGATGATGTCGCCGATGATCTTCATCGACGGCTCGGGCGGGTAGATGTAGGTGTTGCGGACCATGAACTCCTTGAGGATGTCGTTCTGGATGGTGCCGCTCAACTGGTTCTGCGCCACGCCCTGCTCCTCGGCCGCCACCACATAGCCGGCCAGCACCGGCAGCACGGCGCCGTTCATCGTCATGCTCACGCTCACCTTGGCTAGCGGGATCTGGTCGAACAGGACCTTCATGTCCTCGACCGAATCGATCGCCACACCGGCCTTGCCCACGTCGCCGGTCACGCGTGGGTGGTCGCTGTCGTAGCCGCGGTGGGTGGCCAGGTCGAAAGCCACGCTGACGCCCTGTCCGCCGGCGGCCAGCGCCTTGCGGTAGAAGGCGTTGCTCTCCTCGGCGGTGGAAAAGCCGGCGTACTGACGGATGGTCCACGGCCGCACCGCGTACATCGTGGCCTGCGGGCCGCGGATGAAGGGCTCGAAGCCCGGCAGCGTATTGGCGTGCGGCAGGCCGGCCACGTCGGCGGCGGTGTACAGCGGCTTGACGTTCAGCCCCTCGGGCGTGATCCAGCTCAGCGCGGCCACATCGCCACCGGGCGCCGACTTGGCCGCAGCCATGGCCCATTGCTCGAGCGTGGCGGGTTGGAATTCAGGGGTGCTGGACATGGCAAAGATCCTTCAGGAACGCTTGGAACGCGCGTCGGACACGGGGCCGAGCGGTGCCGGCTTTGGCTGCCGGCTTGCTCGTCATGATACATGATGCATAATTATGAATTCAAATCCTGCATTGATCCTGACAGCATGCGCTCGGTGCCGTTCGTCGTCCCGGCCAGCCTACAACCAGCCCCTGGCCAGTACAAGCCCGCCCCATTCGAGCGCCCGACAAAACAGCCGCCCGCCACACCGGAGCCCCCGCCCTTGCCCGCCTCGCCCCAGCCGGCCACCAGCCGACCGCTCAACCCCCGTGCCCTGTACCAGGACGTGGCCGAGCGGCTGCGCCAGCAGATCTTCAACCGCGAGATCGAGCCCGGCGCGTGGATCGACGAGCAGAAGCTGGCGCTCGAGTTCGGCATCAGCCGCACGCCCCTGCGCGAGGCGCTGAAGGTGCTGGCCGTCGAAGGCCTGGTGACGATGAAGCTGCGGCGCGGCGCCTACGTCACCGAGATGTCGACCGCCGACGTGGCCCAGGTCTACCACCTGATGGCGCTGCTGGAGAGCGACGCCGCCGGCCATGTGGCCGCGCTCGGCAGCGATGCCCAGATCGCCGAGCTGCAGGCGCTGCACGACCGGCTGGAAAAACAGGTGCGCCAGCGTGATGTCTTCTTCGACACCAATGAGCAGTTCCACCTGAAGCTGCTGGAGCTGGCCGGCAACCGCTGGAGTGCGCAGATCGTGGCCGACCTGCGCAAGGTGATGAAGCTCAACCGCCATCTGTCGCTGTTCAAGCAGGGCCGGCTGGCCGAATCGCTGGCCGAGCACCGCGCGGTGATGGCCGCCATCGCCGCCCGCAACCCCGACGAGGCCACGCGCCGGATGCGGGCGCATTTCGACAACGGGCTGGCCGCCGCCTCGGCCTGAACACCGCCCACCCGCCACACGCCCTGCCGGCACCGAGCGCGATCAGCTTGCGGTCAGCCACCCGTCCGACACTCAACCCCGCCATCCAACGAGGAGCCCCTTCATGAAGATCCACGAATACCAGGCCAAAGAGATCCTGCGCCAGTTCGGCGTGCCGGTGCCAC
>MESD01000160.1 GCA_001770815.1 Burkholderiales bacterium RIFCSPHIGHO2_12_FULL_69_20
CGTTGAATGCGTTCAGGATCTCGGTGCCGGCCTTGCCGCGCCGGTCCAGCCCTTCCGCCCAATCCTTGCCGACACTGCGCTGGATCTCACGCATTGCAGGCGCGTCGGAGTCTGGCAGCTTGACGAGTGTGACGCCGGCCCGCTGCAGTTTCTTGACGTTGTCGTTCTCTTGACGATCGGCCATTTCGCAGCCGCGCCGGCTGAGTTCCTCGCCCATGTCGGCCATCACCTTCTGCACCTCGGACGGCAGCGTCTTCCACTTGCGCTCGCTGATGACGTAGGTGGCGACGAAGCTGCCGAAGTTCTCGCCGAAGGTGAAGTACTTGGCGATCAGGTCCAGCCCATAGGACGGCACGCTGCCGATTGGCAGCAGTGCGCCATCCACGGTGCCGCGGGACATGGCTTCATTCAACTCGGGTGTGGGCATCTGGATCGGCACCGCGCCCAGCTTTCGAAGCGCGAACTCCTTGGGCGCGCCGCTGGTGCGGATCTTCATGCCGGCGATGTCTTTGAGGGTGGAGAACCGGGTCTTGTTCACCAACTGGTAGGGCGGCAGCACGATGTTGAACAGCATGCGCACGCCATTCGGCGCGAACTCTTTCTGGTCCAGCACGCCGCCAGGCCTGGCAATCTTCCAGTAGGCCATGGTCAGCGGGCAGGCAGACGCCGAGCTGGTCGGCAAGGGCAACTCGCCGACGACCGACAGCGGCATCTTGTCACCGACAAACCCTGGTGCCACGTAACCGATGTCGGCAACGCCCGAGTTGGTGAGTGACAGCAGATCCTTGGCCTTGCCCAGTTGTTCGGCCGGGTAGTACTCGAACGCCACCTTCTTGCCGGTGCGTTCCGTCACCTGCTCCATCATGTATTTCGTGATGTTCACCGAGATCCAGTGACCCGTCGGGAACGAGTCGGCAACCCGCAGCTTGATCTGCTGCGCCGCGCTGATCTGGCTGACACACAGCAGCGCGACAAAGGACGTTGCCCGCAACGCGCGTTTTCCGACTCTGGTCTTCACGAGGGCACTGCTTTGAATTTTGCGTCTTCGAGCACATGCAGGCCACGCTTGCATGTCGTCATGGCCGGGCAGCGTTCGGCAACCACGACATTTCCTCGTCGTGCTCGCCGATGTAGGGCGCCGGGCCGGGTCGGTCGGCCGGCGTGCGGCTGAAGCGCGGTGCCGGCGAGGGCTGCAGCACGCCGTCACTTTCGAAGAAGGTCTTGCGCGCCACGTTGTGCGGGTGGCGGGCGGCGTCGGCGGTGCTCAGCACCGGGGCAAAGCAGACATCGGTGCCTTCCAGCAGGCCGCACCAGTGCGCGCCGGGCTGGCTGAGAAAGATCGCTGCCACCTTCGTCTTCAACGCCGGCCATGCCGCCGGGTCGCGCTGGCGCTGGAACTCGGGGTCGGTGATACCGAGCTTTTCGAGCATCAGCGCGTAGAACTGTGGTTCCAGCGCGCCGATGGATATCCACTGCCCGTCGGCACACTCGTAGGTGTCGTAGAAGTGCGAGCCGCCGTCGAGCAGGTTGCCCTGGCGCTGGTCCTGCCACATGCCCAGCGCGCGCAGTTCGCAAACGATGGACGTCAGCAGTGCGGCGCCGTCGAGCACCGCCGCGTCGACCACCTGGCCGCGGCCCGAGCCGCGTGCTTCGAGCACCGCGCAGGCGATGCCGAACGCCAGCATCATGCCGCCGCCGCCGAGGTCGCCGATCATCGCCGCCGGGGCCACCGGCCCGCCTTCCTTGCGGCCGATGGTGGCCAGCGCGCCCGACAGCGCGATGTAGTTGATGTCGTGCCCCGCGGCCTGGGCGAGCGGGCCGTCCTGGCCCCAGCCAGTCATGCGGCCGATCACCAGGCGCGGGTTGCGCGCGAGCAGCACGTCGGGGCCCAGGCCCAGGCGTTCCAGCACGCCGGGGCGGTAGCCTTCGATGACGGCGTCGGCGCCATCGATCAGGGCCAGCACCTTGCCGTGGTCCTGCGGCGACTTCAGGTCCACCGCGACGGAGCGGCGGCCGCGGTGCAGCACGCTGCGCCTGCCACTGGCAAGAAAACCGGGCGCACCGCGGTCACGGCCCTTGTCTGCCTTGCGGTCGAGGCGAATCACGTCCGCGCCCATGTCCGCCAGCATCATGGCGCAGAAGGGTCCGGGGCCGATGCCGCCGAATTCGATGACTTTCAAGCCTGTCAGGGGACCGCTCATGCTTTGTTGCTCCTCGGGGTGCACATTTAACCGAGCCAGCGCTTGCGCCGGCGGTAGTGTTTGACTTCGCGAAAGCTCTTGCGCCCGCCCTCGCGGTCCAGGCCGAGGTAGAACTCGCGCACATCCTCGTTGGCGCGCAGTTCCTCGGCGCGGCCTTCGAGCACGATGCGCCCGCTTTCCATGACGTAGCCGTAATCGGCGATGTCGAGCGCCACGCGTGTGTTCTGCTCGACGATCAGCAGCGCCAGGCCCTGATCGCGCAGCCTGTGCAGCACCGCAAACACCTCTTCGATCATGCGCGGCGCCAGGCCCAGCGACGGTTCGTCGATCAGCATCAGCCTGGGCTCGGCCATGATGGCGCGGCCGATCACCAGCATCTGCTGCTCGCCACCCGACAGGTAGCCGGCGACGCGCTTGCGCAGTTCGGCCAGGCGCGGGATGGCCTGGTACACGGCGTCGAGCGCACGCCGCATCGCGGCCGTCGATGGGAACATGTGGCCGCCGATGATGAGGTTCTGCTCCACCGTCATGTGCGGCAGCACGCGCCGGCCTTCCATCACGTGCACCAGCCCGGCGCGCACGGTGGTCGCCGAGTCGTGCCCGTGGATGGGCCGTCCGTCGAAGCTGATGGCACCACCCGAGACGCGCCCGTCCTCGGAGTCGATGACGCCCGAAATGGCCTTGAGCGTCGTGCTCTTGCCGGCGCCATTGGCGCCAAGCAGCGTGACGCAGCCACCCCGCGGGATCTGCATCGAGACGCCCTTGAGCGCCAGGATGACCTCGGCGTACAGGACCTCGACGTTGCTCAGCGACAGCAGCGCTGCCGTGCCGAGAGCGGGTTGGTGTGTGGTCTGGTGGACCGGCGCTGGCCCAGCGCCGGCCACCATGGCGTTCACCACTTCGGCACCGTAGGCACGGCAATGTCGCCCGCCGCGCGAATCACCTTGCCGTCCTTCATGGTGGCCACATTGACCTTGGCGCTGCCGGTGGGGAAGGGCGCATCGACGCTGAAGTCCACCCCCGGCAAGAGCCCCATGAGTTCAGGGCCGGAGAACTGGGTGGCCAGCAGCGCCGCATGCACCGCCTCGCCCGTGACCTTGTCGGCGCCCTTGGCCTTGACCGCAGCTTCGATGGCGCGCACGGCCACGATGGTCTGGCCGAGGCCGAGCATCGTCATCGCGTTCCAGCCGGACTTCAGGCCGTGCTTGTCCTGCAGCATGCGATAGAACTTGCGGGCCGTGGTGTCGTCTTCGCTGGCGTCGGCGATGGCCCCGACCTCGAAGTCGCCGGCAAAGCCGTTCGGATCGCCCAGTGTCTTGGACGATCCGGCGACGCCGTTGTGCAGCGACAGCATGATCGGGATGTTCTTGCCCAGCGCCTGCAGCGCGCGCTTGGTGGCCACGGCCTGCGCCGTGTTGGTCTGGATCACGATCACGTCGGTGCCGGCGTTGGCCAGGCGGCGAACCTGCAGGGTCAGGTCGGTCGGCTGCACTTCAGTCCAGATGGCTTCGACGAATGTGGCCTTGTCCGGGTGAGCCTTGGTGTAGCTTTGCAGGCCCTTGGCCATGTCGGCGTAGGCCGGCGTGGCCTCCGACGTGATGATGGCGACCTTGACCGGCCGCTTGTTCTCGAGCTTGGCGCTGCGGAACCATTCAAGGAAGCCGGCGGCCTCGTGCGGATAAGTGGGGCGGATGTTCAGCGCCCATTGGTTGGGCTTCCAGCCGAAGCCGTAGGCGGCGGTGCCGAACAACATCGGCACCTTGTCCTCCGGCAGCCGCTGCTGCAGCGCGGCGGCATCGGGGCCGCCGAGGCCCAGCACCAGCGCAGGCTTGAGTTCGGCCTTGATGCCGGGCCACAGGCTGGCCGTTTGTGCAACGTCGTAGCGGGTGTCGTAGGTCTTGACGACGATGCGCACCTTGAGCTTCTCGCCGACCTCCTTGTTCCACCACTCGACCACCGCCAGTCGCCCGCCCTGCATGTCGTTCATGACGTTGGCGTAGGGGCCGGCGAAGTCGGCGAGCGCGGCGACGTTGATTGTGGTCTGGGCCCGAACGGCGGTGCTCAGCAGCATGCCGGTGGCAAGCGCTGCGCTGAGCTTCAGGAAGGTGTGTCGTTGCATGTCAGTCTCCTCTAGGTGGGGGGCGTCGGGAAGGTGCGGATCAATGGGGGAAAGGCCAAAGCCGGTAGGTGGCCTTGAAGATGTTCCAGCGGTGCATCAGGCCCTTGGGTTCGAGCAGCAGGAAGCCGGTGATGACGAGGCCGAGGAACACGTTCATGCTCGCGAACACGATGTCGCTGCCCAGGCTGGGCATGTGCTGCACGATGTCGGGGCCCAGGCTGGTGATGGTTTCTTGCACGGTGCGGATCAGCACCGTGCCGATCAGCGCGCCGACGATCGAACCCAGCCCGCCGACGATCATCATCGCGATGAACCAGATCGAGTTGAAGAGCGTGAACTGGTCGACCGAGACGAAGCGGATCTGGTAGGCCCAGAGCGCACCGCCGATGCCGGCGTAGAAGGCGCCCACGATGAAAGCGCGGGCCTTGGTCCCGGCGACGTCGATGCCCATCATGCCGGCGGCGACGTCGTCGTCGCGCACCGCCACGAAGGCGCGGCCGTGGCGGCTGCGCAGGATGCCGAAGGCGCCGAACACCATCACCGCGGTGCTGAACAGGAACAGGTGGTACAGCGCGCGATCGCTGTCGAAGACGAGGGGCCCGAGGCGGGCCGGCTCGAGGCTGAAGCCGTTGACCCCGCCCAGCCACGACGACGGCAGATTGAGCACCACGAAGACGAACAGGAACTGCGCCGCGATGGTGGTCAGCGCGAGGTAGAAGCCCTTGATGCGCGCCGCCGTCAGGCCGAAGGCCCAGCCGGCCAGCGCCGCCAGCACGCCGCCCACCGGCACGGCGATCCAGAACGGCAGGCCGAACTTGACCTCCATCGCGCTGGCGCCATAGGCGCCGACGCCCATGAAGGCCGCCTGGCCGAGGTTGATCTGTCCGGCATAGCCGGTGGTGATCTGCAGCCCGACCACGACGATGGCCGTGACCAGCATCAGGTTGCCCACCGCCACCAGGCGCGGTGAGGCGAGCCAGGGGTACAGCAGCAGCGCGGCGCCGAACAGGGCCAGCGCCAACCACTGCGCCCGCGTGCGGACGAGTGCGCTGTCGCGCCCGTAGCTGGTCGAAAAAATTCCGGAGGGATCCATGGCTCAAACTCTTTCGATGCGCTTCCAGCCGAACATGCCGGTAGGCCGGACGATGAGCACGACCAGCATGAAGATGTAGGGCACCACCGAAGCGGCGTTGCCGCCGATCAGCGGGTCGATGTAGGCGGCGGTCAGGCCCTGGACGACACCGACGATGATGCCGGCCAGCAGCAGCCCGCCGATCGATTCCAGCCCCGCCAGCAGTGCCACCGGCAGGGCGGCGAAGCCGATCTCCGACGACAGGAAGGTCAGCGACTTGCCGCTGAGGTAGACCATCGAGGTGATGACCGAGAGCACCCCGCCCAGCGCCCAGGCGAAGGCAATGGAGCGGCGTACGCTGATGCCCATGGCCAGCGCGATCTGGTGGTCCTCGGCCACGGCCGACATCGCCAGCCCGGTGCGACTGCGGTTGAAG
>MESD01000161.1:0-3332 GCA_001770815.1 Burkholderiales bacterium RIFCSPHIGHO2_12_FULL_69_20
CCAGCGGCGCCAGCGTGCTGGCGTAGCTGAGCACGTCCACCGGCGCGAAGCGGCCGCCGTTGGCCAGCGGCGCCAGCGTGCTGGCGTAGCTGAGCACGTCCACCGGCGCGAAGCGGCCGCCGTTGGCGGTGGCCAGCCCGGTGGTGGCAGCCAGTGCGCCGGCACGCTGGCCGGGAATCAGGTTGACCACGTTGGCCTTCACCGGGCCGCCGTTGGTGTAGACGATCATCTGGTGGGTGTCCACCGACGAGATCTCGACCCCGGTGCGGTACTCGATGACGTTGGCATGCAGGCCGTAGAAGGCCTGCGCGAAGTTGTCGCGCTCGGTGACGAAGTCGAGGTTGGCGTCCAGCACGATCAGCTTGGCGCGCGGCTTCTTGGCCTTCATCCAGTCGGCGATCAGGCAGGCGCGCTCGTAGGGCCCGGGCGGGCAGCGGTAGGGCCCCTTGGGGATGGTCAGCACGGCCACGCCGTTGCTGGGCATCGCCGCCAATTGTTGTGCCAGCAGCGTGGTCTGGGCACCGGCCTTCCAGGCGTGCGGCATCAGGTCGGGGTTGTCCAGCCCCGGCACTGGATCGAAGTCGATGCCGGGTGCCATCACGATGCGGTCGGCGCCCAGCCAGGTGCCGTCGGCCAGACGCACCCGCGCGGCGATCGGATCGACCTCGACCACCGTGCCCTGCACGCGGCGCACGCCGTAGCGGCTTTGCAGCAGGTCGTAGCTGTAGGTCAGGCTGGACAAGCTGCGCTGGCCGGTCAGCACCAGGCTGCTCATGATGTTGGACTGGTACCTGGCATCGCGCTCGATCAGCGTGACGTCCACCGCGTCGCCCCACAGCCGCAGGTACTTGGCCACGGTGACGCCGGCCATGCCGCCGCCGATCACGATCACCCGGGCCTTGGGGTTGGTGGGTGGCAAGACCACAGGGGTGCCCGAGCCCGAGCTGCCGGAGCGGCGCGGTTTGCGGTGCTTGTCGTCGGCCCACAAGGCGCCGGGCAAGGCGGTCAGGCCGGTGGCGGTTGAAGACAGCAGGAAATGACGTCGGTCCATGTCGCGCTCCTTCAACGTTGGGTGGACAGCCACTGCGCCATCTGGCGCAACTGGGCATCGGTGTAGCCGCGCACATGGCGGGCCATGATGTTTTCGCCCTCCTTGCCGGCCTGGAACTCCTTCATCTCGCTGTACAGCTCGTTGGCCGACTTGCCGGCCAGTCTGTCGAAGCCAGGGCCCTTGCCGTTGGTGCCATGGCACTGGAAGCAGTTCGACGCCAGCAGGCGACCCGCCGGTGGCGTGGCCGTCTGGGCGTGCGCCGTTGACGCGGCCAGCCAGGCGGCCAGTGCCAGCCCGGCGGCGAGGGTGCCGGGCCGAGAGATCGAGAACTTCATGGTGTTTTTCTCCAGGTGACTTGCCCGACGTGGGCACACGTCCTGGGGTGTATCCAGCCAAGCTGAATGCAACATGAAGGGCTGACAATGCGTTACGCCAGTGACCAACCGACGCAGCCTGCGCGGGGTGGCTGCAACGATGCCCCGCACCACCCTTGCCACCACCCTCGCCACCACCCTCGCTGTACCTGACGACCATGCCGACGCAGATCGTGAAGCGACCTTCAACCGCCCGAACCCGGCGTGCCGTTTGCGTGATGGGCGCCGCGTGGCTGGTCGCTGCAGGCCCGGGCGCGTTGATGGCCCAGCGCACCGAGGCGCGGGTGCGCCCCCCGGCCGAGGTCGATTGCCCGCGGGATCACCTCACGGTGTACATCGGCCAGGTGCAGCGCTACCAGCGCGGCCCGGGCCGCACCACGATGCGCATCCGCACCGACGAGGCCACCAACGAGACGGTGACGATCGCCCATCCGGGCAGCAGCGACCCGAGCCGCTGGTTCCTGATCGAGCGCCAGCCGTTCACGGCGGCCGACTGGGCGCGCATCGAGCAGCGCCCGGGGCAACTGCGCGAAGGCGTGCGCGCCGCCGCCTGGGTGTGCGACGACGGCCGCAATCCGGTGGTGGATTGGCAACCGTCGCGCGCACCCTGACGGTGCGTTACTTGTTGAGGCGGTAGGTCGAGTAGGCCGAGTCCATGCGCACATCCTGCCCGCCGCTGAACCGGTCCATGCAGGCGTCGTCGGTGTAGTCCATGAAGTTGGTGATCGGATCGCGCCCGGCAATGCCGGTGCACGAATCACGGCCCGTCGGGCAACCGTAGGCGGCCGACTTCTCGGCCGGGGTGTCGGCCACGATGTCGCCACCGGTGGACTTGCGTGCGCAGCCGCCCTGGAAGGTGTGATACAGCCCCATCCAGTGCCCGACCTCGTGCGTGGCGGTGTCGCCCAGGTTGTAGGGTGCGGCCCCGCCGCCCGGCAGCGACGCGTTCAGCACCACCACGCCATCCATCTTGGGGCTTCGGGTGTAGTCGGACGGAAAGGTGGCCCAGCCCAGCAGGCCGCCGCCGATGTTGGCGCTGTAGATGTTCAGGTCGGCCGCCGTGCCCTTGCGCAGCGCGTTCTTGGCCTGTGTCTCGGCGGTGGTGCCATAGCCCATCGTGTACCAGGCGTTGTTGGCGGTGGTGTCGACCGTCACTAGGTTGAACGACCAGCCGGTGCCGGCATAGGCATCGTTGAGTACCTGCATCTGGTCGTTGATCTGCGACTGCGTCAGCGCACCGTTGCCGGCGGTGTCGGTGATGATGTGCAGGTAGACGTTGATCACCCCCCCGGTGACCACCGGCGCTGGCGCCGGGCCACCCGGCTTGCTGGCCCGTGCCGGCCCGCCCCGGTTGCTCAGCATGAACTTGTCGATGGCCGCGACACGGTCCTCGTCGACATGCGGCGTGGCACATCGGTGGCCGGCGGCGACAAAGGCCTCCTGGCTGATGAACGAGTGCCCGTTCATCACGAACGGCCGTTGATCTGCCTGCGCGGCGATCACCGCCAAGGCGCTGGCGCACAGCCCCAACGCGGTCAATGTGGATGTCAATATCTTCTTCATGTGCCGCTCCTCGGTGTGGTCGCCTGGCCCTGACAGGGGCGCAATGGCTCAAGCAGTGTGGCGGCGGGCTTCGAGGCCTGTCAATCCGGCGCGGCCCGCTGCGCGCCGCCGGCAACGCTCAGCCCGCCAGCCGCCCCAGCTCCAGCCGCAGCACGCGCTGGCAGCGCGCGGCCAGCGTGGCGTCGTGCGTCACCAGCACGAAGGCGGTGCCGCGTTCGCGCGCCAGCGCGAGCATCAGCTCGAACACCGTGTCGGCGCTGGCACGGTCGAGGTTGCCGGTGGGCTCGTCGGCCAGCACGCAGGCCGGTCGGGTGACCAGCGCGCGGGCGATGGCCACGCGCTGG
>MESD01000161.1:3345-8750 GCA_001770815.1 Burkholderiales bacterium RIFCSPHIGHO2_12_FULL_69_20
ACAGCTGGGCCGGCTTGTGGTCCAGCCGCGCGGCCAGGCCCACCGCCGTCAGCGCCTCGCGCGCCGCGGCCTGCGCCACCGCCACGGTCTCGCGGCGGATGCGCAGCGGCATCGCCACGTTCTCCAGCGCGGTGAACTCGGGCAGCAGGTGGTGGAACTGGTAGACGAAGCCCAGGTGCCGGTTGCGCCACAGGCCTTGCTCGGTGGCGCCCAGCCCGGCCAGCGCCCGGCCCATCAGCGTCACCTGCCCGGCGCTGGGTTCGTCCAGCCCGCCCAGCAGGTGCAGCAGCGTGCTCTTGCCCGAGCCCGACGCCCCCACGATCGCCAGCGTCTCGCCGGCCTGCACCTGCAGGCTGACGCCCTGCAGCACGTTGACGTCGAGCCCGCCTTCGGTGAAGCGCTTGGCCAGGCCCTGGCACTCGATCACCGGCTCATTCATAACGCAAGGCTTCAGCAGGCTTGACCCGGCTGGCGCGCCAGCTGGGGTAGAGCGTGGCCACGAAGGCCAGCACCAGCGAGATCAGCGTGATCGGCAGCACGTCGCTCAATCGCGGATCGCTGGGCATGCGGCTGATCAGGTAGACGCTGCCGGGCAGGAAGGCCACGCCCAGCAGCCGCTCCAACGCCGGCACCAAGGTGCCGATGTTCAGCGCCACCAGCAGCCCCAGCCCGACGCCGGCGGCCGTGCCGATGATGCCGCTGGCCGCCCCCTGCACCACGAAGATGCCCATCACCGAGCGCGGGCTGGCGCCCAGCGTGCGCAGGATGGCGATGTCGGCGCGCTTGTCGGTCACCGTCATCACCAGCGTGCTGACCAGGTTGAAGGCCGCCACCGCGACGATCAGCGTGAGGATGATGAACATCAGCCGCTTTTCCAGTTGCACGGCGTCGAACCAGTTGCGGTTGGTGCGGGTCCAGTCGCGCACCAGCAGGCCCAGCGGCAGCGCCTCGGCCAGCTGCTGCGCCACCGCGCGCGCCTGGTGCAGATCGGCCAGCTTCAGCTGCACGCCGGTGGCGCCGTCGAGCCGGTACAACTTGGCCGCGTCGTCGAGGTGGATCAGCGCCAGGCTGCTGTCGTACTCGTAGTGGCCCGAGTCGAAGGTGCCCGCCACGGTGAAGCTCTTGAGCCGCGGCACGGTGCCCGCCGGCGTGACCTGGCCACCCGGCGCCACCAGCGTCACGCTGTCGCCCACCCGCACGCGCAGCGCGCGCGCCAGCTCGCTGCCCAGCACGATGTGCCAGGCGCCGGGCTGCAGCTGGGCCAGCGGGCCGGTCTTCATCATCGCGGCCAGCGGGGTGACGTTGACCTCCTCGGCCGGATCGATGCCACGCACCACCGCACCGCGCATCTCGTCGCCGCGGGCGATCAGCGACTGCATCGCGATGAAGGGCGCCGCGGCCAACACCGCCGGGTTCTTGCGTGCGGCCGCCGCCGTGGCGCGCCAGTCGGGCAGCGCCTCACCCTGGGGATCGAGCACTTCCACATGCGCCACCACGCTGAGCATGCGGTCGGTCACTTCCTTCTGGAAGCCGTTCATCACGCTGAGCACGATGATCAGCGCCGCCACGCCCAGCGCAATGCCCAGCATCGACACCAGCGAGATGAAGGAGATGAAACCGTTGCGGCGCCCGGCGCGACCGGCGCGGGTATAGCGCCAGCCGATCTGCCATTCGTAGGGCCACTCGTGGAGCCAGTTACCCAATGCCATAGGGGCGCGATGCTAACAGTGGGGCCAACATCCCGTGGCCGGGGCCCGCGCCGGGATAATGGGTCGGCCATGCACCTGTTGATTCCCTTCGCCGGCACCGTCTCCGAGGCCGGCCGGCACGCGCTGCAATCGCTGTCGCTGCCCCGGCTGGAGCGCTTGCTGGCCCGCCTGACGCCCGGCACCGTGCTCGGCAGCGACGAGTTCAGCCTGAACCCGCCGCACGAGCAGGCGCTGGCCGCCGCACGGGGCTGGCATGCCGATGCCACCGCCCTGCCCGATGCCGCGCTGCCCTTTGCCGCGGTGCAGGCCGCCGCGCTGGGCCTGCCACCCGAGCCGGCCTGGGGCCTGCTGACCCCGGTGCACCTGCACCTGGGCACCGAGCAGGTCAGCCTGACCGAGCCGGCCGGCCTGCAGCTCGACGAAGCCACCTCGCGCGAGTTGCTGGACATCGTGCGCCCGTTGTTCGAGACCGAGGGCTTCACGCTGCACTGGGCCGCGCCGCTGCAGTGGCTGGCCACGCATGCGCTGTTCGACGGCCTGGCCACCGCCTCGCTCGACCGCGTGACCGGCCGCAATGTCGACCCCTGGCTGCCCGACCAGCGCAGTGCGCGCTTGATCCGCCGGCTGCAGAACGAGGTGCAGATGCTGCTCTACACCCATGCGCTGAACGACCGCCGCGAGGCGGCCGGGCTGCCCACCGTCAACTCGTTCTGGCTCAGCCACTGCGGGCGCCTGCCGGCATCGCCCCACCCGGCGCCGGTGACCGTGGACGACCGGCTGCGCGCCCCTGCGCTGGCCGAGGACTGGGCCGCCTGGTGCGACGCTTGGCGCGCGCTGGACGCCGGGCCGATGGCCGCGCTGCTGCGCGACGGCGGCACGCTCACGCTGTGCGGCGAGCGGCGGGCCCAAGCCTTCGAGCCGGCGCCGCAAGGCCTGTGGCAGAAGCTCTCGGGCAGCTGGCGCAAGCCCTCCGCCATCGCCGTGCTGGAGGCCCTGTGAGCAGCCCCACGCTGCGCACCCGCGACGTGCCGCCGCGCGCGGCCTTCGCACTCGAGCAAGCCGGCGTGCACCCGCTGCTGGCGCGTCTGTTCGCCGCCCGCGGCGTGCGCTCGGCCGACGAGCTGGACGACGGCCTGGCCCGGCTGTTGCCGCCCACCGCCTTGATGGGCGCGATGGCCGCGGCCACGCTGCTGGCCGATGCGATCGCGGCGCGCGCGCGCATCTGCATCGTGGCCGACTACGACTGCGACGGCGCCACCGCCTGCGCCGTGGCGCTGCGCGGCCTGGCGATGCTGGGCGCCGCGCCGGCCACGCTGGGCTACGTGGTGCCCGACCGGCTGATCCACGGCTACGGCCTGACGCCGGCGATCGTCGACCTGGCCATCGCCCAAGGCTCGGCGCAATCCCCCAGCGCGCCGCCGCAGCTGCTGGTGACGGTGGACAACGGCATCGCCAGCAGCGCCGGCGTCGCCCATGCCCGCGCGCTGGGCCTGCAGGTGCTGGTGACCGATCACCACCTGCCCGCGCTCGATCCCCACGGTGCGGTGCAACTGCCCGACGCCAACGTCATCGTCAACCCCAGCCAGCCCGGTTGTGCCTTCGAGAGCAAGGCGCTGGCCGGCGTGGGCGTGATGTTCTACGTGCTGCTGGCGCTGCGTGCCGAGCAGCGTGCGCGTGGCCTGTTCGACGCCGCCAGCCAACCGCGGCTGGATGCGCTGCTCGATCTGGTGGCGCTGGGCACGGTGGCCGACGTGGTGCGGCTGGACGGCAACAACCGCCGGCTGGTGGCGCAGGGCCTCAGGCGCATCCGCATGGGCCGTTTGCAGGCCGGCGTGGCCGCGCTGTTCACGGTGGCCGGCCGGTTGCCGGCGCGGGCCTCGGCCTTCGATTTCGGCTTTGCACTGGGCCCGCGCATCAACGCCACCGGTCGGCTGTCGGACATGACGCTGGGCATCGAATGCCTGACCACCGACGACCCGGCGCGCGCGGCCGAACTGGCGCAGCAGCTCGACGCCATCAACCGCGAGCGCCGCGAGGTCGAGGCCGACATGCGGCTGCAGGCCGAAGTGCTGCTCGACGCCCTGCTGGCAGCCCAGGCCGACAGCGCCAGCACGCCACCCGCGCTGGTGCTGTTCGACCCGGACTTTCACGAAGGCGTGGTCGGCATCGTCGCCGGGCGGCTCAAGGACCGGCTGCACCGGCCCACCTTCGTGCTGGCACGTGGGCAGGACGGGCTCTTGAAGGGCTCGGGCCGTTCGATCGCCGGCTTCCACCTGCGTGATGCACTCGATCTGGTCAGCAAGCGCCACCCGGGCGTGCTGCGCAAGTTCGGCGGCCACGCGATGGCGGCGGGCTGCACGCTGGCCGAAGCCGACTGGCCCACCTTCGCCGGCGCGCTGCAGCAGGTGGCCACCGAATGGCTGCAGCCCGAGACGCTGAACCGCTGCCTGGCCACCGACGGCCCGCTGGCCGGCGAGTACTTCAACACCACCACCGTGGCCACGCTGGATGCCCAGGTGTGGGGCCAGGGCTTCGAGGCGCCGGTATTCTGCGACGAGGTCGACGTGCTGCAGCAGCGGCTGGTGGGCGAGAAGCACCTGAAGCTGCGGGTGCGCCACGCCGGCCAGTTGCGCGACGCGATCTGGTTCGGCCATGCCGAGCCGCTGCCCGCGCGGGTGCGGCTGGCCTACCGGCTGAACCTCGATGAATTTCAGGGCCAGCAGCGCCTGCAGATGGTGGTGGAAGCCGCCTTGGAGACCCTCCCATGATGGACACCTCGGCATGACCCCTCGCAGCGGCTTCACCCGGCGGCAGGTGCTGGCCGGCGCATCGGCGCTCGGCTTGATCGCCGCGCTGCTCGGTACGGCCTTGCCGGTGCAGGCCAAAGAGCCGCGCGTGGTGGTGGTGGCCCATGGCCTGGTCAACCCCTGGGGCCTGGCCTTTTTGCCCGATGGCCGCTTGCTGGTGACCGAGAAGCCCGGCCGCATGCGCATCATCACCGCCGACGGCAAGCTGGGCCCACCGCTGCCGGGCCTGCCGCCGGTGGCCGCCGAGGGCCAGGGCGGGCTGCTCGACGTGGTGCTGGACCCGCGCTTTGCCAGCAACCGGCTGGTGTACTGGAGCTACAGCGAAGCGGCCCCGGCTGGCGAGGACGGCAACGGCACCACGGTGGCGCGCGCGCGGCTGGACGGCGAGCGTGGCGCCGAGCGGCTGGCCGATGTGCAGGTGATCTTCCGCCAGGCGCCCAAGGTGGCCAGCCGGCTGCACTTCGGCTCGCGCCTGGCCTTCGGCAACGACGGCCGGCTGTTCATCACGCTGGGCGACCGCTTCTCGCGCAAGGACGATGCGCAGCGGCTGGACAACCACCTGGGCAAGATCGTGCGCATCGAGGCCGATGGCCGCGTGCCGGCCGACAACCCGCTGGTCGCCAAGCCCGGTGCGGCCCCAGCCGGCCGCCCGGAGATCTGGAGCTGGGGCCACCGCAACGTGCAAGGCGCGGCCATCCACCCCACCACCGGCGCGCTGTGGACCACCGAACACGGCCCGCAGGGCGGCGACGAGCTCAACATCGCCCAGCCCGGCCGCAACCACGGCTGGCCGCTGATCACCTACGGCCGCAACTACGGCACCGGCACCAAGATCGGCGAGGGCACGGCACGCGCCGACATCGTGGCCCCGCTGGTGCACTGGGTGCCC
>MESD01000162.1 GCA_001770815.1 Burkholderiales bacterium RIFCSPHIGHO2_12_FULL_69_20
GCGGCCTCGTTGAGCCCGACCTCGCACTCGGCCGCGTCGCCCACCAGCAGCGAGAAGTACACCTTGGCATGGGCGTAATCGGGCGTGACCTGCACGCTGTTGATCGTCACCATGCCGATGCGCGGATCTTTCAGGTCGCGGATCAGCTCGGCCAGATCACGCTGGATCTGGTCGCTCACCCGCAGGCTGCGGTTGGGAATGGCACGTTTGTGGCGCATGGGGTTGTCCTTGGGCTGTCCATAAGTGCAAACCCCGCCGTCTTTTCAGCGGCGGGGTTTGCAGTCAGGAGCAAATCCGCCTTACAGCGTTCGTGCGACTTCCTTGACCTCGAAGAACTCCAGCTGGTCGCCCTCGGCGATGTCGTTGTAGTTCTTCAGCTTGATACCGCACTCGAAGCCTTCGGCCACTTCGCGCACATCGTCCTTCATGCGTTTGACCGAGTCGACCTCGCCGGTGTAGATCACCACGTTCTCGCGCAGCAGGCGGAACTTGGCGTTGCGCCGCGCCACACCCGAGGTGACCATGCAACCGGCCACCGTGCCGATCTTGCTGGCCACGAACACCGTGCGGATCTCGGCCGAGCCGATGACCTCTTCGCGCTGCTCGGGGGCCAGCATGCCGGTCATCGCGGCCTTCACCTCGTCGACCGCGTCGTAGATGATGTTGTAGTAGCGCAGGTCGACACCGTTGCCCTCGGCCAGCTTGCGGGCGTTGGCATCGGCGCGCACGTTGAAGCCGATGATCACCGCCTTGGAGGCGATGGCCAGGTTGATGTCGCTCTCGGTGATGCCACCCACCGCGGCGTGCACGATCTGCACCTTGACCTCGGGCGTGCTGAGCTTGACCAGCGACTGGCCCAGGGCTTCCTGCGAGCCCTGCACGTCGGCCTTGATGATCAGCGCCAGCGTCTGTGCCGCGCCCTCGCCCACGTTCTCGAAGATGTTCTCGAGCTTGGCGGCCTGGCGACGGTTGAGCGTCACTTCGCGGTACTTGCCCTGGCGGAAGGTGGCGATTTCACGCGCGCGGCGCTCATCGGTCAGCACCATGAACTCGTCGCCCGCCTGCGGCACTTCGGTCAGGCCCTGGATCTCGACGGGAATCGACGGGCCGGCTTCCTGGCAGGCCTTGCCGTCTTCGTCCAGCATGGCCCGCACCCGGCCGAAACTGCTGCCTGCCAGCACCACGTCGCCACGCTTGAGCGTGCCGCTCTGCACCAACACCGTGGCCACCGGGCCGCGGCCCTTGTCGAGCTTGGCCTCGATCACCAGGCCCTTGGCCAGCGCGGCCTTGGGCGCCTTCAGCTCCAGCACCTCGGCCTGCAGCAACACCTGTTCGAGCAGGCTGTCGATGCCCTCGCCGGTCTTGGCCGAGACGGGCACGAACGGAACGTCGCCGCCGAAGTCTTCCGGCACCACCGACTCGGCCACCAGTTCGCCCTTCAGGCGTTCGAGGTTGGCACCCGGCTTGTCGATCTTGTTCATTGCCACCACCAGCGGTACATTGGCGGCCTTGGCGTGGGAGATGGCTTCCTTGGTCTGCGGCATCACGCCGTCGTCGGCCGCCACGACCAGGATCACCAGGTCGGTGGCGGTGGCGCCGCGGGCGCGCATCGCGGTGAACGCCGCGTGGCCCGGGGTGTCGAGGAAGGTGATCATGCCGCGCGGGGTTTCCACGTGGTAGGCACCGATGTGCTGGGTGATGCCACCGGCTTCGCCCGCGGCCACGCGGGTGCGGCGAATGTAGTCCAGCAGCGAGGTCTTGCCATGGTCGACGTGGCCCATGATCGTGACGACCGGCGCACGCGGCAGGTCCTCGCCCTCGGTGGCGCTGTGTTCTTCCTCGAGGAAGGCGTCCGGATCATCCAGCTTGGCGGTGAAGGCCTTGTGGCCCATCTCCTCGACGACGATCATCGCCGTCTCCTGGTCGAGCTGCTGGTTGATCGTGACCATCTGGCCCAGCTTCATCAGCTGCTTGATCACCTCGGCGGCCTTGACGCTCATCTTGTGCGCCAGGTCGGCCACGCTGATGGTCTCGGGGATGTGCACTTCCTGGATCACCATCTCGGTGGGGGCCTGGAAGTTGCTCTGCCCTTGATCGCGCTCGCCTCGGCGGCCGCCGCGCGGTGCACGCCAGCCCGGTCGGTTGGCGCCGCCACCGTCGCTGCGGCCCTTGCCGGCCAGCGCGCGCTTCTTGGCGGCGTCGTCGGCCCAACTGGACGACAGCTTCTCGCTCTTGACCGACTTCTTGTCACCCGGCTTGGCGGCTGTGGTGGAACCCGGTGCACCCGGCACGGCCTTGGGCTTGTGGATGGTGCCTGAAATGGCTTCCTTGCCGACGACCGGCTTGGGCGGCTCTTCGGGCTTCTTGGCCGTCTGCACGCCCTTGGGCTTGCTCATCATCGCGCGGATGGCGGCGGCCTCGGACTCGGCGGCACGGCGGCGCTTGGCCACCGCTTCAAGCGCGGCCTTCTCGGCGGCCTCGGCTTCACCGGCCTTGACGATGCGGATGCCCGACTTGGGCGGCTCGACCACGGGGGCAGGCGCAGGCACTTCGGCCACCGGGGCCGCAGCGGCAGGCGCCTCGGCCACCGGCGCCGGCGCGGGCGCTTCCGGAACGGCCGCCGCGGCGGCGGCGCTGGCCTTGCCGGACTTCTTGGCCGACGGCGCCGGGCTGTTCGCGGCCTTGTCGATCGCGGCGGCGGCGGCGCGGGCGGCGGTTTGTGCGGCCTCGCGGGCGGCGGCGGCCTCGGCAATCACGCGCGCCTCGGCTTCGGCCTTGGCGGCAGCCTGCGCCGCTTCACGCTCCAGCTGCTCGCGTTCGGCGCGCTGGCGCGCCTGCTCGGCCATCTCTTCTTCCTGGCGGCGCAGCAACTCGGCCTGGGCGTTGGCCTCGTCCTCGCGGCGCTGCAGTTCAGCCTCGTCGATGACCGGGGCCTGCACCTCCTCGGCACCGGCCGGCACGTCGTCGCGCTTGACGAAGGTGCGCTTCTTGCGCACTTCCACCGGGATGGTGCGGGCCTTGCCGGAGGCATCGGCCTGCCGGATCTCGCTGGTCGTCTTGCGCGTCAGCGTGATCTTCTTGCGGTCGGCGCTGTCGGTGCCATGCGACTTGCGCAGGTGCTCCAACAGACGTTCCTTGTCGGCCTCGGTCAGCGCGTCGTCGAGCGACTTCTTCGCGACACCGGCAGACTGCAGCTGCTCGAGCAGCGTCCCTGCAGGACGGTTGAGCTCGGCTGCGAACTGGGCGACGGTCGTCACGGCCATGGGTGGATTTCCTTGCGAATCTTCGGTGCAGTGCGGGGGCGTTGTTGTGTGGCAAGCGTGGTTGTCGGCCTTGTCAGGCTGTGAACCAGTGCTCCCGCGCCTTCATGATCAGGGCCTTGGCGGCCGCTTCGTCGATGGCGGTGATCTCGATCAACTCGTCCACCGCCAGATCGGCCAGGTCGTCGCGGCTGTGCACGCCGCCGTCAGCCAGCTTGCCGATCAGCTCGGGCGTCAGGCCCTTGCCGTCGTACTCGAGGTCACGCAGGTCTTGCGAGACCTCCTCGACGCTCTCTTCCCGAGCGATCTCCATCGTCAGCAGCGCATCCTTGGCACGGGTGCGCAACTCGCTGACGGTGTCCTCGTCGAAGGCTTCCATGTCCAGCATCTCCTGCAGCGGCACGTAGGCCACTTCTTCGAGGCTGGAGAAGCCTTCGGCGATCAGGATGTCGGCCACTTCTTCGTCGACGTCGAGCTTGTCGACGAACAGCTTGCGGATCGAATCACTCTCGATCGCCTGCTTGGCCTGCGACTCCTCGGCCGTCATGATGTTGATGCGCCAGCCGGTCAGCTCAGAAGCCAGCCGCACGTTCTGGCCGCCGCGACCGATGGCGATCGCGAGGTTTTCCTCGTCGACCACCACGTCCATCGCATGCTTTTCTTCGTCGACCACGATCGACTGCACGTTGGCCGGCGCCAGCGCGCCGATGACAAACTGCGCCGGGTCGTCGGACCACAGCACGATGTCGACCCGCTCGCCGGCCAGCTCGTTGGTGACGGCATTGACGCGCGAGCCGCGCACACCCACGCAGGTGCCGATTGGATCGACCCGCTTGTCGTGCGAAACCACGGCGATCTTGGCGCGGCTGCCGCTGTCGCGGGCGCAGCTCTTGATCTCGAGCAGGCCCTGCTCCATCTCGGGCACTTCTTGCGCGAACAGCTCCATCATGAAGCCCGGCGCCGAGCGCGACAGCATGATCTGCGGGCCGCGCGCGGCAGTGTCGATGCCGGCGATGTAGGCCCGTACCCGGTCACCGGTGCGCAGATTCTCTTTGGGGATCATCTCGCTGCGCTTCAGGCGTCCTTCGACACGGCCGCTCTCGACGATGATGTCGCCCTTGTCCAGCCGCTTGACGGTGCCGACGAAAACCTTGTCGCCACGCGACAGGAAGTCATTGAGCAGGGTCTCGCGCTCGGCGTCACGGATCTTCTGCAGGATCACCTGCTTGGCGGCCATCGCGCCGATGCGGCCGATCGGCACCGACGGGATCGGCTCTTCGATGAAGTCGCCCACCTCGATGTCGGCGATGCGGTCGAGCGCGTCGGAGAGCATCTCTTCGCCATCGGGGTTCTGCAGGCCGGCCTCGTCGGGCACCACCAGCCAGCGGCGGAAGGTCTCGTAGTTGCCGGTGTCACGGTCCACCGCCACACGGATGTCGACCTCGCCCCCGTTGAGCTTTTTGGTGGCCTGGGCCAGGGCGGCCTCAACCGCACCGAACACGACATCGCGCTCCACGCTCTTCTCGCGCGAGATGGCATCGACCAGCATCAACATTTCGCGGTTCATCAGTCCTGACCTCCGTCTATCTTCTCGGCTTCGAGTCCGCTCTCGTCGTCCTGGGCGAGGCCACGACGGCCTTTGAAATCCACCACAGGCACCAAGCGGGCCTCACGCACTTCATCCAGCAAAAAATCCAGCACCTGCTGCACAGGCATCGCATCCACCTCGCCGGCAGCCGCCGCCTTGGCGGCACGCTTCAGCGCGGTGCGCGACACCGGCTTGTCCAGCGGCAGCACCAAACGCCAGGCGACATCGCCGCCACCAGCCTCCAGCACGCCACGCCATTTGCGGCGATTCTGAAACGGCTCACGCAGCGTGACCTCGACGTCCGATCCGACAAATCGCTGCCAGTCGGCCAGCTTCTTCAGCGGCCGATCCAGCCCAGGCGACGACACCTCAAGCCGGTTGTAGTCCACCGCCTCGACTTCCAGCACATACTGCAGCTGCCGGGTGACGATCTCGCAGTCCTCGACCAGCACCGCTTCACCCGGGCCCGTGCTGTAGGCTTGGCCCGGCAAACGGTCGATCGTGACGCGCAGCAATCCCCCCGCCGATCGCTCGACGTCCACCAAGTCGTATCCCAACCCGGCGACGGTGCGCTCCAGCGCGTCTTGCCCACCCATCTTGCCCTGCATCCTGTCTGGCCAACCCTGCGATCAAAGAAGCCTGCACCAGCCTGCGCTTGCAGACCCGCACATCGAATATCCGTTCAAGCAAAAAAAATGGGCTGGAAAGTCCGCCCACTTTGCTCTACAGCGAAAGTCGGATTATAGCCAGCAAGTGCCATGCCGGCAATACCCGCATGTGGTTTGCACCCCAGCATGCGAGAATCCAAGGCTAGCTACGGGGCCAGTCAAACCCGTCAACCACAGGACCGACCACCCATGGGTTTTCTCGCCGGCAAGCGCCTGCTGATCACGGGCGTACTCAACAACCGCTCCATCGCCTACGGCATCGCCCGGGCCGCCCATCGCGAGGGCGCCGAGCTGGCGTTCAGCTACCAGGGTGAGCGCTTCAAGGACCGCATCACCGAGTTCGCGGCTGAATTCGGCTCCAAGCTGGTGTTCGACTGCGATGTCAGCGAAGACGCCCAGATCGACCGGCTGTTTGCCGACCTGGGCCAGCACTGGGACCAGTTCGATGGCTTCGTGCATGCCATCGCCTTTGCGCCGCGCGAGGCGATCGCTGGCGATTTTCTCGATGGCATGACGCGCGAGAACTTCCGCATCGCGCACGACATCTCCAGCTACAGCTTTCCGGCGATGGCCAAGGCCGCCCTGCCCCGCCTGCGCCCGGGCGCCGCGCTGCTGACGCTGAGCTACCTGGGCGCCGCGCGCTACGTGCCCAACTACAACACCATGGGCCTGGCCAAGGCCTCGCTGGAGGCCGGCGTGCGCTTCCTGGCGCAGAGCCTGGGCGCCAAGGGCATCCGCGTCAACGGCATCTCGGCCGGGCCGATCAAGACGCTGGCGGCCTCGGGCATCAAGGATTTCGGCAAGCTGCTGACCGAATTTGCCGCCACCACGCCGATCCGCCGCGCCATCACGATCGACGACGTGGGCAACACCGCGGCCTTTCTGCTGAGCGACCTGGCCAGCGGCATCAGCGCCGAGATCGTCTACGTCGACGGTGGCTTCAGCCACGTGGCGATCGGCAACCCGGACGCCTGAACTCGATCCCCGTCAAGCCCAAGGCCGGCGCATGCGCCGGCCTTTGTCATGGTGCTGGCCGATCCTGTCAGCCGCCGTCGCGCACGCAGTCCACGTAGTAGCGCCCATCGACGCCCTCGTCCTCCACCAGCCCGTGCACATCGGTGGCAAAACCCGGGAAAGCGGCGTTGAATTCGCGGGTGAACTTCAGGTACTGCACGATCTTGCGGTTGAAGCGCTCACCCGGGATCAGCAGCGGGATGCCCGGCGGATAGGGCGTCAGCAGCGCGGTGGTGATGCGCCCTTCGAGGTTGTCGATGTCCACCCGCTCGGTCTCGCGGCGCGCGATGTAGGCAAAGGCGTCACTGGGCTTCATCGCCGGGTGCAGGTCTGACTGGTACACGTCGGTGGTCAGCCGCGCGATGTCACCCTTGGCATAGGCCTCGTGCATGGCCTGGCACAGGTCCTTCAGGCCCATCTTCTCGTAGCGCGGATGGGCCTGGCAGAACTCGGGCAGGATGCGCCACATCGGCGCGTTCTTGTCGTAGTCGTCCTTGAACTGCTGCAGCGCGGTCAGCAGCGTGTTCCAGCGGCCCTTGGTGATGCCGATGGTGAACAGGATGAAGAACGAGTACAGCCCGGTCTTCTCGACCACCACGCCGTGCTCGGCCAGAAACTTGGTGACGATGCCCGCCGGGATGCCGGTCTTGGCGAACTTGCCCGACATGTCCATACCCGGCGTGATGATGGTGCACTTGATCGGGTCGAGCAGGTTGAAACCCGCCGCCAGATCGCCGAAGCCGTGCCACTTGTCCTTGGCCTTCAGCGTCCAGGCCTCGGCCCGACCGATGCCGTCGTCGACCAGCTTGTCCGGCCCCCAGACCTTGAACCACCAGTCCTTGCCGAACTCCTTGTCGACCTTGCGCATCGCGCGGCGGAATTCCATCGCCTCGTTGATGCTCTCCTCGACCAGCGCGGTGCCGCCGGGCGGCTCCATCATCGCGGCAGCCACGTCGCAGCTGGCGATGATGGCGTACTGCGGGCTGGTGCTGGTGTGCATCAGGTAGGCCTCGTTGAACAGGTGCCGATCCAGGTGCACCGTCTGCGAGTCCTGCACCAGCACCTGGCTGGCCTGGCTCAGGCCGGCCAGCAGCTTGTGCGTCGACTGGGTCGAATAGACCATCGCCTCCTTGGGCCGCGGGCGGTTCTTGCCCATCGCGTGGAAGCAGCCGTAGAACTTGTGGAAGGCCGCGTGCGGCAGCCAGGCCTCGTCGAAGTGCAGGTTGTCGATGTAGCCGTCGACCATGCCCTTGATGGTCTCGGTGTTGTAGAGCACGCCGTCGTAGGTGCTCTGCGTCAGCGTCATGATGCGCGGGCGCACGGTCTTGGGGTCCACACCTGCGAGCAGCGGGTTCTTGGCGATCTTGCGCTCGATCGCCTCGCGGCTGAATTCACTCTGCGGGATCGGGCCGATGATGCCGTAGTGGTTGCGCGTGGGCGTCATGAACACCGGCACCGCGCCGGTCATGATGATGCTGTGCAGGATGCTTTTGTGGCAGTTGCGGTCGACCACCACCACGTCGCCCGGCGCCACCGTGTGGTGCCACACCATCTTGTTGCTGGTGCTGGTGCCGTTGGTCACGAAGAAGCAGTGGTCGGCGTTGAAGATGCGCGCGGCGTTCTTCTCGCTGGCGGCCACCGGGCCGGTGTGGTCCAGCAGCTGGCCCAGCTCTTCCACCGCGTTGCAGACGTCGGCGCGCAGCATGTTCTCGCCGAAGAACTGGTGGAACATCTGGCCCACCGGGCTCTTGAGGAACGCCACGCCGCCCGAGTGCCCCGGACAATGCCAGCTGTAGCTGCCGTCCTGCGCATAGTCCATCAGCGCCTTGAAGAACGGCGGCGCCACGCCGTCGAGGTAGCTCTTGGCCTCGCGGATGATGTGCCGGGCCACGAACTCGGGCGTGTCCTCGAACATGTGGATGAAGCCGTGCAACTCGCGCAGGATGTCGTTGGGCAGGTGCTGGCTGGTGCGCGTCTCGCCGTACAGGTAGATCGGGATGTCGCTGTTCTTGAAGCGAATCTCCTGGATGAACTTGCGCAGGCTCAGCACCGCCGGGTCGAGCTCGGGGCCGGGCGTGAACTCCTCGTCGTCGATCGACAGGATGAAGGCGCTGGCCCGGCTCTGCTGCTGGGCGAAGGTGCTCAGGTCGCCGTAGCTGGTGAGGCCCAGCACCTCGAAACCCTCTTTCTCGATGGCCTGCGCCAGGGCGCGGATGCCCAGCCCGGAGGTGTTCTCGGAGCGGTAGTCTTCGTCGATGATGACGATCGGAAAACGAAAGCGAAGCATGCAGGGCTCCTCGGGAGCGGCGGGCTGGGAACCGGGCTGAAATCCGGGTGGCGAAACGGCAGACGAACGGGCAGACGAACGGGCAGACGAACGGGCAGGCGCACGGTTTGGCGCGCTTGCGAGGCGCGAAGTGTAGGGGCGAACGCCGACCCGTCCGTGACACCGAGACCGGCTGGCTACACTGATCGGCCGCCCCTCCTCCGATGGGCCTTGGGAGCAGATGATGGACTGGAGCGCATCCACCGGCTGGTGGCTGGCCACCGGGGTGCTGGTGATCGCCGAGCTGGCCACCGGCACCTTCTACCTGTTGATGCTGGCACTGGGTGCCGCCGCCGGCGCCCTGGCGGCGCATGCCGGCGCGGGGCTCATCGGCCAGATCGCCGCCGCTGCGTTGCTGGGCGGTGGCGCGGTGGTGGCCTGGCACCTACGCCGCAGCCGCCAGCCCGCGGCCCTGCCCGCGGCCCTCAATCCGGATGTCAACCTCGACATCGGCGGCACGGTGCAGGTGGATCACTGGCAGGCCGACGGCAGCGCGCGGGTGCACTACCGCGGCGCCGACTGGGACGCTCGCCACGCCGGCACCGGCCTGGCCACCGCTGGCGAGCATGTGATCCGCGCGATCGAAGGCAACCGCCTGCTGCTGGAGCGCGCCCCGCGCTGAGCGCCCGCAAGGGCGCAAGTACCTGAAGGAATCCGTCATGGAAATCGTTGTCGTCCTGTTGATCATCGCCGTCGTCTTCATCGCCCGCTCGATCAAGGTGGTGCCGCAGCAGAACGCCTGGGTGGTCGAGCGGCTGGGCAAGTACCACGCCACGCTCACGCCGGGGCTGAACCTGCTGGTGCCCTTCGTCGACCGGCTGGCCTACAAGCATTCGCTCAAAGAGATCCCGCTGGACGTGCCCAGCCAGGTCTGCATCACCAAGGACAACACCCAGCTCACGGTGGACGGCATCCTTTACTTTCAGGTCACCGACGCCATGCGCGCCAGCTACGGCAGCAGCGACTACATCATCGCCATCACGCAGCTGGCGCAGACCACGCTGCGCAGCGTGATCGGCCGCATGGAACTGGACAAGACCTTCGAGGAACGTGCACAGATCAACACCTCGGTGGTGCTGTCGCTGGACGAAGCGGCGCTGAACTGGGGCGTGAAGGTGCTGCGCTACGAGATCAAGGACCTGACGCCGCCGGCCGAGATCCTGCGCAGCATGCAGGCGCAGATCACCGCCGAGCGTGAGAAGCGTGCGCTGATTGCCGCCAGCGAGGGCCGGCGCCAGGAGCAGATCAACATCGCCACCGGCGCACGCGAGGCCAGCATCGCCCGCAGCGAGGGCGACAAGCAGGCCGAGATCAACAAGGCCCAGGGCGAGGCCGCGGCCATCACCGCGGTGGCCACGGCCACGGCCGACGCGATCCGCCAGATCGCCGCGGCCATCGGCCAGCCGGGCGGCGAGCAGGCGGTGCAGCTGAAGGTGGCCGAGCGGGCGATCGACGCCTACGGTGCGCTGGCCAAGACCAACAACACGATGATCGTGCCCGGCAACATGACCGAGGTGTCGGGCCTGATCGCCACCGCGATGGCGGTGATGAAGCGTGCCGACGCGCCGGCGGTGGCGCGGTGAGCCGCACCGACGCCCGCAACGTGCTGGGCGAGCCGCTGGTGCCCTGCGGCTACGACCCACTGACCGGCTGGTACCGCGACGGCTGCTGCCACACCGACGATCAGGACGCCGGCAGCCACGTGATCTGCGCGCGTTTGACCATGGCCTTCCTGAACTTCCAGTTCGAGCGCGGCAACGACCTGATCACACCGCGGCCCGAGATGCGCTTTGCCGGCCTGAAGCCGGGTGACCGCTGGTGCGTCTGCGCCCTGCGCTGGAAAGAGGCTTACCTGGAAGGCTGCGCCCCGCCGGTGGTGCTGGACAGCACCCATGCCCGCGCCACCGACTTCGTGCCACTGGACTGGCTGCGCGCCAGCGCGCTTGACGCCGTCGGCTAGAATCTGCGTCTGCTCGGAGAGATGGATGAGCGGTTTAAGTCGCACGCCTGGAAAGCGTGTGGGGGTTAACAGCCCCCCGCGGGTTCGAATCCCGCTCTCTCCGCCAGTGAATCGTTCTGCGTAGTTCACTCAAGACCAAAGCAAGTCACGTAAAGCCCCGCTAGCCGGGGCTTTTTCGTTCGCGAAGCGCCATCGACGTTCGTTGACAGCCGAGGCCATTGGGGGAACGATATGGGGGAACCGAGGGGATTTGTTGTTCCCCCACCTGCCGGAGCCCCCGCAATGCTGACCGACACCACCTGCAAGAACGCCAAGTGCCCAGCCGACAAACCGCGCAAGCGCTTTGCCGATGCGGCGGGCTTGTATCTGGAGGTGCAAGCCAACGGCGCCAAAAAAAGCTGGTTCTACAAGTACCGTTTCGCCGGCAAGGAAAAGCGCCTGGCGTTGGGGAGCTATCCAGCGGTATCGCTGGCCCAGGCGCGGCGTGACCGTGACGACGCCCGGGAAACGCTGCACACTGGCACCGACCCGGTGGCGGCCCGCCACGACGCGAAGCGCGCCACGCTGGCACGCGCGGAGAACACGTTTCAGACGGTCGCCCTCGAATGGTGGGCGCACTGGAAGGGCACCAAGACCGAGCGCCACGCCGACTACGTGAAGCGCCGTCTTGAGGCTGACGTGTTCCCAGTCATCGGCACCGTGCCCGTGGCCGACCTGACCGCGCGGCAACTGAAGGAAGTTGCCCGGAGGGTGGAAGCCCGCGGCGCGGTCGACATTGCGAAACGCGCCTGGCAGACCTGCGGTCAGATCCTGGCCTTTGCCGTTGGCGAGGACCTGATCGAGCGCAGCCCGTCCAACGAGATCAAGCCAGGGGCCTTCCTTAAGACCCGCAAGAAGGAGAACTACGCTCGCGTCGACGCCAAGGAACTGCCGACACTGCTGCGCCGCATGGATACCTACACAGGATCGCCATGCACGCGCCTGGCAATGCGGCTGATGGCACTGACCTTTGTACGCACTGGTGAACTTATCGGCGCCCGCTGGGAAGAATTCGACCTCGACGCTGCGGAGTGGCGGATACCCGAGTCGAGGATGAAGATGCGCACGCCCCACATCGTGCCGCTGTCCACGCAGGCCGTGGAAGTGCTCAAGACGCTGGCTGAACTGCGCAACCTGTCGCCGATGGTGTTTCCTGGCGAGCGGGATCATGAGAAGCCGATGTCCAACAACACGATCTTGAAGGCGTTGGAGCGCATGGGCTACAAGCACCGCATGACGGGGCACGGATACAGAGGGGTCGCCTCGACCATCCTGCATGAGCTGGGCTGGCGGCACGACGTGATTGAGCTGCAGCTAGCGCACCAAGAGCGCAACGCCGTGTCGGCAGCCTACAACCACGCCACCTACCTGGCCGAGCGGCGCAAGATGATGCAGGCCTGGGCCGATCATCTGGACGCGCTGCGGGCCGGCGCCAAAGTGCTGCCGTTCAAAGCGGCCTGACCTCGACGAGCGCCGCGAGCTGATGCAGGCCTTCGCCGACTACCTCGACGCGGTGAAGTCCAGCGGCAAGGTGATCCCGTTCCGTCAGGGCCGGGTGAGGGCTGCAGCGTGATGCGCCGGAAGGAAACTGCTGCGGACAGTGCGGACAACTTGCCGAACCGTCTGCAAACCCGCGCCGTTGCTGGGAAACCTGCAAGCGCTGGGACTGCGGACAGAGTGCGTACAGAGTGAGTACAGAGTGAGTTCACTTATGAAGACAGATACCCCATCGAGCAAGGTTCTTTCTCATCCTTCCTTTGCCAGGGACCCCGTGCAAAACCCGCACCACCGCCCGGGGCCGAAGCCGAAGGGCGTGGTGTCCTTTCAGACTTCCACGCGCTTGAAGCGCTCATTGAGTGTGGAGGCATTGGAGCGGGCGCGTGCCGCCGCACGCCGGGAAATCCTGGCGGAAGCCTGCGCGCCGACTCAAGATCGGTCGCCGGAAGAAATGTGGGCGGCACTCCTGGCGACATATAGGCAGGCCCCCCCCGGATCCGGCGCGAAGGCAACTTCGACGGCGGCGCCCAATGCGGCGATGGGGTTGAACTTGAAGCGATTCATCGACATCCGACGCCATCAACGACTCGACAAGGACCACGACATGAACTCCACCCCGACCACCAGCAACGCCCCCGAATTCAGCCCGCTGCAGGCCCGCGAACTGTTGCGGCGCCTGGGCTATGCCGAGTCGCTCATGCGCATGGTGGGCGCCAGTTCGCGGTTCATCACCTCATACCGTGATGACGACACGCACCCGGTCGAGACCCGGACGCACGGGCGCGACCCGAGCCGCTTTCATGCGGTGGTGAGAACCGCCCGGCGCGAGCTGGATGAGGTGTGCCTGATGGTGAGCGACAGCCTCGGTGGCCCCGCCATCGAGCCCTATTCGGTGCTGCGTATCGTGGAGGCTCTTGAGCTGTCCACGAGCCTTGACCTCGAACGCCCGGCCGTCACCCATGACGACATGCGCAACGCGGCCGAGATCGCCTGCGCCATGCTGGCCGAGCTGCGGGTCGACTGTGAGCGGGAAGGCATGTTCCGGCTGGCCAGCGATGGCGCGGACGGCGACGAACAGCAGCCTGCGCAGGCCCATTGATCGTGAAGAAACCACCGCGAGAGAAACCGGCGGCAGTTGCGCCGGTGTTCGCCACCCTTAATGCGTCTGATGAATTCCTGCGCTGCACTTCGCCCCAAACCTGGCGGAACCTCCTGGAGGTATTCCCCAGCGATTGGACCGCAGCCCAGCGTGACGATGGCTTGAGCGCTGCGCAGGGCACCTGCTGGCTGCTGCAGGGGCGGGTTCATCAGTCGCCCGATGCGCTGCTGAAGGCCCTGGATCGGGTCGCGAGGCACTGCGAGGCGCTGCGTGATGCGCTCGCTGCAGTACCCCTGCCGATCTGGTTGCACGGTGACGCTGCTGGGCTGGATGGGGCAGCAGCCGGCCATGGCGAGGGTGGCCCTTCTATCGGCCTGGGGTCGCTGGTGCACCTGGCTGCAGACGACTTGTCCTACATGGGCGATCCGCTCCTGTTTCCTTCCGACCTGGCCCGCCAGATTGTGCCGATGCTGGATCGGCTGGCCCTGAACGCTGATGCTGCGAAGGCCCTGTTCCCGCCGCTTGATCGCAGTGTGAAAACTTCGACGGCCGCCCGCCGCTTCGTCGTCGTGCGCATGGCTGAAGCCTGCGAGGATATCGGCGGAAAGCCACTCTCGCCCAGCGGCCCCGAGTGGTTCATCGAAGTGATGCGGCTTCTGGGCCCGGTTGCAGGTGTTGGCAAGATCGGCGTTGACATCGTGCGCGCCGTGCTGAGCGAGCGACACGCGGACAAGTAGCCGTCGAGTTTCCCGCTGGTTGATCGCATGCGGCGCCGACGAAGCCGCAAAAAAGTTTTGATCGGCCGCGCTGCCTATGAAGCCGCATGGACCAAATCCGCCATTACTGAAAAAGTCCGGACTGTACGAACTACAGGGGACTTTCAGTGACTCAAGGAAACACATCGCAGATGCAAGGACGCATGCTGCGACTGCCGGCCGTGCTGGAAAAGGTGGGCGGGTCAAAGACCTGGTGGTATGCCCTGGTGACCAAGGGCGAGGCACCGCAGCCCATCCGCTATTCGATCCGGCATGTCGTCTGGCATGAGGCGGCGATCGACGCCTGGATTGCGGCCCGGGTGGCATCGGCTGGCCAGCCGGCGAAAGTGGGCGCATGAAGCGCGCCGGCATGTTCAACACCATCGCCCGGCGCAGTCGCGTCACGCTGTTGCAGGCCGAGATACTCGCCCAAGCCCGGGCCGCCAGGCGCTGCGAACACGATCCGGCTGACCTGGCAGGCCTGGCAAGTGCCTTCCCCATGGTGGCCGGTTTGGTAGGTGCTGCGCGACTCGCGCTGCAGTCGCGGCATGCCGCCAGCCTGGCGCATGGCTTCGTCTACCTGGGGCACCGCTACCGCCTGCAGGTCTGCGACGCCGGCGCCTTTCAGGTGCTGACCTGGGGCACGCGTGAGCCGCTGATCCAGAGCCCGCCGGGCGCTGTCTGATCCAGCGCGCCTTCGCGTGCCACCCGCAGCGCGCCCGCGTTGCATCTGCCAGTCAGCCCACCAGACCACCGTGCCCAACACCACCCTTGACAACATCCGCGACGCCCTGGCGTGCATTCCTGCCAATGACCGGGAGCTGTGGCTTCGTATCGGCATGGCGCTGCAAAGCGAGTACCCCGGCGCCGATGGCCTGGCCATCTTCGACGCGTGGAGTGAGGGCGTCGACACCTACGACGCCCGCGCCGTGCGCGACACCTGGAAGAGTTTCAATCCCGGCCGGGTGACGCTGGGCACCCTGTGGCACGAGGCAAAGGCTCGGGGCTTCAAAGGTGCCGCGCCTTCACCGGAGGCAGCAGCAGAGACCGAGCGCAAGAAGCGCGAGCGAGACCAGCGGCGCGCGGCAGATGAGGCGCAGTACCGGGCCCGCGCCGACAAGGCCCAGCGTGACGCCGGCGCCATGTGGGCCGATGCACTGCCGATGCCACCCGACGGCATCACGACTTATCCGCAGCGCAAGGGCGTCGGCAGCCACGGCCTGCGCTACCTGGCCGATGGCGTGGCGCTGGTGCCGGTGCGCAACGCGGTCGGCGAGCTGGTCAACCTGCAGCGCATCACGCCCACCAAGCCCACGGCCGATGAAGAGCGCCGGGGCGTGCGCGAGAAACGCTTTCTGCCAGGTGGGCGCAAGTCTGGCTGCTGGCACCTGATCGGCGATGCCGTGGGCGCGTCCGTGCTGGTGTTTGCAGAGGGCTACAGCACCGGCGCGAGCGTGCATGAGGCAACGGGCCTGCCGGTGGTGGTGGCCTTCGACGCCGGCAATTTGCGGCCGGTAGCCCAAGCGGTGGCCGTGCTGTACCCGGCGGCCCGCCTGCTGTTTGCTGGCGACGACGACCGCGAGACCGAGGCCCGCACCGGCACGAACGCCGGTCGGATCAAGGCGACCGCGGCGGCCCGTGCGCTGGGCGGGCTGGCGGTGTTCCCCGAAGGGCTGCCCGAAGCGGTCGGGTCCGACTTCAACGACCTCGCTGCGCATGCCGGCGCCGATGCGGTGCGGGCGGTGGTCGAGCGAGCGGCGGGCGAGCTGCTGGCCGGTGCTGTGCAAGCAACGGCCCAGCGCGCAAAGCGAGCGGACAGACAACCCGGCCAAGCCCCTCAGGCCGACGCTGCAGCGCCGGCCGATGGTGAGGTGCCACCCAGCCCGAAAGAACCGCGCAGCGGGCCGCCTGACGCGGCGCCGGCCCTGTTGGATCGCTTCACCATCAACGACGATGGCGTCTTCTTCACCGAGCACGACCAAGATGGCCGGGCGAGGGCGCCGATGTGGGTGTGTTCGTACCTGGTGGTAACGGCCCGCACGCGCGACGGCGATGGCGACGGCTGGGGATACTTCCTGGAATTCGACGATCCATCCGGCAAGCCTCGCACCTGGGCGATGCCGGCGCGCATGCTGGCCAGCGATGGCGCTGAGTACCGCGCCGTGTTGTTGAGCATGGGCCTGCGCATTGCATCTGGCACCAAGGCTCGAAGCCTGCTCACGCTGTACCTGCAGACCCGCCAGCCTGCCGAGATCGCCATGTGCGTTGACCGCATCGGCTGGCACGGTCGGGCCTTCGTGTTGCCGCGAGAGACGCTGCAGCGCGCACCCGAAGAAGGCGAGGACGCCCCCGACCGCATCGTCTATCAGACCGATGGACCCACCGAGAACCCGTTTCGGGTGCGTGGTTCGCTGGCTGGCTGGCGCGACAACGTGGCCACTCTTTGCGTTGGCAACAGTCGGCTTCTCTTCGCTGTCAGCAGTGCCTTCGCAGCCTTTCTGTTACGGGCTTCAGGACTCAACAACGGCGGCTTCGATTTATACGGTCCGTCGAGCTGCGGCAAGACGACGGTGGTGGAGGTGGCCGTCTCGGTGAACGGTGACCCCAAATGCATGCAGCAATGGCGCCAGACAGACAACCACCTAGAGTCCGTCGCAGCCCTGCACTGCGACGCGCTGTTGATCCTGGATGAGCTGGCCCAGATGGACAAGAAGACGGTTGGCACGGTCCTCTACATGCTGGCCAACGGGGTTGGCAAAGGGCGGGCGACCCGCGGTGGCCAGGCCCGGGCCCGGTTGACCTGGATTCTCCTGTTCCTCTCCACCAGCGAAATTCCGGTTGCGACAACTATGGCCGAAGCGGGCCAGCGCATACACGCGGGTCAGGAGCTGCGCATGGTTGACATCCCGGCCGAAGTGGCGCCGGGTACCGCCTTCAACACCACGCACGACTTCGACGGCGGTGCTGTCTTTTCCTTGCACCTGGCCAAGGTCTGCCGGTCCTACCACGGCACCGCCGGCCGTGCGTTTCTGGCTTGGCTGGTGGAGCATGTTGACGAACTGCGCGACCGCACCCGTGAGGCGGTGGAGCG
>MESD01000163.1:0-713 GCA_001770815.1 Burkholderiales bacterium RIFCSPHIGHO2_12_FULL_69_20
GACCATTAGCTGCTGGTAGTCCTTCTTGCCGAACACTGCTAGGCGAGGCCGCACGCACTGGAACAGCTTCATCACCACCGTGCACACGCCGGTGAAGAAACCCGGCCTGAACTCACCCTCGAGGATGTCGGCGAGCGCCGGATCGGGTTGAACGGTGAAGCGTTGCGGCGTCGGATAGAGTTCCGCTTCGTCCGGTGCGAAGACGATGTTGCAGCCAGCTTGGCGCAGCAAGTCACAGTCGCGCTGCAGCGTGCGCGGATAGAGATCAAAGTCCTCGTGAGGTGCGAACTGCAGGCGGTTGACGAACAGACTGACCACCACCGGCCCAGGGTGCTGCTTGGCCAGACGAACCAGCGCCAGATGACCCTCGTGCAGGTTGCCCATGGTCGGCACGAAGCTCGCATCTCGGGTGCCGGCGAGAGCGGCGCGCAGTGCGGCAATGGTGTGGACGATGTGCATGGGCGGTGGGGTCGATTCAACTTCAATAGGTGTGCAGCGCCGGGTCGGGGAAGCTGCCGTCCCTGACCGCTTGTACGTAACGTCGAACTGCGTCGTCGATGCTGCCTGCCTCGGCCATGAAGTTGCGCACGAAACGCGGCAGTTTGCCTTTGGTGATTCCCAGCATGTCATGCAGGACGAGCACCTGGCCCGCGACATCCGCCCCGGCGCCGATGCCGACGACGATCAAACCCGGGTCCTGTTCCTGCACCTGC
>MESD01000163.1:740-5032 GCA_001770815.1 Burkholderiales bacterium RIFCSPHIGHO2_12_FULL_69_20
CAGCACCAGCATCGCCGCGCCTGCTTCGGCGAGCTCACGCGCCTGGCGCTCCAGCAACTGGGCCGCGCCTGCGTCGCGGCCCTGGACGCGATAGCCACCCAGCGCATTCGCGCTCTGCGGCGTCAGTCCCAGGTGCGCGCACACCGGAATGCCGCGCTCGACCAGGAAGCGCACGGTCCCCACCGTCCAGCCACCTTCGAGCTTTACCATCTGCGCACCGGCCTGCGCCAGCACGACGCTCGAGCGCAACGCCTGTTCGGGGCTGGCCTCGTAGGTGCCGAAGGGCAGGTCGCCCAGCAGCCATGCATGGCGGTTGCCGCGCGCGACGCAGCGCAGGTGGTAGGCGACCTCGTCGAGGGTGACCGGTACCGTGCTTGCATGGCCTTGCAGGACCATACCCAGCGAGTCGCCGACCAGCAGGCAATCGATCCCGGCTTCGTCGGCCAACCGGGCGAAGCTGGCGTCGTAGGCGGTCAGCATGGTGATCTTCTGGCCATCGGCCAGCATCTGCCGGAGCCGGTGCAGGTTGACGGCCTTTCTCTCACCCGGCGTTGCTGTCGGCGCGTTCATGCGGGGGCGCGCTGCAAGGGGACTGTCGTACGGGTCTCGCAGATGCGGTTGTGCGCGTCGACGAACACCAGACGCGGCTTGGCCGTCGCCAGTTCGGTCTCGGACATGAGGCCGAACGCTGCGACGATGATCAGATCACCCAGCGCCGCGCGGCGAGCCGCCGAGCCGTTGAGCGAGATGATGCCGCTGCCGCGTTCGCCGCGGATGGCATAGGTCACGAAGCGCTCGCCGTTGGCGATGTTCCAGATGTGGACCTGCTCGTTCTCGCGCAGGTCGGCGGCATCGAGCAGGTCCTCGTCGATGGCGCACGAACCTTCGTAGTGAAGCTCGCAGGCGGTCACCGTGGCACGATGGATCTTGGACTTGAGCATCTGTCGCAACATGGCAAAGTCTCCTCGCGCCCACTCAGCGGGCCACAATGCCCAAGGTGCCGAGCAGTCGCTGATCGGCCACCCAATCCGGGTTGCCGGTGGTCAGCAGCTTGTCGCCGTAGAAGATCGAGTTGGCGCCGGCCAGGAAACACAGGGCCTGCACCGCGTCGCCGAGTTGCTGCCGCCCGGCGGACAGACGAACACGCGCCTTGGGCATGGTGATGCGTGCCACCGCAATGGTGCGCACGAACTCGAAGGGTTCCAGCGGCTCGGTGCCATGCAGCGGCGTGCCCTCGACCTGCACCAGCTGGTTGATCGGCACCGACTCCGGATAGGGGTCGAGGTTGGCGATCTGCGCCACCAGACCCGCCCGTTCGCCGCGCGACTCGCCCATGCCGACGATGCCACCGCAGCAGACGCTGATGCCGGCATCGCGCACCCGTCGCAAGGTCTGCAACCGGTCGTCGTAGGTGCGGGTCGAGATGAAGCGGCCGTAGGCCTCCGGCGCGGTGTCGAGGTTGTGGTTGTAGTAGTCCAGCCCGGCGTCCTTCAGCGCATGGGCCTGCGTGTCGCTCAGCATGCCCAGGGTGCAGCAGGCTTCCAGGCCCTCGGCCTTGACCACGCGCACCAGCTCGGCCACCTTCTCGATGTCGCGGTCCTTCGGTGCGCGCCAGGCGGCCCCCATGCAGAAGCGTGAAGCCCCCTGCTCGCGCGCGGCGCGCGCCGCGGCGGCCACCGCGGCCGGATCGAGCAGCTTGCCGGCCTCGACGCCGGTGTCGAAGTGCACCGACTGCGGGCAGTAGCCACAGTCTTCCTCGCAGCCGCCAGTCTTGATCGACAGCAGCGTCGACAACTGCAGCTCGTTGGCGTCGAAATGTTCGCGGTGCACCTGCTGGGCGCGGTAGATCAGGTCGTTGAAGGGCAGCTCGAACAACGCGGCCACGTCGGCGATCGGCCAACGCGGGGCCGGCGCCGGGGTTGCAGCCACGCCGCGGCGCAGCACCTGTACGGGCTTCAAGGTTGGCGTAACTTGCATATTGGACCTGTGTGGGTTCAGGCGCCGGTACGGATGTGCGCCGTCGCCTCATCTTCCACCCGCTGCCAGATCTCGACCGCCATCGGGTTGTTGCTCTCTTCGAGGATGTGACCGACGAGGCCGATGGCGCGCGCAAAGACGCCGATCCCGCGCACGATCTTCCACGGCAGGCCGAGTTCGCAGCAGATGGCGCCGATGGCGCCGGTGGCGTTGACCGGCAGCATCTTGCCGGACAGGCGTTCGGCTTCGGCGCAGATCAGCTGCTCGAGCTTCACGTAGTCGCCCGAGAAGCCGTTCTCCTTGGCAATCTGGAACAGTCGTGGCGCGCGCGGATCCACCGGCTTGTGCAGCGGATGACCCAGCCCGGGCACGATCTGGCCGCGGGCGCGGAAGGATGCCACGGTGTCGCCTGCGATCTTCTCCAGGTCGGCGCCCTTGGTGCCCGGCGGCAGCGCTTCGTACAGCATCTTGGCCGTGCCTTCGGTGGAGCCGACGAACACGCTGCCCAGGCCGCACAGGCCCGCAGCCACCGCCGCCTGCAGCGCTTCGGGCGCACCGGCGTAGGTGATGCGCGCGGCCAGCGCGCTGGGGGTGATGCCATGCTCGACCAAGGTCACCGAGATGGCGTTGAACACCTTGGATTCCTGCGGCGTGGGCATGCGGCCGAGGATCTGCAAGAAGGCCATGTCGCCGAGGTCGATCTTGCCCAGCAGTTCGTCGGGCAGGCTCTTGCCGCGCACCTCGATGCGGTCGGGCGTGCTCCAGGCGATGTCGGAGCGGATGGGCTTGGTCTTGCGGGCCATGAAGATTCCTTCGGTTCGTTGAGATTCAGGAGGCAGCGCCAGCGCTGCGCAGGATGGCGAGTGCGCGTTCGTGCAGGGGTCGGTCGATCATCTGTCCGTTGACGGCCACGGCGGCACCGCCGGCGGCGCTGAAGGTCTCGCACACGCGGCGCGCCCAGGCCAGGCGTTCGGCGCCGGGCATGAAGGCGGCTTGCACCGCCGCTACCTGCTTGGGGTGGATGCACAGCTTGGCGCCGAAGCCCTGCCGCCGCGCGCGTTCGGCGTCGGCCTGCAGGCGGGTGGCGTCGTCGATTGCGGTGCTGACACCGTCGACCGGCGCGTCCAGCCCGCCCAGGCGCGAGGCCAGCACCACTTGCGAACGGAAGTGCAGCAGTTCGTCTTCGGCGCCTTCGGGCGCGCAGTCGATACCCAGATCGAGCGCCAGATCGATACTGCCGAAGGCCAGCCGCACGACACCGGGCACGCGGGCGATGCGGCGTACTTCTTCCACGCCGCGGGCCGATTCGATGATCGCCAGCAGGTCCTTGAAACAGGCTTCAAAGGCCGTGCAAACGGCGTCGATGCCGTCGGCCTTGGGCAGCATCACGGCGGCCACGCCGGGGTGGCGGCACAGTTCCAGGTCGTCCGCGAACCAGGGCGTGCCGGCGGCGTTGATGCGTACCACCACTGGCGTGGCTTCGTCGAGCGCGTTGGCAAGCGCATCGCGGGCGCGGGTCTTGGCTTCGGGGGCGACCGCGTCTTCCAGGTCGATGATCACAGCGTCGGCACCCGAGGCGCGCGCCTTGGCATAGCGATCTGGCCGGTCGGCAGGCACGAACAGGTAGGCGCGCGGCAGCGCGCCGCCGCTGGTAGGCGCGCTCATGCCGGCAACCAGCGAGCGATGCGCGGCGCTTCGGCCACCGCCCAGGTGCAGGCGATCAGCGCATCCATCTCGGCCGGCGTGGCCGCCTGGCCATAGGCTGCCAGCCGGCGCGCCTTGTCTTCCAGCTCTGGCCGGCTGAGGGTGTTGCCGGGATCGCCCTTGGGTTCGTCGACACGCGCGTGCAGCGTGCGGCCGTCCTGCGTGCGCACGCTGACCTTGCCGATCCAGCGCTGCGGGTAGGCTTGGTCGACCTCGGTGTCGAGCCGCATCGTCACCTTGTCGCGCAGCGCGGCCACGCGCGGCGCGAGATAGTGGCGGTCGAATTCGTCCAGGCCGGCGTAGCCGTACTCGGCGACGAGCGCCAGCACCGTGCCCATCGAGAACTTGGCCTGGTGGACCGTGCCGGGCACGATGACGCGGCCGAGCACGTCGATGGCGCCCTGGTGCACCTGCGCGGTGACGGCGGCGATGTCGTCTGGCTTCAGCCGGTGCTCGCGCATCAGCAGCAGCAGCGCATCGGCGCTCGGGTGGGTGTGGCGGCACGAGGCGTGGTATTTGAACGAGGTCTCGGCCGTGGCCCAGCGGCTGCCCAGCCCGGCCGTCAGGCGCGCGGGGTCGGCGTCGCTGGACATGCCGGCCGCCAGGCCTTG
>MESD01000164.1:0-2409 GCA_001770815.1 Burkholderiales bacterium RIFCSPHIGHO2_12_FULL_69_20
GCAGGCTGAGCTTGAACTGCTTGGCGTCGCCGCGCACCTCGATCAGGCAGGCGGTGGCGCCAGCCTGTCCGCGCTTGCCGGGGCTTGACCGCACCGATGCGAAGCCGCCGCTCTGTGCCAACGAGACGGTTCCCTCAAACACGGCGTGGCCGTTCTGGTCGTGCCGCAGGTGGCTGCGCGAGACGCCGCCCATGACACGATCGTCGATGGCGCGCCAGGCATCCACGGCAGCCGGATCTCCGAAGTCGAACAGCTCAATCAGCATGCGCAATGGTTCGCGGCGTCTGTGTGGCGGGTGGCCGGTTCTCGTGACATGCTCGTCGCGGCAACTGCAGACTGGTGCCGTTGGGGAGCGTGTCGGTCATGACGTGATGGCCTCAATGTAGGGGCGCATGACGTTGGCGACACGGCCACGCTGGGCCTGGCGCCAAAGGTCGTCCAGCGCGAACTTGCGCAGGCGCCAGCCTTCGCGCAGAGCTTCAAGTGCCACGTCGAGACCGATCTTGTTGCGGAAGCGGAAGCAGTCGACGACGGTGCGCGCCGCGTTGAAGACGGGCACGGCGACGCCATCGATTTTCAGGTGGTCGACCGCATCGTCCAAGGCGGCGTCCGACATGCGCACGACCCGGATGGCGGGGCGATCCAGCCGTGGGCTCACCATGTGCTGTGGGATGGCGATCCAGACCTCGAAGGGCGCTTGCGTGCCGATCTCGTGGACTTCCAGCGCCGACAGCAGGCAGATGACACCCTTGGGAACGCGGACCGAGACTTCGGCCAGTGACCGGTGTTCGCTGATCGGAGCGTCGGGCAGGCTGTAGAGGCCTCGACCCGCGCGCTCGAGCTTGCCGGCTTGCACCAGGCGGGTCAGGGCGATGGTCGGCAGGCCATGCTGCGTCACGTCACGCGCGCGCAGCAGGGTGCGCTTGCGCGCGAGGCGCAGCACCTGCTGTTCGTGGGTAGAGGCGGTCGCGGCGCCGGTGGCCTTCATGGGGGTAGTTTGTTGCGGAATGACTGTGAAAGTCAATGACTACAGTGATAACGCAACATTTCTGTTCGTGACATGGCGTTGGCGGCAACGCCGGTTTCGCCTGTCGGCGGTGGCAAGATCATTGGCCAAGAAGCACGCTCTGAGCAGGGCCACACCAGGGAGGCAGGGGGAATGAATCTTTCCGAGTTGCAGGTCGAGTTGCGCCACTTCGCCGCCGAGCGCGACTGGCAGCGGTTCCACACACCAAAGAACCTGACCACGGCCTTGATGGTCGAGTCTGCCGAACTGGCAGAGATCTTCCAGTGGATGACGCCGGAGGAGTCACGGCTGGCCCACCGGGATCCGGCTGCCAAGCAGCGCATCGGTGAAGAGGTGGCGGATGTGTTGCTCTACCTGCTGCAGGTGGCGGACCAAAGCGAGATCGACCTCGAGCAGGCGGTCAGCGACAAGCTGGCGCGCAACGGCGTGAAGCACCCGGCAACGCGCCAGATCGCCCGCATCTCGCCAGCGCGGGCTTCGGTGCCCGGCACCCATGTCCTGCTGGACTACGAAAACGTGCAACCGAGCGAGACCGATCTCCGCCACATGGTGCCGGACGCCAGCCAGGTGTGGGTGTTCCATGGGCCGCAGCAGCGGAAGATCGAGGAGCGTTTTGCATCCTTCGGTACCGGCGTGACGGCCGTGCCGATCAGCAAGTCCGGGAAGAACGCACTGGACTTCCACTTGTCGTTCTATATGGGCTACATCGCCTCCAAGAACCCGGCATCGGCGATGGTGGTCGTGGCCAACGACAAGGGCTATGAGCCCATGCTGGAGCACGCCAAGGCGATGGGGTTCGTGGTGCGGCGGCAGTCCCACGGACAGGTCAAACCTGCGGCGAAGAAGGCAGTCGCGACGAAGGCCGTGGCCAAGAAGGCGGTGGCGATGAAGGTGGCTGTCAAGAAGCCGGCGGTGAAGCAGGCTCCAGCGAAGAAGGCTGCCGCGAAGAAGGTCTCGCCAGCGCCAGCAGCCAAGAAGTCTGCGCCGGCAAAGGCGGCACCCGCGAAGAAAGCGGTGCCGGTGAAGCCGGCCATGGTGAAGCCGACCGCCCCAGCGGCTGTGAAGGTGGCTGCAACGCTGAGCACCGGCGTTGCGATCGGCCCGGTTTCGGCGCCGGCAGCATCGCTGCCTGCGCGCTCGCCGACCGTGACTGCCGATGAAATCAGGAAGATCACCGAGAACCTGCGCAAGATGGGCGCCAAGCGGCCTGTCAAACCGGCCTCGTTGCGGCGTGCGCTGAAGTCTTTCCTCGCGGCAGAAACCGGGGACATCGCGATCGAAGTGGCACTCGGCAAGCTGGTTGCCGCCGGCGTGGTGGCCATCGGCGCCGGCAGCGAGGTCAGCTACCCAGGTTTCGATCAGGCTGTCGGCTCGGGCTCGGC
>MESD01000164.1:2438-6705 GCA_001770815.1 Burkholderiales bacterium RIFCSPHIGHO2_12_FULL_69_20
GGCGGCTGACGCTGCGAGGTCGGTCGCGTTCGCTTCTCGGCCAGCCTGGTTTGCAGGGGCTCAGAGATCGAGGTCGACCCAAAGTGCGGCGTGGTCGGACGCGGCGTTCTTCGGATGGTCCAGGTCCTCGTAGGTCTCCCAGCGCTTCGGGCGCACGCCGGGCCACATGCCCTGGCGCATGACACCGCCTGCCTGGACGCGCTGGTATAGCTTAGGTGACAGCAGGATGTAGTCGATCTTGTTGCTGGCGTTGCACAGGCCATAGGTGCCCGGGTAGCCGCCGTTGTCGAAGGCCGGGTGCTCGAACACGTCCTTCAGGTCAGTGTGCTTCAGCAGCGGGGCGAGCGGGTCGCTGCCCGGTGTGTCGTTCAGGTCGCCGACGATGGCCACCAGTTCGTCACCGGCGGCCACCCGTGCTTCGTAGATGGCCTTGATGCGGGTCGCCTGGGCTTTGCGCTTGCGGTCCGAGGTGGTCTTGCCGCCGTAGCCTTTGCTTTTGAGGTGGTTGACCAGCACCCAGAGGGTCTGGCCGCTGGGCAGCGGGATGGCGTACTCGGGGCAGTCGCGGGAGAAGATGTCGTTGCCCTTGCTGTCGCGGTCATCGACGTGGCTGCGCATCAGGCCGATGGGGTGGTTCTTGCCGGTCATCAGACCGACGTCGATGCCGCGACCGTCGTTGCCGTCGATCACCATCACGTGCCGCATCGGCTGGCCACCGACCGACTTGAGGATCTGCTGGTTGAACTGTTCCAGCACGGGCCGGCTTTCGGCCTCGACCACGGCCAGCACGTCGGCCTTCAGGTCGTGGATGACGCGCGCGGTGTTGCGCATGGCGACCTCATCGACGGGCTCGTCCTGCAGTTCCAGGGAACCGGCCCAGTCGGCGCGGCTATCGGCAACGATCTCGATGCCGCCGGTCTTGGGGCGGCGCAGCAACTGGCCGCGGTTGCGGCGCAGCAGGACGAACCTGGCGTCGTCCTGTTTCTCCAGGCCTAGGCGGATCATCAGCTCGCTCATGCGCTGCTTGCGAGCGGTGGTGTAGTCCAGTTCGCCTAGCAGTTCGCTCAGCGCCGCGAAGTCCTGCAGGATGGCCTTGCCTTCGTCCCAGGTGCCGAGGTTCATGGCCTTCGGCCGGTCGAACAGGTTCTCCACGTTGTAGACGGCCAGGCGCATGGTGAGATCCTCTCGTGGGCGGGTGAAAGGATTGTGTCGGTGATCGTGCTGCCAAGGCATCCCTCGATTCATCGACGACTTGCCGTTGGGTCGGCGCATCCTGCGAATCGCAGAGCGCTGTGGTGGCGGCGGGACGGGGTGAGTTGGGTGCCGGGCGCTCCGCTGTTCGGTGGCGCTACGGTTTGGCGGCGACCGTCGGGATGCCAAGCGATCGCCGCATCCAGGCCGACATGGGTCTGTCGGCCGCCAGCACCTGCTCGATGGTGGCCTGGGCCTGGTCGATTTGCTGGTTGGTTTTGGCGGCTTCGATGGCCAACCGGTGGGCTTCGTGAACGTCGATGCCGGTGAGTTCGTAGCCGTGGCCCATCGACATCCAGTGCAGCGCGGCCAGGGCGCACTGCATGGCGAAGGCGGGTTGCTTGACCAAGTGGTCGCGCGCGGCCCGGGTCAAGGTCTTGGGGTCGCAGGTTGAGGCCCAGGCCAGTTGGGTTGCCCGGTCGAACAGCTTGAGCGTCTTGGCGGTGGCGAACCACTTGCCAGGCTCACTGGGGGTGGATGCGATGAGGTAGCCCAGCAGCTTGTCCGGTGCCAGTTCGGGGTACTTCTTCGCCAGCGCCCTGAAGGTCGACAGGTTGGAATTGGCCTGGTTGGCCAGCAGCGCGAACTGGTCGAAAGCCTCGGCGCGCCGGCCGGCCTTGAGCAGCGCTTCCTCGGCGAAGTGTGCGATGGTCTCCAGGCTGGTGCTGCTGCCCGCGTTCTCGCGGACGTAGGCGATGGCCTCGTCGATCTGGCCGCGTGCTGACAGCACGCGTGCGCCCCAGACGAAGTATTGCCAGATCGGGTGCGGGTCCATGGCCAGCAGTTCCAGCAGCTCGTCGTGGCGGCCGGCCTTGAACAAGGCGCTGTAGCAGAGGGTGGTGCCGGAGAAAAAGGCGTAGGTGCCGCGCTTGCGCTCGAGCAGCACGCTGCGCTGGGTGGGCAGCAGCTGGTCGGCCCAGACGGATGCGAGTTCGGTGGTGGCGCACAGCTCGCCCCAGTGGTCGCCCAGGTGTTCGATGTAGGGTGGGTCGTCGTCCTGGATGGCATCGAAGAGGCGGTCGAGCCACTTCTTGCGCATGGCGGCATCCACGGGCGCGCTGCTGATGAGGGGCACCAGTTCCTGGACGGCCGAGTAGGTGGCGTTGCCGAGGGCGCCCGAGGAGCTGTCGATCTGGTTCAGGGCGGGTGAGAGTTTCTCCAGGAACAGCACGGCGCCTTCGGCTGCCGCGGCTGGGTCTTGTCGGGCGACGGCACGGATCTCGGCAAGGGCTTCATGGATGCGCTCGATCGCGAGCTTGGTGCCCTTCCAGCCGAACGCAGTACGGCGGAAGCGAGCGCGGAATGCCCAGGCATGCATGAATGATCTCGTCGTCAAAGGCGCACGGCGCCCTGTTGCCAGGCGTCGTGCAGGGCCGCCGCCGTCAGGCTCTGGCCGTCGGCGGCCAGCCGGTCCAGCAGCCGTTCGGGTTCGGGTGCCGAGCGCAGCGTGGCGCGAAGTGCGGCGAAGGCCGAGGTGACTGCTGCAGGATCTTGCTGGAATTGCGCCAGCAAGAAGGCATCGGGGCGCTGGACTTCGATGCCCTGGCTGGCGAGCTTGCGGATGCCGAAGTCGCGGATGTTTTTGGTGACGAGGCTGACGACCTGGGTGCTGGGATAGAAGTCTCCGGCCAGGACGGCTGCTGCGCAGGCAGCGACGTGGGTGTCTTTGGCGGAGCGCATCGCCGACGCCACGCTCGCGAACTGGGCCTGGACTTGCTGTGTCGGGATCTCGGCCTGCGGCAAGGCTGCCCGCATGAGTTGTTCGTGCCGACGCGCCGACTCGGCGTCGGGCTTGCGGCCAGTGTCGACCAGCGCCCGGCTCATCTCGTCGAGGATCAGCGGGCTCCAGTGCAGGCGGATCAGTCCCTGGTAGTCGAGATGGATCAACAGGCCGCGGGTGGTGGCGCCGAACATGGTGTCGGCGTCGGCGACGACAGGGATCACGGATCTCAGCCCGCGAAGATCTCGCTGTCGAGGTCGACGCCGAGCTGGCCCAGGGCCTTGCGGCGTCGGGTCTGCTCCTGGCGGTGCCAGGTCAGGACGGCGGATTGGAGAACCCGTCTCTGGTTACCCACCTGCTGGTGCAGGGGGATATCACCGGCTTCGATGCGAGCCACGATGTAGGGGCGGGAGACGCCGACCAGATCAGCCGCCTCCTGGGTGCTCAGTACGGGATCCGTTGCAGGTTCTGACTTGGTGGTCGTGGGCTTTCGGGTGCTGCCGCTGATGGTGGGATTCCGGAAGAGCTGCGCGAATTCGCCCTTGATCAGCCGTGTGGCCTGGGGAGTCAGTTTGACGTGGCGCCGGACGACCTCGACCAACGGGTCGATGTCGATGTTGACCGACAGCGCCGGAGGGGCGATGTGCTGAGGTGCTTCGGTGGGCTTGCGTGCGGTCTTCATGCGGCCAAGTTTAGCAGGATTACTCGAAATACTCGAAGCTTGCGAAACAGCGAACAGCCTCGGTGCTGGGCGTGAACGATCTGGCGGCGGACGGTGTGGCGTTGAGCGTTGTTACGCAGTTGGTGCAGGTGGTGGCGCCAGGTCTCCGTGGGCCTGGGCGTGTCCCCGCTGCGCGGGGCCGGGCTGTTGCGCTGCGCGTCGAGCCGCTGTCAAAGGTCCAGCGTCTCGCCCCTGTCGGGCTGCCATCCCTCACGCAACACGATCAGGCCGGCGGTGCCGGCTGAGACACGTGGCGGCCCTTTCCCGTGCCCGAGGACCGCGGGCCCTGATTCCTTCACGCTGCGCGTGAACGATGCCCGCTTGGCGAACTGACCGGCTTGCAGGTCGCTGCGCTGCGCTCCGCTCGGTGCGGCGCCGGTCAGATCGCCACCCCGGTCACCCGCCATGCCCGTAGCCGGGCAGCCGAATGCAGGAATGCAGACAGATGCTCGCAGCGGCTCGACCGCCGCGCCAGTCGTTCGCCTGTGGCTCTCTTGGTGGCACGTCGGCCGCAGAGCCGCCGATGCTCGTGATCGTTCGGTCGGCTTCGCTGCAGCCGCTGCGCCAGACAAGCT
>MESD01000165.1:0-17169 GCA_001770815.1 Burkholderiales bacterium RIFCSPHIGHO2_12_FULL_69_20
GGTGGTCTACCTGGCCCGCACCGCCAGCGACATGAAAGACCTGCGCGAGGCGCTGCAGCGTGAGCTGGAAGACCGCGGCTGCCGCGTGCTGCCCGACGGCGAGCCGCCCGAAGAGGCCCAAGCCTATGCCGCGGCGGTGCGGGCCGATCTGCAGCAGGCGCTGCTGTCGGTGCACCTGGTGGGCGCGCGCTACGGCTCCATCCCCGAGGGCGCCGATGCCTCGGGCGTGGTGCTGCAGGCCGATCTGGCGCTGGCGCAGCCCGGCCCCATGCGCAGCATCCTGTGGTCACCGCCCGAGGTCACCGCCGAGCGGATGACCGAGCCGCGCCAGCGTGAATTCATCGACCGGCTGGAGCAGGCCGCCTTCGAGCGCGACCGTGCCGAGTTCGTGCGCTCGTCGATCGAGCAACTGAAATCGCTGTTGATCGACCGGCTGCGCCCGCCACCCGCCGCCGCAGCCGCCCCGGTGCCGGCGGCCGATGGCGTGGCCGTGGCCGCCGCCACCACCGCGACCGCCGTCTACCTGGTGTGCGATCCGATCGACCGCGCCGACACCAAGCCGCTGAAGGACGCGTTGGCGGCGTTGGGCTTTGCCGTCACCCGGCCGTCGATCGAGGGCACGCCCGACGAGCTGCTCGACGAGAACAAGGCCAACCTGTTGGGCAACGACGTGGTGGTGGTGGTGTGGGGTCAGACCCGTGAGGCCTGGGTGCGCGGCAAGCTGCGCGAGGCCCAGCAGGCGCCAGGCTGGGGGCGCGACCGGCCGTACCGCGGCAAGTTCGTCGTGGTGGTGCCGCCGGACACGCCGGCCAAGCTGGATTTCGACGTGCCGCCGGATGTGGTGGTGCTGCGCGGCGCGGGCGCCAGCCAGCAACTCGACGATCTGCTGCGGCGTCACTGAGCCCGGTCGCGCAACACCATGGCCACCGACCCCGGCACCACCCCGGCCCGTACCGCGCCGCCGCTGCGCAACCCCTTCCCCGGGTTGCGACCCTTCGAGGCCGACGAGACGCACCTGTTCTTCGGCCGCGACGGCCAGTCGGCACAGATCGTCGCGCGGCTGGCGCGCCAGCGCTTCGTCGCGGTGGTGGGCACCTCGGGCAGCGGCAAATCATCGCTGGTGCGCGCCGGGTTGCTGCCGATGCTCGAAGGCGGTTTCATGGCAGGCGCCGGCTCGTTCTGGCGCTTTGCGGTGATGCGCCCGGGCAACCACCCCATCCACCACCTGGCCGCGGCGCTGGCCGACCCGGCGGTGCTGGGCGGCGAGGCGGTGGATGCCACGCTGCGCACCCCGCTGATCGAGGCCGTGCTGCGGCGCAGCGGGCTGGGCCTGATCGACGCCTTCCGCCAGGCCCGGCTGGCGCCGCACGAGAACCTGCTGGTGGTGGTCGACCAGTTCGAGGAGCTGTTCCGCTTTCAGGGGCTGGGCCAGGCCACTGGCGACAGCGGCGCTGCGGCGCCGGCCTTCGACGAGGCCAGTGCCTTCGTCAACCTGCTGATCGAGGCGGCGCGCGCCGCGTCGCTGCCGATCTACATCGTGCTGACGATGCGCTCGGATTTTCTCGGCGATTGCGCGCGCTTTCGCGACCTGGCCGAGACGCTCAACGACGGCCAGTACCTGGTGCCGCGGCTGACCCGCGACCAGCGCCGCGCCACCATCGAAGGGCCGGTGGCGGTGAGCGGCGCGACCATCGCCCCCCGCCTGACGCAGCGCCTGCTCAACGACGCCGGCGACGACCCCGATGCGCTGCCGGTGCAGCAGCACGCGCTGATGCGCACCTGGGACGCGTGGCACGCGGCCGGCGCGTTGGGCCCGATCGACCTGCCGCATTACCTGGCGGTGGGCGGCATGGCGCAGGCGCTGTCTCAGCATGCCGACCAGGCCTATGCCGCGCTGGCCGCGCACGCGGGCGACCAGGCGGTGGCGCAGCAGCTGTTCCGTGGCCTGTGCGAGCGCCTGGCCGACTACCGCGAAACGCGCCGCCCCACCCGCCTGGCCGACCTGTGCGAGGCCGCCGGCACCGACCTCACCACGATGACCCGGGTGATCGACGCCTTTCGCCGCGACGGCCGCACCTTCATCGTGCCCGGCTGGCCCACCGCGCTGACGCCCGACACGGTGATCGACCTGTCGCACGAATCGCTGATCCGGCAATGGTCGACGCTGCGCGAGTGGGTGCAGCGCGAGTCGCGCTCGGCCGCGCTGTACCAGCGGCTGCGCCAGACGGCGCTGCTGTGGCCGCAGCAGGCCGCACTGTGGCGTAACCCGGATCTGGAGCGGGCGCTGCAATGGCAGCGCGACGAGACGCCGCGCACGGCCTGGGCACGCCGCTACGGCAGCGAAGACGACTTCCAGCGCGCGATGGCCTTTCTGCAGGCCAGCGAGGCCGCGTGGCGCGAAGAGGCCGACCGCGCCGCCCAGGCCCAGCGCGAGGCCGCCGAAGAAGCGATGGAGCGGCGCACCCAGCAGGAGCGCGAAGCCCGGCTGCTGGCCGAGGTGCAGGCGCTGAAATCACGCAAACAGATGCTGCAGGCGGTGGTGGTGCTGTTGCCGGCGCTGCTGGCCGGCCTGGTCTGGGCCGAATACAACCGCCGGCAGGTGGCAGCGCAGGCGCACATCGCACAACTGCGCGCCGCAGAGGCGCATGCGGCAGGCCAACTGGCAGCAGAGGCGGCGGCGCAGGCGCTGCAAGAGAAGGCCAAGGCCGAGCAGGCGCGTGATGAATCGGTGCAGTTGCTGGAACGGCTGACCAACAGCAACCGGCTGAAGAAAGCCTTCCTGACGGGCGACGCGGCCACCATCACGCAGCTGGCCGCCACCGCGCCGCCCGATGCGGCACTGCGCTTCGGCGCGTCGCGCATGGCGATGGGCTGGCGCACCCCCGACGGCAAGCCGGTCTACCGCTTCGACCTGTACCCCACCGCCGACAGCCTGAACGGCGTGCTGAAGTCGGCCTCGCAGATCAGCTACTACATGAACAATTCGACCTTCGTCACCAAGCTGCTGTCGGCCGGCGCGGGCAACGGCTTCCGGGCCACCTACAACGGCTGGGGCTGCCTGTACACGGTGTACGTGCTGATCGAATACACCGACCCCGACCAGCCGCCACGGCTGACGCAGTACGACCAGTGCGCGGTGCTGGAGGACGTGCCGCGCTGACGGCGCCGACAGCGCTGCCGGCTCAACCGCGGTACGACGGATCGACCCGATCGACCAGCCGCTGCATCGCGTCGAAGGCGTCCTGCCCGGCGCCGAACTTGGGATTGAAGTTCAGCGAATCACGCACGCAGCCGTCCAGCACCGGCGCCGCGATGGGCCGCAGCCGGCCCATCGCCATCGCGGTGACCTGCACCTCGCAGGCGCGCTGCAGCAGCCACATCAGGCCGAACGCATTCGCCAGGCTGAAGCCGATGGTCACCGGGCCGTGGTTGCGCAGCAGCAGCACCGGATTGCCAGCGGCACTGGCCAGGATGCGCCGGCCTTCGTCGAGGTGCACCGTGATGCCCTCGAAGTCGTGGTAAGCCACCTTGCCGTACAGCTGCGCGGCATAGAAGTTGGTGAAGCTCAGGCCTTCGTCCAGGCAGCACACCGCCATCGTCGGCGTGGTGTGCACATGCATCACGCAATGCGCGTCGGGCATGGTCTCGTGGATCGCGCCGTGGAAGGTGAAACCGGCCGGGTTGATCGGCCAGGCGCTGTCGCCAATGATGTTGCCGCGCACGTCCACCTTCACCAGGTTGGACGCACACACCTCGCTGTAGTGCAGGCCGAAGGGGTTGAGCAGAAAGTGCCCCGGCTCGTCGGGCACGCGCAGCGAGATGTGGTTGTAGATCAGCTCGGTCCAGCCCAGCCGGTCGAAGACGCGGTAGGCCGCCGCCAGCTGCACACGCGCGGCCCATTCGGCCGGGGCGATGTGGGCGGGGCGCGGGTAGGCGGTGTTCAGGTCCGAGGTCATGGTGATGCTCCAATCAAGCGCAAGCGCCTGATTCTGCGCGTTCAGCTGGCACCGACCGAGCGCCCCTTGGCGATCTGCCGGCAGATGAAGACCATTGGCAGCAGGCCCACGGCCACGATCGCCAATGCCGCGGTGGAGGCCTCGGCCAGGCGCTCGTCGGCGGCCAGCGTGTAGGCCTGGGTGGCCAGCGTGTCGAAGTTGAATGGGCGCATCACCAGCGTGGCCGGCAGCTCCTTCATCACATCGATGAACACCAGCAGCGCGGCGGTGAGCATGCTGCCGCGCAGCAGCGGCAGGTGCACACGCCGCAGCGTCTGCGCCGGTGTGTGGCCCAGGCTGCGCGCGGCGCAGTCCATGCTGGGCGTGATCTTGGCCAGGCCGGCGTCCACCGCCTGCATCGCCGCGGTGAGATAACGCACCAGGCACGCGTACACCAGCGCGGCGATGCCGCCGGTGATCAGCAGCCCTGGCTGCAGACCGAACCACTGCTGCGCCAGCGCGGACAGCGCGTGGTCGAGCCGGGTCACCGGGATCAGCACGCCCACCGCGATCACCGAGCCGGGCAGCGCGTAGCCCAGCCCCGCGATGCGGTGCGCCCAGCGCATTGCGCCGCCGCGGTGCACCCGCGCGGCATAACCGATGAGCAGCGCCAGCGCCACCGCCAGCCCCGCGGTCAGCCCGGCCAGCAGCACGCTGTTGCTGGCCAGGCGGATGAAGCGCTCGCCGAACTGCGCGTCGCCCTCGGTCAGCGCCATGTGCAGCAGCAGGCCGCCCGGCAGCACAAAGCCACCGGCCAGCGGCAGCGCACAGGCCGCCCAGGCCAGCGCCGCACGGCGGCCCGACAGCGGCGCGCGGTGGGCGCTGCCGCGGGACTGGCCGGTTTCAGCAAAACGGCGGCGCCCGCGCGACAGGCGCTCGAACACCAGCACCGCGATCACGAAGGCCAGCAGCACCAGCGCCAGTTGCGCGGCGGCCACCCGGTCGCCCAGCGAGAACCAGGCGCGGTAGATGCCGGTGGTGAAGGTCTGCACCGCGAAGTAACTCACCGTGCCGAAGTCGGCCAGCGTCTCCATCAGCGCCAGCGCCACGCCGCCGGCGATCGCCGGGCGCGCCATCGGCAGCGACACCCGCAGCCAGCCCTGCCAGGGTGTGAGGCCCAGCGAGCGCGCCACCTCGATGGTGGCGCCGCCGCGCTCGATGAAGGCGGTGCGCGCCATCAGGTAGACGTAGGGGTAGAGCACCAGCGAGAACATCAGCACCGCGCCGCCGGTGCTGCGCACGTCGGGAAACCAGTAATCGGCGCGCCGCCAGCCGAAGGCCTCGCGCAGCGCGGTCTGCACCGGGCCCACGTACTGCAGCAGGTCGGTGTAGGTGTAGGCGGCCACGTAGGCCGGCATCGCCAGCGGCAGCACCAGCGCCCATTCGAAGGTGGCGCGGCCGGTGAACTGATGCCGCGTCACCAGCCAGGCCGAGCCCACACCCAGCATCGTCACGCCGACGCCCACGCCCAGGCACAACCACAGCGTGGTGACAATGTAGTCGGGCAGCACGGTGGCGGCCAGGTGCGCCCAGGTGCCCCCGGTGCCGCCGGCAAACACATGCGAGCCGACCGAGAGGATGGGCACCGCCACCAGCGCCGCCGTCAGCAGCGCAAAGGCCAGCAACCACGACCAGCGCCGGCCACGCAGGGCGCCTGCAGCCGGGCGCAGCGGCGTGGGCAGGGGCAGGGTCTCGGGGCGTGCGGGCAAGATCGGAAGCGGGCTGGCGAAAGGGTCGCCGCAGTGTATCGGCGCGGTCATTTCCCCTGGCCCTGCCGCCGACCCAACCGACCACCCGGCCATGGCCGGCCCCGCAGCGGCTGCAGCGGGCGCGCCCTATCATCCCTATCCCATGAATCCTGTCGAGTCTCCCTGGCTGCAACTGGACCGCATCGCCGTGGCCTATGGCCCGCGCAACGTGGTCGAGAACTTCTCGATGGCGCTGGCGCGCGGCACGGTGGGCTGCCTGCTGGGGCCGTCGGGCTGCGGCAAGACCACGGTGCTGCGGGCGATCGCCGGCTTCGAGCCGCTGACCGCCGGGGAGGTGCGGCTCGACGGCGCGCTGGTCAGCAGCGTGCAGGGCCAGGTGCCGCCCGAGCAGCGGCGCATCGGCATGGTGTTCCAGGACCACGCGCTGTTTCCGCACCTCAGCGTGGCGGCCAACGTGGCCTTCGGCCTGCGGGGGCAGCCCGATGCCGACCAGCGTGTGCAGCAGATGCTGGAGACGGTGGGCCTGGGTGGCACCGGCAAGCGCTATCCGCACGAGCTGTCGGGCGGCCAGCAGCAGCGTGTGGCGCTGGCGCGCGCGCTGGCGCCCTCACCGCGGCTGCTGCTGCTCGACGAGCCCTTCTCCAACCTCGACATCGAGCTGCGCGAGCGCCTGGGCGGTGAACTGCGCGCGCTGCTGAAGGCGGCCGGCACCACCGCGCTGCTGGTCACGCACGACCAGCACGAGGCGTTTGCCATCGCCGACGAGATCGGCATCATGGCCGGCGGGCGCATCCAGCAATGGGCCAGCGCCTACGACCTGTACCACCAGCCGGCCAACCGCTTCGTGGCCGATTTTGTCGGCCAGGGCGCCTTCCTGCCAGGCACGGTGCAGCGCGGCCACCACATCCACGTCGAGCTGGGCCTGCTCGAGAGCCCCGAGCCGATCCGCTGCACCGAGCATGGCGACCTGTGCGACGCCGGCTGCGGCGTCGACGTGCTGCTGCGCCCCGACGACGTGGTGCACGACGACGCCAGCCCGGTCACCGCCGAGGTGGTGGCCAAGGCCTTTCGCGGCGCCGAGTTCCTCTACACGCTGAAGCTGGCCAGCGGCCAGACAGTGCTGTCGCTGGTGCCCTCGCACCACAACCATGCGATTGGCGAACGCATCGGCATCCGCCTGCAGGTCGACCATGTGGTGGCCTACAAGCGCGAAGGCGAGCCGGCGCTGGATTGCGGTTGACCGCCGGCCGCCGGGAGCACTGACTGCGGCGCCGCCGCGCGACCAGCGGCCGCGAGATCAGCGACCACCCAGGCGCCGCAGCGCCGCGGCCACCTCGTCCTGCCGGTCGAAACGGTCGCCCAGCGCCGCCAGTCGGTCGAGCTCGGCCTTGGCCTTGCGCTTTTCGCCGGCCTGCGCCAGGTGGTGTGCCAGGTTCAAGCGCAGCGCCGGATCGTCGGGCCGAATCACCAGCGCCCGCTGCTGCGTGGCCACGGCCTGCGCCACCTGGTTATCGGCCGCCTGGGCCAGGGCCAGCGTGTCGAGCAGGGCGGGGCGATCGGGGGCGGCACGCACCGCCCGCTCGGCGAAGGCCAGCGCGCCGGGCTGGCGCTGCTGCAACATCAGCCAGGCGATGTTGTTGAGCGCCAGCGCATGCTCGGGTTGAAGGCGCAGCACCGCACGGTAGCGCGCCTCGGCGTCGGGCAGATCCTTGCGCGCCAGCGCCAGGTCGCCCAGGTAGAACAGGAACAACGCATCGCCGGGGTGGGCCTTGAGCCAGGCCGCCGCCTGCTGCTCGGCTTCTGACGTGTGCCCGGCCTGGCGCAGCGCGTGGTGCAGCCGGGCCGGGGCCTGCACCGGCTCGGCCTTGCCGACGGCGGTGCGCAGTGCGGCGATGGCCGGCGCCCATTGCTTGCGCGTGATCTGGACCTCGCCTTCCAGCAGCCAGCCCACGGCCCGGTCGGGCTGCTGCTGCTGCACCTGCCGGGCCAGCGCCAGGGCTTCGTCAGGCCGGTTCTGGCGCAGGGCCACGGTGATGCCCAGGCGCTGCGCCGGCAGGTGCGCCGGCGCCAGCGCCAGCGCCCGCTTCACGCTGCGCTGGGCGGCGCCCAGGTCATTGGTGGCCAGCTGAACTTCAGCCAGCCCGAGTGGGCCGGCCGGCGACCGCGCCTGCAGCGTGGTCAGCCGGTTGTAGGTGCTCAGCGCCTGCTGATGTTCACCGGACTGCAGCTGCGCCACGCCCAAGCGGTGGGTCAGTTCGGCATCGTCGGGGTGCCGCGCCAGGCCCGCCAGGGCGGCGGCCTCGGCCGCTGCCGGGTTGGCGGTGGCCAGGTGGTGGTCCACCAAGGCCAGGCGCAAGCCCGGGTCGGCCGGGCTGGCCTTGATGCCCTGATCGAGCAAGGCCGCCACCGCCTCGCGGTTGGCCCCGCCGCGGGCCGCCAGCTCGGCCAGCGCCAGCCGCGCCTGGGCGCTGCGTGGCTGACTTCTGACAAACGCCTCCAGTCGGGTGCGGGCGGCATCGGACTGTTGATCGCGCAGGTCCAGCGCCGCCAGCGCGGCCACCGCGGGAAAGTAGCCCGCGTCGCGGGCCAGCGCCTGCTCGAAGGCCTGGCGCGCCCCCGGCGCATCACGCCGCTGCAGCAGCACCTGCCCGCGCAGGTGAGCGGACGTCGGCTGATCGGGCTGCTTGCGCTCCAGGTTGTCGATCGCCTTCAGCGCGGCCGCGGGGTCCTGGCGCCGCACCAGCACCGCGATCAGCGCCATATCGGCCGTGCTATCGGCGTCGGCGGCGGCCACCGCGCGCAGTTCGGCCAGCGCCGGCTCGACCTGGCCCCGCCCCAGCCGCGCCAGCGCCACCGCGGTGCGGATCTTCGGGTCGTCGGGCCGCAGGCGCGCGGCGCGGTCGAACAGCGCCGCGGCCGCCGCCGCCCGCCCGGCCTGCAGCTGCGCCTGGGCGGCCAGCGTCAGGGCCTCGGCATCGGCGCGCTCGGCACCGATCAGCGGATCGAGCGTGTCCAGCGCGCGATCGGGCTGGCGCAGCGCCAGGTAGCTCTGCGCCAGCAGGCGCCGCGCCGGCAGGCTGTCGGGCATCCGCTGCACCGCCTTAGCCAACAGCACCTCGGCCTGCACCGGAGCATTCAGCCGCAGTTCAGCGGCACCGGCCGATTGCAGCAGCACCCCGTGCTCGGGCATCACCCGCAGCAGGGTCTGGAACAGTTCGCGCGCGCGCGGCAGATCACCGTCCAGCAGGGCGATCTGCCCTTCGAACAACAGCGTCTGCGGATGGCGGGGCAGCACTTTGCGCATCGCCGCGTGCTGGGCCCGCGCCGCCACGGCATCCCGCTGATCCAGGTGCAGCGCCACCAGCGCCGCGTGGGCGTTGGCATGGTCGGGCCGCACCGCCAGTGCCTGCTGATACGCCTGGCGCACCTCTGCCACGCTGCCCTGCAGCCGTGCCAGCAGGTCGCCCTTGAGCACCCAGCCGTTGGCGTCGCCCGGTTGGCCGACGAGCAGGCCGTTGACCTGGGCCAGTGCACCGGCCAGATCACCCGCCACCGCGGTGACCCGGGCGCGCAGCACCCGCGCGGGCGCAAAGTCGGGCGATGCACGCAAGGCCGAATCCAGGCTGTTGCGCGCCGCCTCCAGATCACCCAGGGTGGCCTCGGCCTCGGCCACGGCCGATTTCAGCTGCGCCGCGGCCAGCGGTTCGGCCAGGTTCACGTTGCCGAACTGCGCCACCAGCAGCGCCGGCTGGTTGGCCGCCAGCTGTGCACGCGCCAGCAGCGGCAGCACCTCGGTTTCGGGCTGGCCGAGTTCGAGCGCGCGCCGCAACTCGATGTCGGCGGCCACCGGATCGCCCCCGTCGAGCAGCATCTCGCCCAACAGCAGGCGTGCGGCGCCCAGGTCGGGGTGGGCCTGGAGCACGCCCTTCACCTGGATCAAGGCGGCGGCGCGGTCGTTCTGGGCGATCAACTGGCGCGCCTGCAGCAGCCGGTCTTGCGGGCGCTTGCCACAACCGGCCAGCAAGCCGGCCAGCGATGCGGCCAACACCAGCGCCAACAGCCATGGGCCGGCCCGCCCACGCGGCCGCGCGGCGCCGGGTGGGCGGCATGGAGCGATGGGGCGAGGGGCTGCGCGGATCATGACCATCGTCCCCGAAAACGGCGTGCAGCCCGGTGCGGGTGCAATGGCGGGCGAATCAGCGCAGGCGCGACAGCCCGCCCGCGGCGCGCACCGCACCTTCACCGATGGCCGCACCAAAACGCTTGGCCAGCCGCTCGGCCACGTTGTCGTGCGGGGTGTAGTCGATCACTTCCTCGGCCTTGATGACCTCGCGGGCCACAAAGTCGAGGTTGCCGAAATGGTCGGCCAGGCCCAGTTCCACGGCCTGCTCGCCGTTCCAGAACAGGCCCGAGAAGGTGTCGGGCGATTCTTTCAGCCGCGCACCGCGGCCCTCGCGCACCACGCGGATGAACTGCTGGTGCACCTGGTCGATCATGGCCTGCGCATAAGCACGCTGGGCCGGGTCTTGCGCGGTGAAGGGGTCGAGCATGCCCTTGTTGCTGCCGGCGGTGATCAAGCGGCGCTCGACGCCCAGCTTGTCCATCAGCCCGGTGAAGCCGAAGCCGTCCATCAGCACGCCGATCGAGCCGACGATGCTGGCCTTGTCGACGTAGATCTCGTCGGCGGCCACCGCCACGTAGTAGGCGCCCGACGCGCAGACCTCCTCGACCACCGCGTACACCTTCTTCTGGTGCAAGGCCTTGAGCCGGCGGATCTCGTCGTTGATGATGCCCGACTGCACCGGGCTGCCGCCCGGGCTGTTGATTCGCAGCACCACCGCGCGGGCACCGCTGTCCTCGAAGGCATTGCGCAGCCCCGAGAGGATCAACTCGGCGCTGGCATCGCTGTCGGAGGCGATCTCGCCGCGCAACTCCACCAAGGCGGTGTGCGGGCCGCTGGGCGCGTTGTGGTGCACCCGGTCGCTCATCAGCACCCAGGCCACGCCCAGCACCAGGCCCAGCCAGGCCAGGCGGAAGAAGATGCGCCAGCGGCGCTCGGACCGGCGCTCTTGCATCATCTCGCGGGCCAGCGACTCCAGCGTGTGCTCAAGCACCGGCCGCTGCACGGACAGCGAGGCCGGCGCCGCGGCGCCGGTGCTGCCAGCACCAGCGGGTGACGATGCGTCGGGGGTGTTGTCGAGCGGGGTCATGTCGAGCTTTCTTCAGGAGGCAGCGGGTTCGTCGAACAACACCGGGCGAACATCGGCGGAAGGATACCAACAGGCCTGGCCGTCCTGCTCGGCCATCGTCAGGCGGATCAGCTTGCCGCGGCCGCAGGGCCCGCCCACGCAGCGGCCATCGGCCGGCTCGTAGCTGGCGCCATGGATGGAACAGACGATCCAGCGCTTGTCGTGGTCGAGAAACTCGCCGGGCTGCCAGTCCATCTCCACCGGCACATGGGCACAGCGGTTGATGTAGCCCACCAGCCGGCCGTCGAAGCGCAGCGCAAAGGCGCGCGCCGGCTGGCCCCACAGCAGCACGTCGAAGACCACCGCCTTGCCGCGCTCGACCAGATCGGCCGATGGGCACAACGCCTGCGGCGCCGCCGGGCCGGCCTCAGGCATGGCGCAGCAACCAGTCGCGCAGCTCGGCGGTGCTGTGCGCCACGTGCAGCGGGCCCAGCGGTGTGAAGGCCTCGTGCTCGTGCGCGCCATAGCTCACCGCCACGCTGGCGGTGCCGGCGTTGATGGCCAGCTGCAGGTCGTGCGTGGTGTCGCCGATCATCAACGTGCGCTCGGGCTCGGCACCGAACTCGCGCATCAGCTGCTGCAGCATCAGCGGATGCGGCTTGCCGGCGGTTTCGTCGGCGGTGCGGGTGCCGTCGAACAGGCCCTTCAGCTGCACCGTGTGCAGCGCCTCGTCCAGCCCGGCGCGGCTCTTGCCGGTGGCCACCGCCAGCCAGTGGTTGCGCGCCTTCAACGCGTGCAGCATCTCCAGCGTGCCGGGGAACAGCACCAGCTCGTGCTGGCGGGCAAAGTAGTGGTGGCGGTAGCGGCGGCCCAGTTCGGGATAACGATCGGGCGACAGGCCGGGCACCGCATGCTGCAGGGCGTCGTGCAGGCCCAGTCCGATGACGTAGGCCGCCGATTGATCGCTGGGCACGGCCAGCCCCAGGTCGACGCAGGCCGACTGGATGCAGCGCACGATCAGCGCGGTCGAATCGAACAAGGTGCCGTCCCAATCGAAGACGATCAGGTCGAAGCGGCGCGGGCGGACGGTCATGGATTCAGTGTGGATCGGCGAGATGGGCCAGCAGTGTGGCGCATTCGGCCGGCAGGGGGGCGACCAGTTCGATGCGCTGCCCCGTCGCCGGGTGGTCGAAGGCCAGCCGCCGGGCATGCAGGAACATGCGCTCGAAGCGGATGCCGGCCAGGCCTTCGCCGCGCGCCCACTGCTTGTTGAGTGCGAAGTCGCCGTATTTCGGATCACCGACGATGGCATGGCCGGCCTGCGCCAGGTGCACACGGATCTGGTGCGTGCGGCCGGTCTTGATCGTCACGTCCAGCAGCGTGGCCTGCTGGAAGGCCTGCACCACCTGCACCAGCGAGATCGAGCGCCGGCCGTCGGGGTGCTCGGCCGGCACCGCCAGCACATGGCGCTCGCCACGGGCGTCCAGCGTCTTGTGCAGCGCCACGTCAATCACCTTCAGCTTGGCCGGCCAGTGGCCCAGCACCAGCGCGGCGTAGGTTTTTCCAGTGTCCCGGCTGCGGAACTGGTCCTGCAGGTGGATCAGCGCGCTGCGCTTCTTGGCCAGCAACAGGATGCCCGAGGTCTCCTTGTCGAGCCGGTGCACCAGTTCCAGGAACTTCGCCGTCGGCCGCGCCTGGCGCAGTTGCTCGATCACGCCGAAGCTGACGCCCGAGCCGCCGTGCACCGCCACGCCGGCCGGCTTGTTGATCGCCAGCAAAAACTCGTCCTCGAACAGGATCGGAAACTCGCGCGCCGGCGCCGGCACGGCCGCGGCATCGGGCGTGGCCACCCGCACCGGCGGCACCCGCACCTCGTCGCCCCCCTTCAGCCGGGTGTCGGCCGCCGCGCGGCCCTTGTTGACCCGCACCTCGCCCGAGCGGATCACCCGGTAGACATGGGTCTTGGGCACGCCCTTGAGCAGGCGCATCAGGAAGTTGTCCAGCCGCTGGCCTTCACCCGCCTCGTCGACCACCAGGCGGCGCACCTCGGGCGCCGGCGCCACGGCCGGCGCGGGCACGCCGGCCGCCAAGGTGGCGGTGCGGCGGGCCGGCAATGGTTTGCTGCTTATAATGATCCGAGCCACGATTGGGCCGTAAGTGCTTGATTTTTCAGAGTTTACCCGGGCATTCCCGGTGCTATCGTGGACCGGCGCCTTACCAGGCGTCAAAAAAGCGTTGATGCAACACCAGCAACGCGCGTGGCAGGCCGCAGTCCCCCAAGTGATGCGGCGGCCGCACGATGCTGGTGCAAGAGACACGTCGTCACAGCCGTCCCGTCACAGGGAAAGAAACACAGCTCATGGACGGCAGATCGCCCCGTTGTGGTGGTCTGTCGTTCGCGGTTCAGCCCACAGGGTTTGCATGCCATCCCTCTCAAGCATCCACTGGCCCATGTCGAATGACATGACGGCGCAGCCCCGGCTCCCGGCCGGTGCGGCAGTGCCGGCCGGTGGTTTGTGGCCTCCGCGTTCGTCGCGGGGCCGGGAGACCACGGTGCCATCCGCCCCCACCGCTTTGCCGCACGCGGCCCCGCTGCATCCCTGACCGTTGTTCGGTCACCGCAGCCCAGGGCGATTCCTTCTCCGGCCGTTACCCGTTTCTCGTGCATCGGAACAGGTCGCCTGCACTGACCCGCTGAGGTCAGGCCGGTGATCGGACAACACGCGCCCCGGCAACCGGGCGCGTGAGACAGGAGTGCACATGAAACGCATGCTGATCAATGCCACGCAGCCCGAAGAGCGGCGCCTGGCAATCGTCGACGGGCAGAAACTGCTCGATTTCGAGACCGAGATCGAGGGGCGCGAACAGCGCAAGGGCAACATCTACAAGGCCCTGGTGACGCGCGTCGAGCCGTCGCTGGAGGCCTGTTTCGTCGATTACGGCGAAGATCGCCACGGTTTCCTGCCGTTCAAGGAAATCTCGAAGACTTACTTCCGCGAGGGCGTCGAGGCCAAGAACGCCACCATCAAGGAGGCGATCCGCGAGGGCCAGGAACTGCTGGTCCAGGTCGAGAAGGAAGAGCGCGGCAACAAGGGCGCGGCGCTGACCACCTTCGTCAGCCTGGCCGGGCGCTACCTGGTGCTGATGCCCAACAACCCGCGCGGCGGCGGTGTGTCGCGCCGCATCGAGGGTGAAGACCGCGAAGAGCTGAAGGAAAACCTCGACCAGCTCGAGTACCCCAAGGGCATGAGCCTGATCGCCCGCACCGCCGGCATCGGCCGCAGCGCGCCCGAGCTGCAGTGGGACCTGAACTACATGCTCAAGCTGTGGACCGCCATCGACGGCGCGTCCAAGGCGGGCAAGGGTGCGTTCCTGATCTACCAGGAAAGCTCGCTGGTGATCCGCGCGATCCGCGACTACTTCACCTCGGACATCGGCGAGATCCTGATCGATACCGACGACATCTTCGAGCAGGCACAGCAGTTCATGAACCATGTGATGCCCGAGTCGGCATCCAAGGTCAAGCGCTACCGCGATGACGCGGCGCTGTTCTCGCGTTTCCAGATCGAGCACCAGATCGAGACGGCGTTCAGCCGCACCGTCAACCTGCCGGCCGGCGGCGCGATCGTGATCGACCATACCGAGGCGCTGGTCTCGGTCGACGTCAACTCGGCGCGCGCCACCCGTGGCGGCGACATCGAGGAAACCGCCACCCGCACCAACCTGGAAGCGGCGGATGAAATCGCCCGCCAGATGCGGCTGCGCGACCTCGGCGGCCTGATCGTGGTCGACTTCATCGACATGGAGGAGAGCAAGAACCGCCGCGAGGTGGAACAGCGCCTGCGTGACGCAATGCGGCAAGACCGCGCGCGGGTGCAGTTCTCGTCGATCAGCAAGTTCGGCCTGCTGGAGTTGAGCCGCCAGCGCCTGCGCCCGGCGCTGAGCGAAGGCAACCACATCACCTGCCCGCGCTGCAACGGCACCGGCCACATCCGCGACACCGAGAGCTCGGCGCTGCAGATCCTGCGCATCATCCAGGAAGAGACCCTGAAGGACAACACCGCCGCCGTGCACGTGCAGGTGCCGGTCGAGGTGACCAGCTTCCTGCTCAACGAGAAGCGCACCGAGATCACCAAGATCGAGCTGAAGCAGCGCTGCACCGTGCTGCTGGTGCCCAACAAGCACCTCGAGACGCCGAACTACAAGCTCGAGCGCCTGCGCCACGACGATCCGCGCCTGGAGAACCTGCAGGCCAGCTACACGATGATCGAGGAGCCGGACGACGAGGTGGGCATCACCCGCCGCGAGAAGGCCAAGCCCAAACAAGAGCCGGTGATCAAGGGCGTGCTGCCCGACCAGCCGGCGCCCATCGCCGCGCCCAAGCCCGTGGCGGTGCCCCCGCTGGCCGCAACCGTTGCCGCTGCGCCGACTGCCGCACCTGCCGCGCCCAGCTGGGTGGCATCGGCACCGGCGCCGGCCGCTGGCAGCGGCTTCTTCGGCTGGGTCAAAAAGCTGTTCGGCGGCGCCGCACCGGCGCCCGTGGCAGCACCCGCCGCGGTGGCTGCGCCGGCAACGGCGACCACCGCAGAAGCAACGCCTGGCCAGCGCGAAGCGCGCCCCGACGGCCGCCGCGACCGCAACGAGCGGGGTGGACGCGGTGAGCGTGGTGACCGCGGTGGCCGGGGTGGCCGCGACGGCAAGGCCGCCGAAGGCCGGGGTGAGCGCGGTGAACGCGGTGACCGCCCTCCCCGCGGGCCACGCGCCGACCGCGGTGACGGCCGCGCTGAAGGCCGCGGCGACGGCCGGCGCAGCGAGCGCCCGACGGACGCCGAAGGCAGCGTGCGCGCCAACGCCGAAGCCGGCACCGAAGCCCCGCGCCGCACGCCGCGCCCCGAGCGCGAGCCGCGGCCGGTAGAGCTGCCCGACACCGCGCAAGCGTTGGTCGACGGCCAGCTGCCAGCCGACGGCGCCCCGGGTGCCGAAGCCCAGGACGCTGCCGGCGAAGAGCAACGCCGCCGCCGTCGCCGCCGGGGTGGCCGCGCCAACCGGGACGACGCAGGCGCGGACACCACGACCGAGGCTGGCGGTGACGCCAGCGCCGAGGGCGTGACCGATGCCCCGGCATCGCGCGGTGAACCCGCCGAGGCGCGCGATGGCGATGCCACGGTCGCCGAGGCGGCCGAAGGCACCGAGCCGGGTGAGGGCGGTGAACGCGAAGGGGCACGCCGCCGTGGCCGTGGCCGCGAACGTGGCCGCCGTGAGCCGCGCGAGGCCCGCGAAGGCGAGGCCGGTGAAACGCCGGCCCAGGGCGCCGTCAGCGCCATCAGCACCGACGCCGACGCGCCGGTCGCCGCCGATGCCGTGGTGCCGGTTGAGGTCGAAACGACCATGGTGGCACCGCCCGCCGAGGTGGTGCAGACCCGGCCCGAGCCGGTCGCTGCACCGGCGGCGGCCGCCGCACCGGCCCCGGCGCCAGTGCCGGCCCTGCGTGTGGTCGAGCCCTTCGTGCTGCCGATCACCGACCTGCAACGTCTGGCCGAAGGCTCGGGCCTGCAGTGGGTCAACTCCGACGACCAGAAGATCCGCGCGGCCCAGGCTGCGATGGCCGCCGAGCCAGCCCCCGTGCGCGTGCCGCGTGAGCGCAAGGCGCCGGTGGTGATCGACGAGGGCCCGCTGGTGCTGGTCGAGACCCGCAAGGATCTGTCCCAGCTGAAGCTGCCGTTCGAGACCTCGGCCCAGGCTGCCACGCCGCCGGCGTGACGATGACGCCCCGGGCATGAGGCCCGGACGCGCCACCGGCCCAGCGCAGGTGGCCCACGCCGCCCCGGCAAGATGCCGCGGCGGCGTTTTTCATGCGCGCCACAATCCGCGCGTCACTTCATCACACCGCAACGCCCGCGCCCACCATGACCGTCACGCTGAAGAAGCCCACCGCCGCCTGCATCCCCGTGCACCTGACCGACCGCGACCTGTTCACCGCCCACGCAGCGGCCCTGCCGCCGGCGCAACGCCAGTGGCTGGCCACGCTGGGCTTCAACGGTGCGCCCGACACCCATGCACTGCTGCCCGACGAGCAGGGCCGGCTGCAGGCGGTGTGGGCGGGCGTGCGCGCGGCCGATCACCCCTGGGCGCTGGCCGCGCTGCCCCGCAACCTGCCCGCTGGCCGCTACCGGCTGGGCAGCGAGGGCCTGGTGGCCGATGCCCAGGCCGCGGCGATGTCGTGGCAGCTGGGCGCCTATGCCTTCAGCCGCTACAAGGCGCCCAAGCGTGAAGCCG
>MESD01000165.1:17177-31916 GCA_001770815.1 Burkholderiales bacterium RIFCSPHIGHO2_12_FULL_69_20
GGCGCCCAAGCGTGAAGCCGCCGAGTTGGCTGTAGCGCCCGACGACGCCGCCCGCCACGGCCTGCTGCTGGCCCAGGTGATCGCCGACACCCGCGACCTGGTCAACACACCGGCCGAGCACCTGGGCCCGGCCGAGCTGGCGGACGCGGTGCAGCAGGTGGCGCAGGCCCACGGCGCGCGCTTTCGGCAGACGGTGGGTGACGACCTGCTGAAGGCCGGCTTTCCGGCCATCCATGCGGTGGGCCGGGCAGCGGTGCAGGCACCGCGGCTGATCGAGCTGAACTGGGGCCGACCGAAGGCGCCGCGCATCACGCTGGTCGGCAAGGGCGTGTGCTTCGACTCGGGTGGCCTGGACATCAAGAGCCCCGAGGGCATGCGCCAGATGAAGAAGGACATGGGCGGCGCGGCCAACGCACTGGGCCTGGCCGCGCTGATCATGTCGCTCAAGCTGGACGTCAGGCTGCAGCTGCTGATCCCGGCGGTGGAGAACGCCATCGCCGGCAACGCCTACCGGCCCGGCGACGTGATCCCCACCCGCGCCGGCCTGCACATCGAAATCGGCAACACCGACGCCGAGGGCCGGGTGATCCTGTGCGACGCACTGGCCTACGGCGCCGAGTCCGAGCCCGAGCTGCTGATCGACCTGGCCACGCTGACCGGCGCCGCGCGCGTGGCGCTGGGCGGCCAGCTGCCGGCGCTGTTCTGCCGCGACATGGCGCTGGCGCGTGAGCTGGTCGACCTCAGCCTGGCGCTGCACGACCCACTGTGGCACCTGCCGCTGTGGCGCGACTACCACCCCGGCATCGAGAGCGACGTCGCCGACATCGTCAACACCGGGCGCGGCCCGCAGGCCGGCGCGATCAATGCCGCGCTGTTCCTCGACGACTTCGTGCCGGCCGGCATCCCCTGGCTGCACATCGACCTGTACGCCTGGAACGACAGCACCCGCCCGGGCCGGCCCGCCGGTGGCGAGGCGCAGACGATCCGCACGCTGCTGGCTTACTTGCAGCAGCGCTACGGCGCGCGCTGACGCCGCAGGCGCAGATCAGGGCAGTCGTTCCAGTGCGTGCTGGTAGGCGGGCTGGTGCATCAGCTCGTCCCAGGGCAGTGGCGGGCTCAGCGGCAGCAGGTCGAGCCGGCGTGCTTCGCTGTCGCCATCGGGCCGCCAGCGGCCGTCGGCGTGCGCAGCCATCAGGCCGTCGAGCAGCGCGTCCACCGCTTCGCCGCCGTCGACCGACTGGTTGCACAGCAGCACCAAGTCGCAGCCGGCGTTCAGTGCGGCCAGCGCGCCGTCCAGCGTGCTGCCGGCCACCTTGGCGCCTTCCATGCTCAAGTCGTCGCTGAAGATCGCACCCTGGAAGCCCAGGTCGCCGCGCAGGATGTGCCGCAGCCAGCGCTCTGAAAAGCCCGCCGGCATGGCATCCACCTTGGGGTAGATCACATGCGCCGGCATCACGCTGGCCAGGCTGGTCGACAGCCATTCGTAGGGCTTGGCGTCGTCGGCCAGGATCGCCTTCAGCGAGCGCTTGTCCACCGGCACCGCCAGATGGCTGTCGGCCTTGACGTAGCCATGCCCGGGAAAGTGCTTGCCGCAGTTGGCCATGCCCGACAGCAGCAGGCCGTGCATCAGGCTCTTGGCCAGCATCGTCGCCACGCGCGCATCGCGGTGGAAGGCGCGGTCGCCGATCACGTTGCTGCCGCCATGGTCCAAGTCGAGCACCGGGGTGAAGCTCAGGTCGACGCCGCAGGCGCGCAGCTCGGCGCCCAGCACATAACCCGCCGCGGTGGCGGCATCGGTGGCGGCCAGGGCGTCGCGCATCCAGGCCTCGCCCAGCGCGCGCATCGCCGGCAGGTGGGTGAAACCGTCGCTGCGAAAGCGCTGCACCCGGCCGCCCTCGTGGTCGACGCAGATCAGCACGTCGGGGCGGATGGCCTTGATCTCGGCGGTCAGCGCGGTGAGCTGCGCGCGGTCGATCCAGTTGCGGGCAAACAGGATCAGCCCGCCGGTCAGTGGGTGCTGCAGGCGGCGGCGGTCGTCAGCGTTCAGCTTTGTGCCGGCGATGTCGAGCACCACGGCGGCGTGGCCGATGGTCGGGTCTTGGGTCATGTGCTTGCTCATGGGACAGGGGCTTTCTCCACCACCACGAAGGAGGCGGCGTAGTCGGATTCGTCGGTCAGGGTGACATGGGCCTGCAGGCCCATCGCGGCAAACCAGTCGGCCAGCGCGCCGTTCAGGCGCAGCACCGGCGCGCCGCTGGGCAGGTTGAGGATCTCGCAGGCGCGCCAGGTCATCGGCAAACGCATGCCCAGCCCGATGGCCTTGGAAAACGCCTCCTTGGCCGAGAAGCGGGTGGCCAGGTAGGCCACGCCGCGCACCTCGGCGCGGGTGCGGCGGGCGTGGAATACCTGCAATTCGGTGGGGCCCAGCACCTTCTCGGCAAAGCGGTCACCGCGCCGCGCCAGCGTGGCGCGCAGGCGGCGGATGTCGCAGATGTCGGTGCCGATGCCGTGGATCACACAAATGCCTGTTGAATGCAGCGCTGGTAGTCGCGCACGGTCTCGGCCAGGCCGAGTTCCAGCGCATCGGCGATCAGCGCATGGCCGATCGACACCTCCAGCACGCCGGGCACGGCGCGCAGGAAGTCGGTCAGGTTGTCGCGGTTCAGGTCATGGCCGGCGTTGAGCTCCAGGCCCACTGCCAGCGCCGCCTGGGCCGCCGCGGTGTAGCGCGCCAGCACCTCGGCCTGCGCCGGGGTGCCATGGGCACTGGCATAGGCCTCTGTGTAGAGCTCGACGCGGTCGGCGCCCGCGGCGCGCGCAGCCACCATCATCTCGGGGATAGCGTCCATGAACAGGCTGACCCGCACCCCCAGCGTGCGGGCCTCGTCGATCACCGGCTGCAAGCGCGCCAGATCGCCCGGGAAGCGCCAGCCGTGGTCGCTGGTGAACTGGTCTTCGCTGTCGGGCACCAAGGTCACCTGGTGCGGCCGCAGCGCGCGCACGAAGTCCATCAGGTTGTGGAAGGGATTGCCCTCGATGTTGTACTCGGCTTCGGGCCAAGCTTTCATCAGCGCGGCCAGGTCGTGCACGTCCTGCGTGCGGATGTGGCGCGCATCGGGCCGCGGGTGCACGGTGATGCCCTGCGCGCCGGCCTCGAGCGCGATGCGCGAGAGCTTCACCACGTTGGGGATGCCCAAATGCCGCGTATTGCGCAGCAGCGCGATCTTGTTGACGTTGACCGACAGCGCGGTGCGATGGCCGCGGGCGTGGGCTTCGGGGGCGACAAGCGGGTTCATGGCGGCGGGCTCAGGGTGACGTGGCGCGATCGGCGGGCAGCGGTGCATCCAGCAACCGGCGCACGTCCAGCATCATCTGGCGGGTGCGCAACGGCGGCGAGCCCAGATGATAGTGAAGCAGCGTGCGCAGTTGCCCTTTCAGCGCGGGCAGCGCCACCTGGCAGGCGCGGCGCAGCGCGTCGCGGTCGTTGGCATCCAGTGCGGCCTGCAGCGCCAGGCACAGCGCGCCGCTCAACGCCGGTTCGTCGCCCGCGACCGTCACCAGGCCGGCCTCGCCCTGCAGGCGATAGTGGCGCGTGGCCTGCACCCGCTCTTGCGTGGTGGTGTTGCAGGCCAGATCGGGCAGCACGCCGGTCTCGCGCAGCAGCAGCAGCTCGAAGGCCCGCAACGGTGATTCATCCTCGGCCGCCGCCAGGGCATGCAGCGTGTCGGCATAGGCGTCGAACAGCTGCTCGTGCGGATCACCACGCGCCAGCAGCTTCATCAGCAGCTCGTTGAGGTAGAAGCCGGTGATCAGCCGCGCCGGCGGCAGCGTGGCGCCGGCACCGGCATATTCAGCCGAGCGCAGCGTCAGGATGTCGGCGCCCTCCTCGCCCTTGGGCCGGGCGGTGGCCACCAGCAGGCGCTGGAACGGCATCAGCACCGGGCGCAGCTGCGAATACGGCCGCTTGGCGCCCTTGGCCACCGCCGCCACGCGGCCCTGCTCACGGGTGAACAGGTCGAGGATCAGGCTGGTCTCGCTCCAATCCCACTGGTGCAACACATACGCATGGTGCGTTGCAGCCCGGCTCATCGCGGGTCATTCATAACCGTAGGACCGCAGATGCTCCTCGCTGTCGGCCCAGCCCGAGCGCACCTTGACCCACAGCTCCAGGAAGACCTTGCTGTCGGTCAGCTTCTCCAGCTCTTGCCGGGTCTCGCTGCCGATGCGCTTGAGGCGCTCACCGCCCTCGCCGATGACCATGCCCTTGTGCGCGTCGCGCTCGACCACGATGGTGGCGGCGATGCGGCGCAGGTTGCCTTCTTCCTCGTACTTGTCGATCACCACGGTGGCGCTGTAGGGCAGCTCGTCGCCGGTCAGGCGGAACAGTTTCTCGCGGATCAGCTCGGCCGCCATGAACTTGTCGCTGCGGTCGGTGAGCGCGTCTTCCTCGTACATCCAGGGCTGCTCGGGCAGGTAGGGTTCGACGATCTTGAACAGCCGCTCGACATCGCCGGGCTTGGTGGCCGACATCGGCACGAACTCGGTGAACGGATGGCGCTCCTGCATGCCCTTGAGCCAGGGCATCACGTCGGTGCGGCGCGTGATGGTGTCGAGCTTGTTGGCCACCAGGAAGGCCGGCTTGTCGGTGGGCAGCAGCGCCAGCACCTTGGCATCGTCGAGGGTGAACTTGCCGGCCTCGACCATGAACAGCACCACGTCCACGTCGCCCAGCACCGAGGTGACGGTGCGGTTCAAGTTGCGGTTGAGGGCGGTGCGCCCGCGGATGTCCTTGGTCTGGAAGCCGGGCGTGTCGACGAAGACGAACTGCGTATCGCCCAGCGTGCGGATGCCGGTGATGCGGTGGCGCGTGGTCTGGGCCTTGCGCGAGGTGATGCTGATCTTCTGCCCCACCAGTGCATTGAGCAGAGTCGACTTGCCGACGTTGGGCCGGCCGACGATGGCGATCAGGCCGCAGCGACGGCCCTCGCCCGCCAAGGGGTCGACGGGGGGCATGGACGGCTGGGATTCTTCGGTGGTCATGGTGAAGCTCGGGTGGGCGGCCTAACAAGGCCGGTCAGGTGGCATCACCTGGGATCGTGGATCTTGGAAGGGCAAGCAGCGCGGGCGACCGGCTCACGAACGCAACGCGCTGCCGGGCTTGTCGCTGGCCTTCAATCGGCCCAGCATGCGGCGTGCGGCCTCCTGCTCGGCGGTGCGGCGCGACCTGCCCTCGCCCTGCTCGGCCAGGCCCAGCGCGGGCACGGCGCATTCAACGTCGAAGGTCTGCGCATGCGCCTGGCCACGCGTGGCGACGATGCGGTAGCTGGGCACCGGCAGCTTGCGCGCCTGCAGCCATTCCTGCAGCTCGGTCTTGGCGTCCTTGCTCCAGCTGTCGGTCTCGGTGCTGGTGATCAGCTCGCCGAACAGCTGGCGCACCAGTTGCGTGGCTGGTGGCAGGCCGGCATCGATGAAGATGGCGCCGATCAGCGCCTCCACCGCATCGGCCAGGATCGATGGGCGCTGCGCGCCGCCACCGCGCGCCTCGCCCTCGGACAGCCGCAGCACCTCGGGCAGGCCCAGCACCAGTGCGGCGCGGTGCAGGCTGTCCTCGCGCACCAGGTGGGCCCGCACGCGGGTCAAATCGCCCTCGTCAGAGACGGCAAAGCGCTCGTAGAGCAGGCTCGAGACCGCCAGGTTGAGCACCGCGTCGCCGAGGAATTCGAGCCGCTCGTTGTGGTCGGCGCCAAAGCTGCGGTGGGTGATCGCGCGCTGCAGCAGCGCCGCATCGGTGAAGCGATGGCCCAAGCGGGCTTGCAGCGCTTCCAGGCGTGAATCGGGGCGGGGGTCCATGGGCTAAGTGTGAGGCAAGCAGTGGGCCGGGCCAAGCGACCGGGTCGGCCGGATCAACCGCGCCCGCCGACGGTCACAGGCTCACTTGGAGCGCCCGGCGTACTTGATCAGCAGGAACACCGGGCCGAAGAGTTCGATTTCTTTCTCGTAGGCAAAGCTGATCACCACCCGGCCGTTTTCCTTGGTGATGTCGAGTTCCTTGCTTTCGACCGAGCTGATCGTGGCGTCGATCTGGCGCTGCTTGTCGAACGACGTGCGGATCTCGGGCACCGTGTTGGCCGGCGACGCCGCGATGCGGTCGACCACCCCTTGGATGGTGTAGAACTCGGTCACCGTGGGCACCACCCGCACCAGCAGGTAGCCGATGAAGCCGACCACGATGGCCCAGGCCAGCAGGCCGATCAGCGTGAGGCCGGATTGGCGGGCCAGCGACCGTGCCGCGGGGTGGGAAAGTGAGCGAGTGCCAGTCTTCATGGTGCCCCGGTATGGACGCAGCATCAGTTGAACGAACCAATGCGGCGCAGGTTGCCGAAGTTCATCCACACCATGAAGGCGCGGCCGACGATGTTCTCGTCGGGCACGAAGCCCCAGTAGCGTGAATCCTGCGAATTGTCGCGGTTGTCGCCCATCACGAAGTAATGGCCGGCCGGCACTTTGCACGTGACGCCCTCGGCGGTGTAGCGGCAGTTGTCACGAAAGTTGACAAAGCTCTCCATCGGCCGGTAGATCGACGCCCGCTTGGGCTCGACCAGGATGCCGTGCGCCACCTCGCCCAGCTTCTCGGTGTACTTGGGCATGTAGCGCAGGCTGTCGTCGTCGTAGTAATCGCCCTGAGACTGCACCGGCACCGGCTGGCCATTGATGCTGAGCGCCTGGTTGGTGTAGCTCACCTCGTCGCCCGGGACGGCCACCACGCGCTTGATGTAGTCGACCCGCGGGTCGACGGGGTAGCGGAAGACGATCACGTCGCCCCGCTTGGGGTCGTTGTTGGCGACGACCTTGGTGTTGAGCACCGGCAAGCGCACGCCGTAGTGAAACTTGTTCACCAGGATCAGGTCGCCGACCAGCAGCGTGGGAATCATCGAACCCGACGGGATCTTGAACGGCTCGAACAGGAACGAGCGCAGCAGGAACACCGCCAGGATCACCGGGAACAGCCCCGCCGTCCAGTCCAGCCACCAGGGCTGCATCAGCAGCCGCTCGCGCGCCTCGACCACGTTGCCATCCACCTGCTGAATGCCCATCTTGCCCAGTTCGGCGCGGCGCTGGCGGTCCTGCGCACTCAGCGCCTCGGCGGCGGCCACGCGCGCCGGCGCAAACCGGTAGCGCTCGGCCAGCCAGTAGACCAGCGTGACCACCGTCAGCACGAACAGCAGCAGCGAGAAATTGCCGATCCAGTAGCCCAGGTACCAGCCCGCACCGTAGACCAGCAGGATGCCGTACAGCGCGGCGGTGAGGACACTCATCATGGGTGTTGTTCTGGAAGAGGGAGTGTGGATCAGTCTTCGACCTGCAGGATCGCCAGGAAGGCCTCTTGGGGCACTTCCACCGAGCCGATCTGCTTCATGCGCTTCTTGCCGGCCTTCTGCTTCTCGAGCAGCTTCTTCTTGCGGCTGATGTCGCCGCCATAACATTTTGCCAGCACGTTCTTGCGCAGCGCCTTGATGTTCTCGCGCGCGATGATGTTGGCGCCGATCGCCGCCTGGATCGCCACGTCGTACATCTGCCGCGGGATCTGCTCGCGCATCTTGGCCGCCACCGCACGGCCGCGGTACTGGCTTTGCGCGCGGTGCACGATGATCGACAGCGCATCGATGCGGTCGCCGTTGATCAGCAGGTCGACCTTGACGACGTCGGAGGCGCGGTACTCCTTGAACTCGTAGTCCATGCTGGCGTAGCCGCGCGACACGCTTTTAAGCTTGTCGAAGAAGTCCAGCACGATCTCGGCCAGCGGCATGTCGTAGGTCAGCATCACCTGGCGGCCGTGGTAACTCATGTTCAACTGCATGCCGCGCTTCTGGTTAGCCAGCGTCATCACCGGGCCGACATAGTCCTGCGGCATGTACAGGTGCACCGTGACGATGGGCTCGCGGATCTCCTTGATGCGACCCAGGTCGGGCATCTTGCTGGGGTTCTCGACCTGCAGCACCTCGCCATCGTTCAACTCGACCTGGTAGACCACGCTGGGCGCGGTGGTGATCAGGTCCTGGTCGAACTCGCGCTCCAGGCGCTCCTGCACGATCTCCATGTGCAGCAGGCCGAGAAAGCCGCAGCGAAAGCCGAAGCCCAGCGCCTGTGACACCTCGGGCTCGTAGCGCAGCGAGCTGTCGTTGAGCTTGAGTTTCTCCAGCGCGTCGCGCAGCTGGTCGTACTCACTGGCCTCGGTCGGGTACAGCCCGGCAAACACCTGCGGCTGGATCTCCTTGAAGCCGGGCAGCGCCTCGGTGGCCGGGCCGGCGTTGTTCGGCAGCTTCTTCTCGATGGTGACGGTGTCGCCCACCTTGGCCGCCTGCAACTCCTTGATGCCGGCGATCAGGAAGCCCACCTCGCCGGCCTTCAGCTCGTCGCGCGATTCGCTCTTGGGCGTGAACACGCCCAGTTGCTCGAGCGGGTAGACGGTGTTGGTGGCCATCATGCGGATGCGGTCGCCCTTCTTGAGCACGCCGTCGACCATGCGCACCAGCATCACCACGCCGACGTAGTTGTCGAACCAGCTGTCGACGATCATCGCCCGCGGCGCTCCGTCGGGGTTGCCCTTGGGCGGCGGCATGCGCGCGATCACCGCTTCGAGGATCTCGTCGATGCCCATGCCGGTCTTGGCCGAGCAGGGGATGGCGTCTTCGGCGTCGATGCCGATCACGTCCTCGATCTCGGCCTTGGCGTTCTCGGGATCGGCGTTGGGCAGATCCATCTTGTTGAGCACCGGCACCACGGTGACACCGAGGTCCAGCGCGGTGTAGCAGTTGGCCACCGTCTGTGCCTCGACCCCCTGGCTGGCGTCGACCACCAGCAGTGCGCCTTCGCAGGCCGAGAGCGAGCGGCTCACCTCGTAGCTGAAGTCCACGTGCCCCGGCGTGTCGATCAGGTTGAGGTGGTAGACCTGCCCGCTCTTCGAGGTGTAGCGCAGCGAGGCGGTCTGCGCCTTGATGGTGATGCCGCGCTCGCGCTCGATGTCCATCGAGTCGAGCACCTGTGCTTCCATCTCGCGGTCGCTCAAGCCACCGCAGCGATGGATCAATCGATCAGCCAGGGTCGACTTGCCGTGGTCGATGTGGGCAATGATCGAGAAGTTTCTGATGTGGTCCATGGGTTCGATCAGGCGCTGTGGCCGGCATGCAGATCACGCTCGAGCCGGGCTCAAAGCGGGCGCATGGCGGGGCGCGGTGTGGCGGGGCTAACAGCCCTCGAAAGACATAAAAAAAAGGCACGTCCAAAGAGGAGACGCGCCTTCCAACAAATGTTTGGCAACTGCTTGTTGGGCCTTCATTGTAGCCAAAACCACCGGGCTGGAAGCCGCGCCGTTGCTGGATGTCCGGCCGTTGCAGGGTGCCAACAAGCCGTAATTATCCACAGCTTTTGCACAGGCTCTTGTGGATGCTTGGCCACTGCGTTGGGGCGGCGCAACACCCAACGCAGCTCCAGGCTAAAGACCGGTTCAACAGGCCTGATTCTAACTGGACAGACGCGCAATCGCGCCCAGACACGACTCGAAGCGAGTGATCACCAACTTTTAAATCTGCAAAATCTGCGGATTCGACGCCGTCAGATGAGCGGGCGCGTCCGGCCGGACGGGCTCGATCTCCCGTGATGCGAAAAGACCCGCCGCGCCACTCGGATGCGCCGGGCCGTCCGCAGGCGCCTGGCTGCATCAACGAGCTGGCCGGATCACCAGGTAATTGACCCACTCACCGCGCCGCACCATCACGCTGACGGCACGTGCCTTCTCCACCTTGGCCGACACCGCCATGAACTGCCGGACATCGGCGATCTCGGTGTTGTCCAGATCAAGGATCACGTCGCCCTCGCGCAGCCCGGCGCGGGCCGCCGCGCCTTCGACCGCATCGACGCGCACGCCGCCCTTGAGCTTGAGATCACGCTTGGCCACCTCGCTCAGGTCGGTGACCGTGAGGCCCAGCGCGCTCTTGCTGCCGGCCGACGCCACTGGCGCATCGGACTGCGCCACGCGGGTGGGTGCATCGGGCTCGAACTCGGCCACGGTGACCGTCACGTCCCGATAGGCGCCACGCCGGAAAACCTGCAGCACGGTCTTGCTGCCAGGCCTGGTGGCGCCCACGATGCGCGGCAGATCGCCCGACTTGTCGATGGCCCTGCCATCGACCTTGGTGATGATGTCGCCAGCCTCGATGCCGGCCTTGTCGGCCGGGCCACCGCTCTCGGCACCGCGCACCAGCGCCCCGGCGGGCTTGCCCAGACCGATGGACTCGGCCACGTCCTTGGTCACCGGGGCGATGGTCACGCCGATGCGCCCGCGGATCACCCGGCCGGTGGTGCGCAACTGCTCGGCCACGCGGCTGGCCTCGTCGATCGGGATCGCGAACGAGATGCCCATGAAGCCGCCCGAGCGGCTGTAGATCTGCGAGTTGATGCCCACCACTTCGCCACGCATGTTGATCAGCGGCCCGCCCGAGTTGCCGGGATTGATGGCCACGTCGGTCTGGATGAAGGGCAGGTAGTCGCCGGTGTCACGCGCCTTGGCACTGACGATGCCGGCGGTGACGCTGTTCTCCAGGCCGAACGGCGAGCCGATGGCCATCACCCATTCGCCCACCTTGAGCCGGCTCACGTCGCCCAGCTTGACGGCCGGCAGGCCGGTGGCCTCGATCTTGACCACGGCCACGTCGGTGCGCTTGTCCAGGCCGATCACCTTGGCCTTGAACTCGCGCTTGTCGGTCAGCGTGACCATCAGTTCGTCTGCGCCATCCACCACATGGGCGTTGGTCATCACCAGGCCATCGGCGGTGAGGATGAAGCCCGAACCGACGCCACGCTGCTGCGGCTCTTCGTCGCCACCACCGCCGCCACGGGGCCCACCCCGCCCGCCGGGCAGCGGAATGCCGAAGCGGCGGAAGAACTCTTCCATGTTGGGATCCATGCCGCTGCCACCCCCGCCTGGCATGGCATTGCGACCGGCGCGTTCCATCGTGCGGATGTTGACCACCGAGGGCCCCACCTTCTCCACCAGTTCGGTGAAGTCGGGCAGCTCACCGCGCGGTGTGGCCGCACCCACCGGCGCCGCCAGCGCCGTGGCGAGGCCCAGGGCCAACGCAGATTGCAACGCCCAGCGGCGGCCCGCACGCAGCGAATACTTCATCGAGAAAGCCAGATCGGACATCCACTCACCTCATCATCGACCAACGAACTGCCGCGGGGAACGGGCGCTTGTTCAGCGCTTGCGCTCCAGCATGGCTTCGAACTGCTGCACCGTGGCCATGGGCACCTCGCCCACCACGGTGATCCACCAATCACCACGCCGCACCATCAGCGTGTGCGACGCGCCCAGGCTGGTGCCCATGGCCTGCTTGTGGCGCTGCGCGTCATAGAGCTCGATGAACACCGAGACCTGCGCCAGCCCATCGGAGAACACCGACTGCAGCACCTGCACCGGCACGTCGGTCTCGGCCGCGGCATCGAGCGGGCGGCGGGTGCAACTGACCATCTGGAACCCGGGCACCGGTTTGCTCAGCGCCCAGCCCTCGGCCTCGAGCTGGGTGCGCTCGGCCTGCGGCCGCAGCACCCGGTAGCCATCCAGCTTCTTCATCGCCCGCAGGATGGGTTCGGGTTGCGGCCGGCCGCCGATCTGCACATCGATGAAGGTCGACGACTCCAGCACCTCGCCGCCCGGGCTCAGCACGTCGTTGCGCAGCAGCAGGCCGGTTTCGCGGTCGGCCCACAACCGTTGGGCAAAGCGCAGCTTGTCGCGCGGCTTGAGCATCAACACGTCCACCTGGTGGCCGGCGACACGCTCCTTGCCGACGTGGCGCAGGTCGTAGCTGTCCAGACTGCGGGTGTCGGCGGCGGCGGGCAAGGCCGGGAACTCGGTCACGGCGTCGCGTTGTCCGGCCATGGCCACCTTGGTGGCAGGCCACAGCGTCAGCACCTGGTCGTTGTGGCGGTATTGCAGACGGGCGCGGCCATCCAGCACTTCGAGTCGTTCATAACGCTGACGGCCGTCGCAGTAGTGCACGACCTTGGCGCTGGAGAGCACGCCATTGGCGCTGAACATCAGCGTGCCCTGGTAGCTGGACGTTGCGGCAGCCTGCTGGATGCGCTGCAGCCAGGCGACGCCCTCCAACGGCGCCGTGCCGGCGACCGCAGCGCCTTGTGCGGTGGCCAGCAATGGCGCGCAAACCAAGGCCAGCCCCCAGCCCACGCCCAAGCCGATCCGGCCCAGCCGCCGCCGGGCCCAGGTGATGCCCATGCTCACTGGCCCTCGAAGACGATCTGCACGCGGTGCTCGGCACCGCCGGCCGCGGCCGTGCCGTTGGCCAGGCTGCGGTGCGCCGACAGGTAGCGGTCGAGCCGCGCGTCGCGCACCAGCATGCCCGAGGCGGCCATCGCCCCGGCGGGCGCGGCAGCCAAGGTCGGGCCGGCGACGGGCTCGGGCGACATCACCCGGGTGACCACCATCACACCCGCCACCGCCACGAAGCCTGCGGCCACGGCCGCCGGAGCCATCATGCGGCCCAAGCGCCAGCGCAGGTGGCGGGCACGCGGCAGCGGCGCGCCGTTGGCCACCTGCAGGGCCACCGCACCCGCCGCATCAGCCGCTGCCGGCGCATGCACCAGCGGCGCTGGTGCCAACGGCACGGGTTCATCGGCCAGACGGGCACGCAGCGATTGCAGGAAGGCTTCGTCGCTGGCGGGCCGGGTGGCGAGGTCTTCGCTGCGCAGCACATCGCCGATCAGGTGGTAGGCATGCCAGCTGGCGCGCGCATCGGCGTCGTGGCGCCAGGCTGCGCAGGCCTCACCGGCGGCGCCCGGTTCGAGGTCGCCGTCCATCAGCGACGACAGCGCCTGTCGGGCCGCCGCGGAAGTTTCTGATCGGTTCACCATGATGCTTGTTCAACTCCAGGGGCCAGGGGCGCGGCCGCAGGGCCATCGCCAATCCGTTTGCTCGACACTGTCATCATCACCACCGCTCGCCCTCGCGCGTGTCGAGCAACGGCCGCAGCCGCTGCGCAATCGCTTCACGCGCCCGGAAGATACGCGAGCGCACCGTGCCGATCGGGCAATTCATCAACTCCGCAATCTCTTCATAGCTCAGGCCCTCGATCTCGCGCAGCGTGATGGCCTGGCGGAGATCCTCCGACAAGGCTTCGATCGCTGCGTTCACGGCCTGGGCGATTTCCTTGCTGGCCAGCACCGCCTCGGGCGTTTCGCCGTCGGTTAGTTCGCGCTCGACACGGGAAGTTTCATCGTCGTCGTCATTTGAACTGGCGCGTGCCGATTCGGTCACCAGCGGATCGCGCTTGAGGTCGACCAGCGCCTTCTTGGCGGTGTTGACGGCGATGCGGTAGAGCCAGGTGTAGAACGCGCTGTCGCCGCGGAACTGTGGCAGCGCGCGGTAGGCGCGGATGAAACTTTCCTGGGCGATGTCCTGCACCAGATCGACGTCGCGCACCATGCGCGCGATCAGACGTTCGATGCGCCGCTGGTACTTGACCACCAGCATCTCGAAGGCCTTGTGGTCACCGCGCTTGGCCCGCTCGACGATCGCGACATCGCTGTCGTCCACCGTCATGGCGCGGCTCCTGGGCGGTCACTATCGTCGGCATCCGACGGCACCTCGCCCGCATGCGCCCCCAGTGCCACCCGCAAGCCGTGCCAGGCGGCACCAGCACCACGCTGACTGGCCACGCGCCACAGCGGCCGGGCGCCATCGGCGCCATGCAGGCGCAACAGCACCCACACGCCCAGGTCCAGCGTCACTTCCAGGCGGGTCAATGGCCGGTCGATCGAGCCTCGCCAGTGCCAGGCCTGGCCGTCCCAGCGCAGGCGGCCCGCATCGGCTGGCAGCGCGCGACGGGCCAGCCACGCACCCAGCGCGGCCATCACGACACCGGCGCACGCGGCGCCAGCCAGGACAGTCACGGTGAACCCCAGCGCAGCATGCGCCGCCGCCCACAGCGCCAGCATCACACCGGCCAGGCCGTGCAACAACAGGATCAACATGCGCTCGCGCCTGCCGGCGTCCAGTGCGGCATCAACCGCCGGGGCAGCGCGCATGCGCGTTGCCGGTGCCGCTCACACCCGGCGCAGAACCAGCGTGCCGTTGGTGCCGCCGAAGCCGAAGTTGTTCTTCACCGCCACGTCGATCTTCATGTCGCGCGCCGTGTTGGCGCAGTAGTCCAGGTCGCACTCGGGATCCTGGTTGAAGATGTTGATGGTGGGCGGCGAGATCTGGTGGTAGACCGCCAGCGCGCTGAACACCGACTCGATGCCACCAGCGCCACCCAGCAGGTGGCCGGTCATCGACTTGGTCGAGTTGACGACCAACTGCCGGGCATGGTCGCCGAACGCCAGCTTGATGGCATTGGTCTCGTTGAGGTCGCCCAGCGGGGTGGACGTACCGTGCGCGTTGAGGTACTGCACCGCGTCGGCGTTGATGCCGGCGTTGCGCAGTGCCGCGCGCATGCTGCGCTTGGGGCCGTCGACGTTGGGCGCCGTCATGTGGTGCGCGTCGGCACCCATGCCGAAACCGGCCAGCTCGGCGTAGATCTTCGCGCCGCGCTTCTTGGCGTGTTCGTACTCTTCGAGCACCAGCACGCCCGCGCCCTCGCCCAACACGAAGCCGTCGCGGTCCTTGTCCCAGGGCCGGCTGGCGGTCTTGGGATCGTCGTTGCGCGTGGACAGCGCCCGCGCCGCGGC
>MESD01000165.1:31926-44077 GCA_001770815.1 Burkholderiales bacterium RIFCSPHIGHO2_12_FULL_69_20
CTCGATCATGCGGCCCGCCTCGCCGATGCAGTGCAGGCCGGTGGTGCAGGCCGTCACGATCGCCAGGTTGGGGCCGGTGAAGCCGTACTTGATCGAGATGTGGCCCGAGATCATGTTGATGATCGAGGCCGGCACGAAGAATGGCGAGATGCGCCGTGCGCCGCGTGCGGCGTACTCGATCTGCGTCTGCTCGATCAACGGCAGGCCGCCGATGCCCGAGCCCACCACGCAGCCGATGCGCTCGGCCTGTTCTTCGCTGAGCGCATCGCCGGTGGGCAGGCCGGCGTCCTGCACGGCCTGCATGGCCGCCGCCATGCCGTAGTGGATGAAGGTGTCCATGTGGCGGGCTTCTTTGCCGGGGATGTAATCCTCGATGTTGAAGCCCTTGACCTCACCGGCGAACCGGCAGGACAGGCCCGAGGCATCGAAACGGGTGACGTTGTCGATGCCCGAACGGCCAGCCACGAGATTGGCCCAGCCTTCGGCCACGGAATTGCCCACGGGGCTGATCAGCCCCAGGCCGGTGATGACGACGCGACGACGGGTCATGTCAAGCCAGCATCAGGCCTTCTGGTGCTTGACGGCGTAGTCGATCGCCAGCTGCACCGTGGTGATCTTCTCGGCTTCTTCATCGGGGATCTCGATGCCGAACTCGTCTTCGAGTGCCATCACCAGTTCCACCGTGTCCAGTGAGTCAGCACCCAAGTCGGCCACGAAGGCCTTCTCGTTGGTGACTTCAACTTCTGCCACGCCCAGTTGCTCGGCGATGATTTTCTTGACGCGTGATTCGATATCGCTCATGACTCCTCCAGGAGTAAAAAATGCACAAACAGCCCAGGATTCTACTTGCGGTGGAGCGCGCGCTCTAAATCGCGCTGCCGCCGCACCGGTCGGGCTTGCAGACCGGCACTTCGGTGCTGCGCCGCCCCGCCTTTCGGCCGGGTGGCGCAGGTGATGTCAGTTCATGTACATGCCGCCGTTGACGTGCAGCTCGGTGCCGGTGATGTAGCCCGCCAGCGGGCTGGCGAGAAAGGCCACCGCGTGGGCGATCTCCTCGGGCGTGCCCAGCCGGCCCAGCGGGATCTGGCCCAGCAGCGCGGCCTTCTGTGCCTCGGGCAGTTCGGCCGTCATGTCGGTGGCGATGAAGCCCGGCGCGATGCAGTTGACCGTGATGTTGCGGCTGCCCAGCTCACGCGCAAGGGCGCGGGTCATGCCGGCCACGCCGGCCTTGGCCGCAGCATAGTTGGCCTGGCCGGCGTTGCCGCTGGCGCCCACCACCGAGGTGATGCTGACGATGCGGCCCCAGCGCTGCTTCATCATCGTGCGCATCACCGCCCGGCTGCAGCGGAACACCGCCTTCAGGTTGGTGTCGAGCACCGCGTCCCAATCGTCGTCCTTCATGCGCATGGCCAGCGTGTCGCGCGTGATGCCGGCGTTGTTGACCAGCACGTGCAGGCCGCCGTCGGCCTTGACGATGGCGTCGATCGCCGCCTCGACACCGGCCGCGTCGTTGACGTTCAGGCACAGCCCGCGGCCGCCCAGCGGGGCCAGCGCCTCGCCGATGGCGGCGGCACCGGCCTCGGTGGTGGCGGTGCCGATGACGGTGAAACCCTGCGCGGCCAGCGCCAGCGCGATGGCGCGGCCGATGCCACGTGACGCGCCGGTCACGAGGGCGACTTGACGGCCATCGCTCATGCCAGCAACCCCTTCACCTCTTGCAGCGAGGCCGGATCGAAGATCGCGCCGCTGATCAATTCAGCGTCGATGCGCTTGACCATGCCGGCCAGCACCTTGCCCGGCCCGCACTCGATCACATGGGTGGCACCCAGCGCACGCAGCGCCTGCACCACCTCGACCCAGCGCACCGGCCCGAAGGCCTGGCGGTAAAGCGCGTCGCGGATCGACTCGGCATCGGTGGGCGTGGCCACGTCGATGTTGTTGACCACCGGGAAACGCGGCGCCGCGATCGCCACCGATGCCAGCCGTTCGCGCAGCGCGTCGGCCGCCGGCTTCATCAGCGCGCAGTGGAACGGCGCCGACACCGCCAGCGGCAGCGCGCGCTTGGCGCCCATGGCCTTGAGCAGCTCGCAGGCCTTGTCGACGCCGGGCTTGCTGCCGGAGATCACCGTCTGCTTGGGATCGTTGAAGTTGGCAGCCGCTACCACCTCGCCGCTGGCCGCGGCGGCCTGGGCGCAACCGTCGCGCACGGCCGCCGGTTCCAGGCCGAGGATCGCCGCCATCGCGCCGGCGCCCACCGGCACCGCCTGCTGCATGGCCTGGGCACGCAAGCGCACCAGCGGCAGCGCATCGGCCAGGCTCAGCGCCCCGGCGGCCACCAGCGCGCTGTACTCCCCCAGCGAATGGCCGGCCACCGCGATGGGCAACGCACCGCCCTCGGCCAGCCAGGCCCGCCAGCAGGCGATGGCCGCGGTCAGCATCACCGGCTGGGTGTTGGTGGTGAGGTCAAGCTGCTCCTTGGGGCCGCCGGCGATCAGCGCGGCGATGTCCTCGCCCAGCGCCTGCGACGCCTCTTGCAGCGTGGCGCGCACCGCCGGGTGGTCGCCCCAGGCATCGAGCATGCCCACGGCCTGGGAGCCCTGGCCGGGAAAGACGAAGGCGAACGAAGTCATCGTGAGGATCGCTCCAGACAAGGCACGTGGATCGGAGGGTTGGGCGGCGAGGTGCCTGGCTCAGTAATCGAGCAGCACCGCACCCCAGGTGAAACCGCCGCCCACGCCTTCGAGCATCAGCGTGTCGCCACGCTGGATGCGGCCCGAGCGCACGGCGACATCGAGCGCCAGCGGGATCGACGCGGCCGAGGTGTTGCCGTGCTGGTCGACGGTGACGATCACCTTGTCCATGCTCAGCTTCAGCTTGCGCGCGGTGCCGGTCATGATGCGGATGTTGGCCTGGTGCGGGATCAACCAGTCGATGTCGGCCTCGGTGCGGCCGGCCTTGGCCAGCACCGCCCGCGCGGCTGACTCGAGCACGCCCACCGCCAGCTTGAACACGGCCTGGCCGTCCATCTTCAGCAACGGGTCGCCCAGCACCTGGCCGCCCGAGACCGTGCCCGGCACGCACAGGATGCCCACATGGCGGCCATCGGCATGCAGGTCGGTGGCCAGGATGCCCGGGGTGTCGCTGGCTTCGAGCACCACGGCGCCGGCACCGTCGCCGAACAGCACGCAGGTGCCGCGGTCGTTGAAATCGAGGATGCGCGAGAACACCTCGGCGCCGATCACCAGCGCACGCCTGGCGGTGCCGGTGCGGATCAGCGCATCGGCCATCGTCAGCGCGTAGACGAAGCCCGAGCACACGGCCTGCACGTCGAAGGCCGGGCAGCCGACGATGCCCAGCTTCTGCTGCACGATGCAGGCGGTGGACGGGAACACCATGTCCGGCGTGGACGTGGCCAGGATGATCAGGTCGATGTCTTGCGGCTGGCAGCCGGCGGCTTCAATCGCGTGGCGCGCGGCGCCGACGGCCAGGTCGCTGGCGCCGGTGCCGGCATCGGCAAAGTGGCGGGCGCGGATGCCGGTGCGCTCGACGATCCAGTCATCGGAGGTCTCCACCCCGCGTTCGGCCAGTTCGGCGGCCAGGTCGGCGTTGGTGAGACGGCGCGGGGGCAGCATGCTGCCGGTGCCGGCGATGCGGGTGTACTTCGGCAAACCGGGGGACAGGGTCGAGGGGCTGGTGGTCATGCGGCTTGGGCAGGCGGCGCGGCGGCGTCGGGTTCGGCGCTGGGCGGGCCCGCGGGCGCGGCCAGCGTGTTGCGGATGCGATCGTGCACCCGGTCAAGCAGGCGGTTGCGGGCCGCATCATAAGCCCGGGCCAGGGCGCGCTCGAAGGCGAAGGCGTCCGACGCGCCATGCGCCTTGAACACCAGCCCGCGCAGGCCCAGCAGCGCACCGCCGCTGTAGCGCCGGTGGTCGACGCGGTCCTTGAAGCGGTTGAGCACCGGCAGCGCCACCAGCGCGGCCAGCCTGGTCAGCGGCGAGCGGGTGAACTCCTGCTTGATGAACTGGCTCATCATGCCGGCCAGGCCCTCGCTGGTCTTGAGCAGCACGTTGCCGACAAAGCCGTCGCACACCACCAGATCGGTGGTGCCCTTGAAGATGTCGTTGCCTTCGATGTTGCCGTAGAAGTTGATCTGGCCAGCGGCGCCCGCCGCCCGCAGCAACTCACCCGCGGCCTTGATGATCTCGCTGCCCTTGATGGCTTCTTCACCGATGTTGAGCAGGCCCACGCTGGGGTCTTCATTGCCGTCGAGCGCGCTGACCAGGGCACTGCCCATCACCGCAAACTGCAGCAGGTGCTGGGCGCTGCAATCGACGTTGGCACCCAGGTCGAGCACCTTGGTGAAGCCACCCTTCATGTTGGGCAGCAGCGCGGCGATGGCCGGACGGTCGATGCCGTCGAAGGTCTTGAGCACGTAGCGCGCCAGCGCCATCAGTGCGCCGGTATTGCCGGCCGAGACGCACACATCGGCCGAGGCCTGGCCGTCGTCACCGCGCTTGAGCTGGCTGATGGCCACACGCATCGACGAATCGCGCTTGCGGCGCAGCGCCACCTCGATGGCATCGTGCATCGCCACCACCTCGGCGGCGGTGACCAGCGTGGTGCGCGGCCAGTCGCGGGCGGCGGCCAGCGCCTCGGCCGTGCCCACCAGCACCAGATCGGCCTGCGGGTGGGCGTCGAGGAAGCTGCGGCAAGCCGGCAGGGTGACCGACGGCCCGTGGTCGCCACCCATGCAATCGACAGCAACCCGCACGCGCGACAGCGGGGGCAGGGGCGGATGCAGTTGGGAAACGGGCAAGGCAGGCGGCACGAAGGGGCGCAGCAGAGGATCAGGCCGGCAGGCGCGCCACCGGGAGGGGCGTCGCAACAGCGAAAAAACCCGGCCTCGCGCCAGGCGGGGCCGGGTTCTGGCTGTGATTCACGGACAGACTCAACCGACGCGGCGCCAGCATCACGCCGGGCGTGACGACACCGCGGACGGGCGCTGGATCAGGCGTCGGCCTTGGTCTTGAGCACCTTGCGGCCGCGGTAGAAGCCGGTGGGGCTGATGTGGTGGCGCAGGTGCACTTCGCCGGTGGTCGGCTCGATCGCCGTGCCCGGGGTCACCAGGGCGTTGTGCGAGCGGTGCATGCCGCGCTTGGAAGGCGACTTCTTGTTCTGTTGAACGGCCATGGGGATCTCCTGATCGGGCTGGTGGCACGCAGTGGGCAAGGTGCCGAACTGCGCGCCCGTCTAAACGTCTAAACGGTTGCGGTGGCGCCCCGCCTGCGTGCCCCGATCGATTCGGACCGGCCACGCCATGGGTGCCACTGGGAAAAGCCCGCGAGTATAGCACCACGCAGGCACTGCAGGTAGGCCGTCGGCCTGCTTCAGCGCTCGCCGTCGGGCTTGACCCGCTTGAGCCACTGCAGCGCGGCAAACGGGTTCGGCCGCTCGGCCTCGCCCTCGGGCAGCGGATCGGCCTCGACGGCCATCGGCAGCGGCTGCGGGCACACCGAGTGGCGCGGCACGATCGGCAGGGCCAGCAGCAGTTCGTCCTCCACCAGTTCGCGCAGATCCATCGACCGGCTGAGCGCCAGCACGTCGTCCTCGGTCTCGGCATCCAGGGCCTCGGCCTGGGCCTCGCCACGCACGAAGCGCAGTCGCCGATCCAGCACCAGCGGCAGCGCATACGGCTGCAGACAGCGCTGGCAGGTCAGCCAGACCGGCGCCTGCACCTGCAGCGCCAGCCACAACTCGGCCTCGCCACCGGTGACCGCGCGGCGCTCGCCCTGCACCGCCCAGTCCACCTCGGCCAGCGCAACATCTTGCGGCGGATTCTGGCTTTCGGCCAAGCGCGGGAGTGAGGCGCCAGGCCAACGGCCCGCAAGCTGTGCGCCATCGCCAGTGAATGCGGCCACGTCCAGCCGCAACGGATCGTGTTGCCGTTTCATCGGGTCAGTGTACGGTGCGGCGATGGGACAATCCGGCCCATGTCCATGCCCCCCATCGCAGGCCGGCCGCGCCTGGTGCTGGCCTCCACCTCGCCCTACCGGCGCGAGTTGCTGCAGCGCCTGCGAATGCCCTTCGAGGTGCATGCACCCCGCGTGGACGAGCACCCTCGCCCCGGCGAAGCGCCGGCCGATCTGGCCCGGCGGCTGGCGATGGAAAAGGCGCTGGAAGTGGCCTCCCGGCATGCCGACGCGGTGGTGATCGGCGCCGACCAGGTGGCCGATCTGGACGGCCAGCCGATCGGCAAGCCTGGCAACCATCAACGCGCGGTGGCGCAGCTGCAGGCGTTGCGCGGGCGCAGCGTGGTGTTCCACACCGCGGTGGCGGTGGTGCGGCCGGCCACCGGCTTTGCGCAGGGGCTGCTGGCGCCGGTGACGGTGCAGTTTCGGCGCTACAGCGATGCCGAGATCGACCATTACCTGCATCTCGAACAGCCCTACGACTGCGCCGGCAGCGCCAAGTGCGAGACGCTGGGCATCGCGCTGCTCGAGACCATCGCCTCCGACGACCCCACCGCGCTGGTGGGCCTGCCGCTGATCGGCACCTGCGCGCTGCTGCGCGATGCGGGCATCGATCCGCTGGCGGTGCCCGCATGAGCACGGAGCCCACCAACCCGCGCGGCAAGCTGGTGCTGGTGCCCAACGCGCTGGACCTCGGCACCGAGACCGAGGTCGACCTGCGCGAGGTGCTGCCGCAGGCGGTGATCGAACGCGCCGCCACGCTGGGCCATTGGGTGGCCGAAAACGCCAAGACCACGCGGGCGCTGCTCAAGCGGGTGCATGCCTTGGTGCCGCTGGCGCTGCCGCTGCAGCAGATCCAGATCACCGAGCTGCCGCGCCCGCCCAAGGGCAGTGCCGCGGGCAAGGGCGGCGCGGCCGCACCCGATCTGAAGCCGCTGCTGGCCGCGGCCCTGGCAGGGCACGACATCGGCCTGCTGTCCGAAGCTGGCCTGCCCGCGGTGGCCGACCCGGGCGCCGCGCTGGTGCAGGCCGCCCATGCCTTGGGCATCGTGGTGGTGCCGATGGCGGGGCCCAGCTCGCTGCTGCTGGCGTTGGCCGCCAGCGGGCTGAACGGCCAGAGTTTCGCCTTCGTCGGCTACCTGCCGGTGGAGCCGGCCGCGCGCGCGGCACGCCTGCGCGAGCTGGAGACCGTGTCGCGCCGGCTGGGCCAGACCCAGATCGCCATCGAAACGCCCTACCGCAACGATGCGCTGCTGGCCGCGCTGGTGCAGCACCTGCAGCCCACCACGCAACTGGCGGTGGCCTGCGGCCTGACCTTGCCCGGCGAGCGCTGCGAAAGCCGCTGCGTGCAGGCCTGGCGGTCGTCGCCCGGCGCCCCGCTGGGTGGGCGCCTGCCGGCGGTGTTCAGCTGGCTGGCGGGCTGATCAGCGCGCAATCTGCAGGGCCGATCGACCCCGCAGCGCCAAGGCTCAGGTGTTGCCGCCGCCCAGCAGTGACGCCACCTTGCGCTTGCTGCGGATGTTGGGCGACAGGCCACGCACCGGCGCCGATGGCATGCTCGCCTTCTGCTCCCAGGCCGGCTTGTCGGTGGCCTCGGCCGGCGCCTCGTAGGGTTTGTCGAACAACGGATCAGAGGGTGGTGCACTGCGGCGCGGACGCTCGGTCTCACGGGCAAAGCGTTCGGGTTCACGGCTGAAGCGCTCGACATCGCGCGGCGGGCGATCCACCTCACCGCCTTCGCGAGCCTCGCGCGGCGCCCTCTCGGGACGCTCGTCGTCGCCCTCGCGGGCGCGGTACGGGGCACGCCGCGGCCGGTCATCGACCAGTTCGAAGGGCTCGATCTCGATCTTCTTCTTGATCAGCCGCTCGATGTCGCCCACCAGGCGCACGTCGTCGCGGTCGACCAGCGTGACGGCCAGCCCGGAGGCGCCGGCACGGCCGGTGCGGCCGATGCGGTGCACATAGTCTTCGGCGTTGAACGGCACGTCGAAGTTGAACACCGCGGGCAGGTCGGCGATGTCGAGGCCACGTGCGGCCACATCGGTGGCCACCAGCAATTCAACCTCGCCGCGCTTGAAGGCCTCCAGCGATTTCAGCCGCTCGTCCTGGCTCTTGTCACCGTGCAGCGCGGCGGTTTTCAGACCCTCACGCTCGAACGAACGGGCCAGCCGCGCCGCGCCCAGCTTGGAATTGACGAAGACGAGGGCCTGGGTCAGCTCACGCGTCTTGATCAACTGGCGCACCACCGCACGTTTGTCGTCCTCGGCCACGCTGTAGAAGCGCTGCTCGACGTTGGTGGCGGTGGCGTTGGCGCGCGCCACTTCCACCGTGATCGGATCCTGCAGGTAACTTTGAGCCAGCTTGCGAATCTCGGGCGAGAAGGTGGCCGAGAACAGCAGCGTCTGTCGGTTGCCCTTGGGCAGGTAGCTCAGGATGCGCTGCAGATCGGGCAGAAAACCGATGTCGAGCATGCGGTCGGCTTCGTCGAGCACCACGTACTCAACCTGGTTGAGCACGCAGTTCTTGGCCTCGATGTGGTCGAGCAGCCGGCCCGGCGTGGCGATCAGCACCTCGACGCCTTTTTTCAGCTCGGCCGTCTGCGGCTTCATGTCGATGCCGCCGAAGACCACCATCGAGCGCAACTGGGTGTGCTTGGCGTAGGTCTTGACGTTGTTGGCCACCTGGTCGGCCAGCTCGCGCGTGGGCGTGAGCACCAGGGCACGCACCGGATGGCGTGCCGGCGACATCGATGCCGTCTCGTGCTTCATCATCTTCTGCAGCAGCGGGATCGAGAACGCAGCCGTCTTGCCGGTGCCGGTCTGTGCCGCGCCCATCACGTCGCGCCCAGCCAGCACCAGCGGAATCGCCTTGGCCTGGATCGGCGTCATTGCGGTGTAGCCCGAATCGGCCACCGCGCGCAGCAGCTTGGCGTCGAGTGGCAGGGTGTCAAAGCGCTGCGGTGACGCGTCGGCGGCGGCTTGTTCGGGGGACAAGGCGGTGTTGTCGGCGGCGGGGTCGGCGGCGTTGTCGGCGGTGGGGGTGTGGTCGGTCATTAGCCCGCTATTATCCGCGACCTGCCGATTTTGGGGGTTGCGGGCTCAGCGCGCCTCATTTCGGGCGATCGGCCATCGGCGCGGGCTCCCTAGAATCGCGCGACCCTCAACCCTTCTTCGAGCTCGCCGGCGGCGCTTTGCGCCGCCCGGACGCGCAGCCCGCCTTCCATCCATGCGAATGATTCTGTTGGGTCCCAACGGCCAGGTGGGTTGGGAACTGCGCCGCGCCCTGGCCCCGCTGGGCGAGCTGATCGCGCTGCCGCGCGATGCCGGTGGCGACTTGGCATCTCCCGACGCCCTGGCGGCTGCGCTGCACGCGCTGCGGCCTGACGTGGTGGTCAATGCCGGCGCCTACACCGCCGTCGACAAGGCCGAGTCGGATGCCGACGCGGCCCGAACGATCAACGCACTGGCACCCGGCGCCGTCGCAAGAGTGATGGCGGATCGGGGCGGCTGGCTGGTGCACTTCAGCACCGACTACGTGTTCGACGGCAGCGGCGATCAAGCGCGTGACGAAGCGGCCCCCACCGGCCCGCTCAGCGTCTATGGCCGCACCAAGCTGGAGGGTGAAGCGCTGATCGCCGCCAGCGGCTGCCGGCACCTGATCCTGCGGACCAGCTGGGTGCATGCCGCGCGCGGCGGCAACTTCGCCCGCACCATGCTGCGGCTGGCCGGCGAGCGTGAGCGCCTCACCGTGATCGCCGACCAGTTTGGCGCGCCCACCGGCGCCGATCTGCTGGCCGACATCACCGCCCATGCGCTGCGCCGTGCGGTGCAGGACGACGGCGTCAGCGGCCTGTACCACGCGGTGGCCGCCGGCGAGGTGAACTGGTGCGACTACGCCCGCCACGTGCTGGGCTGGGCCCGGCAGCATGGCGTGGCGCTGAAGGCCGGCCCCGACGACGTGACCGCCATCCCCACCAGCGCCTATCCGACGCCGGCCACCCGCCCGCTGAATTCACGTCTGGACACCGGCAAGCTGCGCCGCACCTTCGGCCTGCACCTGCCCGACTGGCGGGTGGGCGTCGACCGCATGCTGGCCGAAGCCCTCAACCTGCCCTGAAACGGCCCGCCCCCGATGAAATTCATCCCGACCCGACTGCCCGATGTGGTGGTGATCGAGCCCGCCGTGTTCAGCGACGAGCGCGGCTGGTTCATGGAGAGCTTCAGCCAGAAGCGCTTTGCCGGCGGCCTGGCCGCGTTGGGCCTGCCCCCGGCCCGGCCCTTCGTGCAGGACAACGAGTCGATGTCGGCCCGCGGCGTGCTGCGCGGCCTGCACTACCAGCTGCCGCCGCACCCGCAGGGCAAGTTGGTGCGGGTGGTGCAAGGGGCGGTGCTGGACGTGGCGGTGGACATCCGCCGCGGCTCGGCCAGCTTCGGCCAGTGGGCGGCCGTGGAGCTCAGCGCCGACAACCGCCGCCAGCTGTGGATCCCCGAGGGCTTTGCCCACGGCTTTGTCGCGCTGCAGGACGACACCCGGTTTCTCTACAAGACCACCGACTTCTACGCCAAGGATTGCGAACGCGCGATCCGCTGGGACGACCCCGCGATCGGTATCACCTGGCCCGAGGGGCTGCAGCCACGGCTGGCGAGCAAGGATGCCGCCGCCCCTTCGCTGGCCGATGCCGAGGTCTTCTGACCCGCGCACCTGTCGGCCCGACCGCCAACTGAATCGACACCCCACATGACCCAAGCCCCGCGCTACACCGCCCTGCAAGAACAACTGCGCCAACAGCCGCGCACCTGGCTGATCACCGGCGTGGCCGGCTTCATCGGCAGCCACCTGCTCGAAACCCTGCTCGGCCTGGGCCAACGGGTGGTGGGCCTGGACAACTTCGCCACCGGCCACCGGCATAACCTGGACGAGGTGCAGGCGCTGGTGGGCGACGAAGCCTGGAGGCGCTTCAGGTTCATCGAAGGCGACATCCGCCACCTGGCCGACTGCCAGGCAGCCTGCGACGGTGTCGAGCTGGTGTTGCACCAGGCCGCGTTGGGATCGGTGCCACGCTCGATCGCCGACCCGATCACCACCAACGCGGCCAACGTCACCGGCTTTCTCAACCTGCTGGTGGCCGCGCGCGATGCAGGCGCCAAGCGCTTCGTCTATGCCGCCAGCAGCAGCACCTATGGCGACCACCCAGGCCTGCCCAAGGTGGAAGACACCATCGGCAAACCGCTGTCGCCCTACGCGGTGACCAAGTACGTCAACGAGCTGTACGCCGACGTGTTCGCCCGCACCTACGGCCTGCAGAGCATCGGCCTGCGCTACTTCAATGTCTTCGGCCCACGGCAGGATCCGAACGGCGCCTACGCGGCGGTGATCCCACGCTGGGCCGCGGCGATGCTGGCGGGCGAACCCTGCCACATCAACGGCGACGGCCAGACCAGCCGCGACTTCTGCTACGTGGCCAACGCGGTGCAGGCCAACCTGCTGGCGGCCACGGCGCAAGATGATGCGGCGGTGAACCAGATCTACAACGTCGCCGTCGGCGACCAGACTGACCTGAACGGGCTGCATGCGCTGCTGGCGCAGGCGCTGCAGGCGCAGCGCCCTGGCCTGACGGTGGCATCGCCCGAGCACCGGGACTTCCGCGCAGGCGATGTGCGGCATTCACGCGCTGATGTGGGCAAGGCGCAGCGGCTGCTGAGTTACGACCCGAGCCACGACCTGCGCAGCGGGCTGGCGACAGCCGCGGGCTGGTACGTCGGGCGCGCGGCCGGGCGATAGGCCGGGCTCGACGCAAGTCAGCGCTTGGTGATCATCCAGCGCGGCGACTTGAAGCGCACGATGCGCCAGTACAAGCTGGTGTAGACCACCCCGAACAGCACGATGAAGCTGGCCAACAAGGTGGTGCTGTCCCAAAACAGCATCGCCGGCACCACGGCCGTCATGCTGAGCATCCACAAGTAGGGCGATGTCAGCGAGTTGCGCCGTGCATGCGAGCGCTTCGACTGCTTGCCGATCGCCCAGCGCATGATGCGGCGGTAGATCAATGAGTGCAGGTGGATGCCATCGGGCATGCCGGCAGGCTGGCCGCGCAGCATCACCCGGCGGTAGATCGAGAACAGCGTCTCGAACACCGGATAGATGCACACCAGCAACGGAAACATCGGCGACACCGTGGGGTT
>MESD01000166.1 GCA_001770815.1 Burkholderiales bacterium RIFCSPHIGHO2_12_FULL_69_20
TGGCGCGCTACAACCTGCCGCTGGTGGGCATCAACCAGGGCCGGCTGGGCTTCATCACCGATGTGCCCATCGGCCACTACCGAGACGCGCTGGCGCCGATGATCGCCGGCGACTACGAAGAAGACTTCCGCGCGATGCTCGAAGGCGAGGTCTGGCGCGACGGTGACTGCATCTTCGAAGGCCTGTCGCTGAACGACGTGGTGGTCAGCCGAGGCGCCACCGCCAGCATGGTCGAGTTGCGCATCGACATCGGCGACGAGTTCGTCGCCAACATGCGTGCCGACGGGCTGATCGTGGCCTCGCCCACCGGCTCCACCGCCTATGCCTTGTCGGCCGGCGGGCCGATCCTGCACCCCAGCATCGCCGGCTGGGTGGTGGTGCCGATCGCCTCGCACACGCTGAGCAACCGGCCCATCGTGCTGCCCGACGCCGGGCCGATCCGCATCACCGTGGTGGCCGGGCGCGACGCCTCGGCCAACTTCGACATGCAGGGGCTGGCCAGCCTGCTGCACGGCGACCAGGTGCGGGTGCAGCGCTCGGCGCACAAGGTGCGCTTTCTGCATCCGCGTGGCTGGAGCTACTTCGCCACGCTGCGCAGAAAACTACGCTGGTACGAAGGCGTGGTCTGACCATGTTGCGTCGTCTGGCCCTGCGTGACTTCGTCATCGTGCCCGCCCTGGAGCTGGAGTTCCACGCCGGCTTCTCGGTGCTGACCGGCGAAACCGGCGCGGGCAAATCGATCCTGGTCGATGCGCTGCAACTGGCGCTGGGCAGCCGCGGCGACGTGGGCGTGGTGCGCGAAGGTGCTGCACGCGCCGAGGTCAGCGCCGAGTTCGACGCCCCGGCCTCGCTGGCGGGCTGGCTGGATGCCGCGGGCTTCGTCGGCGACGAGCCCGGCATGCTGCTGCTGCGCCGCACGGTGGATGCCCAGGGCAAGAGCCGCGCCTGGATCAACGGCAGCCCGGCCACCGTGACGCAGCTGCGCGAGGCCGCCGACCACCTGCTCGACATCCACGGCCAGCATGCCTGGCAGAGCCTCACCCGCGCCGCCGCCACGCGCGAGCTGCTCGATCTGCAGGCCGGCCTCAGCACGATCGAGCTGGTCCGGCGTTTTGCCAAACGCAAGGCCGCCACCGACGCGCTGGCCCACGCGCGCGAACGCGGCGACGAGCTGCTGCGCGAGCGTGAGCGCCTGGCCTGGCAGATCAACGAGGTCGACAAGCTGGCGCCCGGCGACGGCGAATGGGACGAATTGAATGCCGAGCACCAGCGCCTGGCCCATGCGCAGGCGCTGATCGACGCCGCGCGCGCGGCCCTGCAGCAAGTGGCCGATGCCGACGAGGGCAATGCCGAGGCGCTGACCAGCCGCGCGATCGATGCACTGGGCGACGTGGCCGAGCACGATGCCCGCATCGCCACCATCATCGACGCGCTGCAGGGTGCGCTGGCCCAGTTGCAGGACGCGTCGCACTCGCTCAACGCCTACCTCGACCATGCCGATCTCGATCCGCGGCGGCTGGCCGAGCTGGACGATCGGATGTCGGCCTGGGTGGGCCTGGCCCGCCGCTACCGCCGCCCGCCCGCCGATCTGCCCGCGCTGCTGGCGCAATGGCGTGATGAGCTGGCCGCGCTGGACGCGGCCACCGACACCGCCGCGCTGGAAGCGCAGTTGGCCGAGGCCGACGGCCACTACCAGGCCGAGGCCCAGCGCATCGGCACGGCCCGCCGCCAGGCCGCCGGGCCGCTGGCCGCCGCGGTGACGCAGGCGATGCAGGGCCTGGGCATGGCCGGTGGCCGCTTCGACGTGGCGCTGACGCCGCTGGCCACGCCGCAATCGCAGGGGCTGGAGTCGGTCGAGTTCCTCGTCGCCGGCCATGCCGGCAGCACACCCCGGCCGCTGGGCAAGGTGGCCTCGGGCGGCGAGTTGTCGCGGTTGGCGCTGGCGATCGCCGTCACCACGGTGCAGGGCGATCCGGGCGCCGGCGCGGGCACGCTGATCTTCGACGAGGTTGATGCCGGCATCGGCGGCGCGGTGGGCGACACGGTGGGCGCACTGATGAAGCAGCTGGGCCGCCAGCGCCAGGTGCTGGCCGTCACCCACCTGGCCCAGGTGGCCGCCTGCGCTGACCACCACTACCTGGTGCGCAAGTCCACGCAAGCCGATGGCAGCACCGCCAGCAGCGTGGCGCCGGTGGCGGGCGAGGCGCGGGTGGCCGAGGTGGCACGCATGCTGGGCGGCGATCGACTGGGCGGCACCAGCCTGGCCCATGCGCAGGCGATGCTGCAGCAGGCGGTGCTTGCCGTGGCATCACCCGGCGCGGCAGCGCCCTCACCACGCAGGCGCAGCAAGGCATGATCCACGGCGCCACGCCCGCCGATCCGACCGCGCCCGCGGCGGCGCCGGTGCGCGAGCTGGTGCTGATCACCGGCATCTCGGGCTCGGGCAAGTCGGTGGCCCTGCATGCGCTGGAGGACGCCGGCTACTTCTGCGTCGACAACCTGCCGCCCGAACTGCTGCGCGAGTACATGGCGCTGGAGCACCCACGCTACACGCAGAAGGTGGCCATCGCGGTGGATGTGCGCACCGCCCGCTCGCTGCCCGCGCTGGTGCCGCTGATCGACGAGCTGCGCGGCGAGGGCGTGGCCATCCGGCCGCTGTTCCTCGACGCCAGCACCGACACGCTGGTGCGCCGCTTCTCCGAGACACGCCGCCCGCACCCGCTGAGCCAGCCCGAGACCAGCGGTTCGGGCCAGCATGCGCTGATCGAGGCCATCGAGATCGAGCGGCTGATGCTGTCCGAACTGCGCGAGGTGTCGACCATCATCGACACCAGCACGCTGCGACCGGCCGGGCTGCGCGCCCATGTGCGCGACCTGGTGGCCGCGTCCAACGACCGGCTCACGCTGGTGTTCGAGAGCTTCGCCTTCAAGTTCGGCGTGCCGCTGGATGCCGACTATGTGTTCGACGTGCGGGTGCTGCCCAACCCGTACTACATCCGCGAGCTGCGCCCGCTGTCGGGCCGCGACGCGCCGGTGGCCCAGTTCCTGGATGAGCAGCCCGAGGCGCACGAGCTGCTCGACCAGATCGAGGGCTTCATGCGCCGCTGGCTGCCGGCGCTGGCCACTGACCAGCGAGGTTATGTCACCGTGGCCATCGGCTGCACCGGCGGCCAGCACCGCTCCGTTTACATGGTCGAGCAGCTGGGCCGGCGCTTTGCCGACCACGGCGCCACGGTGGTGCGCCACCGCGAACTGGATGCCATCGATTGAGCCATACCGCCGCCTCTGAGCACGACCTCGGCCCGTGGACAGCGTTGCCGCTGTTTCCGCTGCAGTCGGTGCTGTTCCCGGGCGGGCTGCTGCAGCTCAAGGTGTTCGAGGCGCGTTACCTCGACCTGATCAGCCACTGCCTGCGCACACGCACACCGTTCGCGGTGGTGCGCATCCGCCAGGGCGCCGAGGTGCGCGGCGCCGCCAGCCAGAAGACACTGCTCGACGACATCGGCGTGCTGGCCCACCTGCAGGAGGTGGACGCCGAGCAGCCCGGCATCCTGAAGGCGCGCTGCAGGGGCGGCGAACGGGTGCACCTGGGCGCCATGCACCAGCGCCCCAACGGCCTGTGGCTGGCCGAGGCCGGCGCCGGCGAGGCCGATGTCCCCGCGGCCGTGCCGCCCGAACTGGCCGCCACTGCCCAAGCGCTGGCCCGCGCGATCGAATCGCTCGCCGAGCAGGATCAGCACCCGTTCCTGCAGCCGCACCGGCTCGACGATGCCGGCTGGGTGGCCAACCGCTGGTGCGAGATCCTGCCGATCTCCAGCGCCGCCAAGCAGCGGCTGATGGTGCTCGACGAACCGGTGCTGCGGCTCAAACTGGTGCAGGAGTACCTGCAGGGCAAGGGCGTGGTGTAGGGCCCACCCCCGCAGCGCCTGCGGCGCTCCCCTCAAGGGGGCCGCCCCAACGGACCGGCGGAGCCGGCTCCGCGGCGCGCGCTTGGCAAGACCAACCGCCCAGTCAGCTGCTTGCCGTCAACCCGGTGGCAGACCGACCTCCAGCAGACGACGGATCGGCGCGGGCAGCCCCATCGCCAGCGCCTCGGTGCGCGGCACCCAGCGGCCGGCGGGCAGGGCGGCCTCGATGTCGCGGCGCGTGGCGGCGGCCAGCGTGGGGGGCAGCGACCAGAGGGCCGGTTGCAGCGTCCAGTCGAAGTGCGTCAGGGTGTGTTGCACCACCGGCAGTGCACGGCCCTCGCCCGGCCAGTCGGCGGCCAGCGACCACAGTGCGTCCTGGTGGTCGAACTCGGGCAGGCTCCACAAGCCGGCCCACACCCCCGTCTGCGGCCGCTGCACCAGCCACACGCTGTCACGCCAATCCAGCCACAGCAGGGCGTGCGCGCGCGCGCCGCGCTTGAGCTTGCGGGTCTTCACCGGGTAGGCCTCGGGCCGGCCCTGCGCCTTGGCCACGCACAGGCCGCCCAGCGGGCAGGCATCGCAGGCGGGCCGGCGTTGGCTGCACAGCGAGGCGCCCAGGTCCATCAGGCCCTGGGTGTAGGCCTCGATGCCGCCCTCGACAGCCGCCTCGGGCAGCAGCGCCTCGGCCAACGCCCACAGCGCGCGCTCCTGGCGCAATTCGGCCAGGTCGCCGTCGAAGCCCAGCGCCCGGGTCAGCACCCGCTTGACGTTGCCGTCGAGGATGGCGCAGCGCTCGCCAAAGCAGAAGGCAGCAATCGCCGCCGCGGTGGACCGGCCGATGCCCGGCAGCGTGGCCAGCACCACGCTGCTGCGCGGAAACTGCCCGCCGTGATCGGCCATCACCGCCTGCGCACAGCGGTGCAGATTGCGGGCGCGACTGTAATAGCCCAGGCCGCTCCACAGCGCCAGCACCTCGTCCTGGTGCGCGGCGGCCAGCGAGGCCACGTCGGGAAAGCGCTGCAGGAAGCGTGCGTAGTAGCCCAGCACGGTGCTCACCTGCGTCTGCTGCAGCATGATCTCCGACAGCCACACGCGGTACGGGTCGCGGCTGCCCACCCAGGGCAGGTCGTGGCGGCCGTGCTGGCGTTGCCAGGCGATCAGCGCGGGTGCGAGCGGGGAGGTTGGCGCGGGTGCAACGGGCCGCTGTGTGCCGTTCATGCGGCGCCGCGCGCCAGCTCGGCCATCGGCGCGGTCACCAATTGCAGGTGCGGTGCACGGATGCCGGCGCCCGGGGTGGACGATGTCACCGGGCCCGGTGCGCGCGCGGCAGCAGCGCCCGGCTCGGGCGCCGTGGCCGCCAGAATGCGCAGGCCGTCGACCTCGGCCGCCAGGCTGGCGCCCAGGCGCTGGGCCCGCGCCTCGAGCGCTTCAATGCCCTGGATGCTGCGCTCCAGCCCGTCTTCGGCCTGCCGCACGCGGCCATGCGCTTCGCGCCGCTGGGCCAGCGCGTGACGGCGCTCGCGCAGTTGTTCGTCGATCTGGTGGCTCATCGAATGGCCCCAAGTCTCGATGTCGTGGGCCACGCCCTCGAACACCACCCGCAGCCGCGATTGCAGCAGGCGGCAGAAGCGGTCCATGAATTCGGGCTGCGCCAGGCGCCAGCGCTGGGTGAGGCCGACGTAGCGGCTGTAGCCGTCCTGCACGCGGTCGAGCTCACGCTCGAAGCCATCCAGCGCCGGCCGCGGCGGCACCGACAGCGCCAGCCCGCATTCGGCATTCAGCGGCACGATGCTGGCGCGCAGCAGCTGCTCGATCTCGGCCGCCGCCAAGTCGGCCGTGGCCAGTTGGGCCTTCAGCTGCGTGCCCAGCTGCGCAAACGCGCGCGCCGCGCCCAGCTTGAGCAGGCCGGCCTGGCTGCCCTCGCGCATCTGGCGCACCAGGCCGCTCAGGCGGTGGCCCGACAAGCCGGCCAGCAGCGCCTCTTGTTGGCGCGCCAGCACCGCACGCAGCGCCGCCAGGCGCGGCGCGCAGCGCTCGAACTCGGCGGCTTCAGCTTCGAGCCGGCTGCTCAGCAGGCGCAGGCGCGCCGCGCTCTTGCCGCGCAGGCTGCGCAGCTCGAAGCCCTGATCGGCCAGCTCACGCTGGCGGTCGGACAGCCGCCGCAGCGCCAGCTGGTGCAGCGCCAGCACGCCGTCCTCGACCATGCGGCCGATCACCCGGCTGCGCTGCGGCAGCAGTTGCTGCACCAGGGCCTGCTCCAGTGCCGGCAGGCGGCTGGCGGCCAGTGCCGCCTCGTCGCCCTGCACCCGCGCGGCCAGCGCCTGCCGGGCCGACAGCGCAAAAACCCGCCCGGGCTCGACACCCAGCGTGGCTGCGGCGTCGTCGCACTGGCGCTGCACCTGGGCCGCCACCTGCGCCGCATCCAGCAACGGATCGGCCAGCGTGTCGATCTTGTTGAGCACGACGAAGCGTTCGCAGCCGCGATCGCCCAGGTGATCGCGCCACACCGCCAGATCGGACCGGGTGACGCCGGCATCGGCGGCCAGCAAGAACACCGCGGCATGCGCGGTGGGCAGCAGCGACAGCGTCAGCTCGGGCTCGGCACCGATGGCGTTGAGGCCGGGGGTGTCGACCACCACCAGCCCGCGCTGCAGCAAGGGGTGCGGGTAGTTGATCAGCGCATGGCGCCAGGCCGGCACCTCGACCTGATCGTGCGCATCGCGCGGCGGGTTGTCCTCGGGGTGTTCGTCGCTCCAGAAGCCCAGCGCGCGGGCTTCGTCCAGCGGCACCCGCTGCACCCGCATCACTTGCTGCAGCACCTGGGCCATGGCCTCGCCATCACCCACCGGCAGGGCCATCTGCTGCCAGAGATCGGGTTGCTCGCGCAGCGCCAGCACGCTCTGGCCACCGGCGCGTGTGGCGATCGGCAGCAATTGCAGTGACGGCGGCTGCTGCGCATCCCAGGCCAGTTCGACCGGGCACATGGTGGTGCGGCCCGGCGTGGCCGGCAGCACGCGGTGGCCGGTGTCGGCGAAAAACAGTGCGTTGATCAGCTCGGACTTGCCGCGCGAGAACTCGGCGACGAAGGCCAGCACCAGCCGATCGGAGGCCAGCCGTTGCCGCACCGCCGCGCCCAGCGCACGGCCGGGGGCGTCGAGCAGACCACCGTCGGACAGCGCTGTGAGCAGGTGCTCCACGCCACGGTCGAGCCCGCGGCGCCAGGCGGCGAGCGAGTCCATGCGTGCCAGGAGCGAATTCGACATGACGACGGGCCGGCGTGGGTAAAAATCCATCCTAGCGCAGGCCCCGGCGCCTGGTCGTGCCCGAAACAATTGCTGACATGCCGGCCGGACCGGCACCGTGACATCCTCAACGCCGCTGGCAGCCGCCGCAAAAGTAGGTGGACCGCTGGCCCTGCACGATGCGACGGATCGTGCCGCCGCAGCGGCCGCAGGTCTGGCCCTCGCGGCCGTAGACCAGGGCCTCGTCCTGGAAGGCACCACTCACGCCATGCGCGTCCTTGAAGTCGCGCAACGTGCTGCCACCCAGCTCGATGGCGCGCGCCAGTGTCAGCCGCAGCGCCGCCAGCAGGCGCTCGCAGCGCGGGCGGCTGAGCTGCTCGCAGCGGGTGCGGGGGTCGATGCCGGCGCGGAACAGCGCCTCGCTGACGTAGATGTTGCCCGCGCCCACGACGATGTCGCCGGCCAGCAGCGCCGCCTTGATCGGCGTGCGCCGCCCCTGCAGCGCGGCGTGCAGGTGCAACGGCGTGAACGTGGCGTCGAACGGTTCAGCGCCCAGGCGCGACAGCAGCCTGGCCGCCGGGTCCTGCTGCAGTGCGTCGGACCACACCACCGCACCGAAGCGCCGCGGATCGGTCAGCCGCAGCACGCCGCGGCTGGTGTCCAGCTCGAAATGATCGTGCACGCCGGCCATGCCCGGTGCATCGGCCAGGTTCAGCGAACCCGACATGCCCAGGTGCAGCAGCAGGCCGCCCTCGGGCGACGGGTCGTCGGCCGGCCCGGCACCGGCCAGCGGCATCCACAGGTACTTGCCGCGGCGCTGCAGCAGGCCGATGCGGCGGCCGATCAGCTGCTGCGCCGGCACGCCCAGCGGCCAGCGCAGCGGCTTGCCCAGGCGCCCCCCCCGCACCTGGGCGTGCACCAGCCGGTCGGCCAGGCTGGCGCGTGTGACTTCCACCTCAGGCAGTTCGGGCATGGGGAATTATGGTCGCCACCTAGAATCAGACCAGTTTCCAGGAGTCTCCATGACCGGCTTCGCAGCCCGCTTCAGCGGCCCACGGCCCGCCTTGTTCAAGGCGGTCGCGTTGGCCGCGGCCCTCGTCTGCGGTGCCCCCCTGGCCCAGCCGTCCTCGCCCACCGCCGCACCACTGGCAAGCACCGCGGCGGCCACGCCTGCACCGGCCAATTCGTCGCTCGACGCGTTGCTGTTCTACCAGCTGCTGATCGGCGAGCTGGAGCTGAAGGCCGGCCGGGCCGGCAACGCCTTCGAAGTGATCCTCGACGCGGCGAAGCGCCAATCCGACGAAACGCTGTTCCAGCGCGCGGTCGAGATCGCCTTGCAGGCGCGCGCCGGCGAGCAGGCGTTGGCGGCGGCCACCGCCTGGCGCAACGCCAAGCCGCAGTCGGTGGCGCCGCTGCGCTACCAGACCCAGATCCTGCTGGCCCTGAACCGCGCCGACGACGCCGCCGGGCCCTTGGCCGCCTGGATCGCCGCCGCACCCACGATGGAGCGGCCCGGCCTGATCGCCAGTCTGCCGCGGCTGCTGCAGCGCCTGCCCGACCAGCAGCGCGCGCTGGTGCTCAGCGGCAAGCTGCTGACGCCCTACCTCGACGACCCGGGCACCCGCACCGCCGCGCGGGTGGCGCTGGGCCGCGCGCACCTGGCGGCCGGCCTGCCGGTGCAGGCGCTGGGCCTGGCCCGTGCGGCGCAGACCGACGACGCCGCCGCGCCCGGCCCGGTGCTGCTGGCACTCGACCTGCTGCCCGGCACGCCCGACGCCGAAGCGCTGGTCACCGGCTACCTGGCGCGCCCCGATGCCGAGCCCGCGCTGCGGCTGGCCTATGTGCGAACGCTCACGCAGTCGCAGCGTTATGCCGACGCCAGCCGCCAGCTCGAGCGCCTGACGCAAGACCGGCCGCAGTTGCCCGAGCCCTGGTTGACGCTGGGCGCGCTGCGCCTCGAGCTCAAGCAGCCGCGCGAGGCCGAGGCCGCCCTGCTGCGCTATGTGGCGTTGGCCAGCGCGCCCGCACCCGCTGCGCAGACCGGCCTGCCTGCCGCACCGGCAGCACCGGCCGCGTCGGCGGCAGATGACGATGACGACGATGCCCTCAGCCCGCCGTCGGCCGGTGGCCGCGACCTCACCCAGGCCTGGTTGCTGCTGGCCCAGGCGGCCGAGCAGCGCGGCGACATCCAGGCCGCCGAGGCCTGGCTGGCCAAGGTGGACAACCCGCAGCGCCTGCTTGAGGTGCAGGCCCGGCGCGCCGGCTTGTTGGCCCGCCAGGGCCAGCTGCGCGAGGCCCGCGCGCTGATCCAGGCCGTGCCCGAGCGCACCGGCGACGACGCCCGCGCCAAGCTGATGGCCGAGGCGCAGATGCTGCGTGACGTCAAGCGCTGGCAGGAGGCCGCCGAGGTGCTGGCCGCTGCGGTGCAGCGTTTTGCCGATGACACCGACCTGATCTACGAGCAGGCGATGGTGGAAGAGAAGCTCGACCGTCTGCCCGAAATGGAGCGGCTGCTGCGCCAGGTGATCGCGCTCAAGCCCGACCATCCGCATGCGCACAATGCGCTGGGCTATTCGCTGGCCGACCGCGGCCTGCGCCTGCCCGAGGCGCGCGAGCTGATCCAGCGCGCGCTCGCGCTGTCGCCTGGCGACCCCTTCATCACCGACAGCCTGGGCTGGGTTGAGTTTCGCCTGGGCAACCGTGACGAGGCGCTGAGGCTGCTGCGCCAGGCGTACCACGCCCGGCCGGACACCGAGATCGCCGCCCACCTGGGCGAGGTGCTGTGGGCCGCCGGCCAGCACGACGAGGCGCGCAAGGTCTGGCAGGAGGCGCGTGGCAAGGACGCCAGCAACGAGGTGCTGCGTGAGACGCTGGCGCGGCTGAAAGTCGGCCTGTGAGCCTGGCCGTTGGCGGGCTGCGGGCGATCCTGTGGGCCATGGTGCTGACGCTGGGCCTGGCCGGTTGTGCCAGCCTGGCGCCACCGGTTACGGGCGAACTGCTCAGCGGCCGGCTGTCGATCCGGGTCGACGGCCAGCCCGAGCGCTCGGTCAGCGGCGGCTTCGAGTTGAGCGGCACGGCCCGCCAGGGTGGCCTGGTGTTGAGCGGCCCGCTGGGCACCACGGCCCTGCGCGCCCAATGGGCACCGGGCGCGGCGGTGCTGGCCCAGCCCGGCGGCGGTGAAACCCGCTACGCCGATCTCGACGCGCTGGCGCGCGCGTCGCTGGGCGAAGCCATCCCGATGGCCGCGCTGTTCGACTGGCTGCGCGGGCGCGCCTGGACCGGTGCACCGGCCTCGGCCCGCGCCGATGGCGTGCCCGGCTTCGAGCAACTGGGCTGGCAGATCAACCTGCAACGCTGGGACGAAGGTGCGCTCGAAGCCGTGCGCGCCTTGCCGCCGATGATCACCGTGCGCGCACGGGTGGAGCTGCCTTCGTGAGCCCCGCACGGCCGCCAGAAGGGGCTCACTCCCGCTCGGCGGGACGGGCCGCAGGCCCAAGGGTGCACCCATGACCCTGGCCGCGCTGTACGACGTGCCGGCACCGGCCAAGCTCAACCTGTTCCTGCACGTGGTGGGCCGGCGGCCCGATGGCTACCACCTGCTGCAGTCGGTGTTCGTGCTGATCGACTGGTGCGACACCCTGCACTTCGAACGCCGCAGCGATGGCCGCCTGCAGCGCCACGACTTGGGGCCCGCACTGCCCGCCGACGACCTGAGCCTGCGCGCCGCCCGCGCGCTGCAGCAGGCCAGCGGCACCGCGCTGGGTGCCGATCTGTCGGTGATGAAGCGGGTGCCCTGGGGCGCCGGGCTGGGCGGCGGCAGCTCGGACGCGGCCAGCACGCTGCTGGCCCTCAACCGGTTGTGGGGCCTGAACTGGCCGCGCCAGCGGCTGCAGCAGATTGCGCTGCCGCTGGGCGCCGACGTGCCGTTCTTCGTCGGCGGCCACAGCGCCTTCGTCGAAGGCATCGGCGAGCAGCTCACGCCGTTGCCCGAGGGCGCCCTGCCGACGCAGCGCTTCATGGTCGTCAAACCCGCCGCTGCCATCGCCACGGCGTCGATTTTTGGCAGCCCACTCTTGGTTCGCAACACCGAAGCTGTTATAGTCATGAGCTTTCTCGCAGACGCTCAGCGTTCAGGAAAGGCCTCAGACGGGTCGTTTTGGGATTTTGGCCGCAATGATTTGCAGCCCCCGGCCGAAGCCAGCTGCCCCGACGTGACGCAAGTCGCCCGGTGGCTTGAAATCCGCTTCGGCAACAGCCGGATGTCGGGTTCAGGCAGTGCAGTGTTCGCGAGAGTGATTGATGAAGACAACGGCACAGCCGGCCAGCCCTTGGCGACAGATCGGGTGGAGAACCTTCCACCAGGATGGGCAGGCAGAATGTGCCGCAGCCTGGACCACCACCCTCTGATGGGTTGGGCCAGCTGAGACAGTTTCAGGGGTTCGGTGCAAACCGGGTCCTGTGTAGGGGAGTCGCCAAGTTGGTCAAGGCATCGGATTTTGATTCCGACATGCGAGGGTTCGAGTCCTTCCTCCCCTGCCAAATCCATTTCACCCAGTCGCTCATCCCACCCCAGCGGTTTCAGGTCTGACGGAGAACGTACCGTGCTGTTCAACACCGTGCTGTTCACCGGCAACGCCAACCCCGCGCTGGCGCATGAGATGGCCAGGAGCCTGGGCGTCGAGCTGGGCAAGGCCACCGTGGGCCGGTTCTCCGATGGCGAGGTCACCGTCGAGGTGCAGCAGAACGTGCGCGCCCGCGACGTGTTCGTGGTGCAGAGCACCTGCGCACCGACCAACGAGAACCTGATGGAACTGCTGATCATGGTCGATGCGTTGAAGCGAGCCAGTGCACGCCGCATCACCGCCGTGATCCCCTATTACGGCTATGCCCGGCAGGACCGCCGCCCGCGCTCGATGCGCGTGCCGATCAGCGCCAAGGTGGTGGCCAACCTGCTCGAGACCGTGGGCGTCGAGCGCGTGCTGACGATGGACCTGCACGCCGACCAGATCCAGGGTTTCTTCGACATCCCGGTCGACAACATCTACGCGTCGCCCGTGCTGCTGTCCGACCTCAAGAGCAAGGCCTACCCCGATCTGGTGGTGGTCAGCCCCGACGTTGGCGGCGTCGTGCGCGCGCGCGCGCTGGCCAAGCAGATGGGGTGTGATCTGGCCATCATCGACAAACGCCGACCCAAGGCCAACGTGTCGGAAGTGATGCACGTGATCGGCGAAATCGACGGCCGCAACTGCGTGATCATGGACGACATGATCGACACCGCCGGCACGCTGGTCAAAGCCGCCGAGGTGCTCAAGGAGCGTGGCGCCAAGCGCGTATTCGCCTACTGCACGCACCCGATCCTGTCGGGACCGGCGGTTGAACGCATCGCCGGCAGCCAGCTCGACGAGGTGGTGATCACCAACACCATCCCCTTGTCCGACGCCGCCCGGGCCTGCAAGAAGATCCGCCAGCTGTCGGTGGCCTTCCTGTTTGCCGAGACCATCCGCCGCATCTCCGACGGCGAATCGGTCACCTCCCTCTTCGCCGAGCAGAACGCCAACTTCTGACCGGCTCTCACCGGCGCGGGCAGCCTGCTCGCGCCTTCACCCCAGGTGCCTGGTCGCGGGCGCCTCACATGGAGCAACCATGAAATTCACCGCTTTCGAGCGCAATCTGCAGGGGACCGGAGCGAGCCGCCGCCTGCGCATGAGCGGCAAGGTGCCCGGCATCGTCTTCGGCGCCGGCGAGCCTGCCATGATCGAACTCGATCACAACGCGCTGTACTTCGCGCTGAAGAAGGAAGCCTTCCACAGCTCGCTGCTCGAGATGGACCTCGGCGGCGCCACCCAGAAGGTGCTGCTGCGTGACTTCCAGATGCACCCCTGGAAGCAGCAAGTGCTGCACGTCGACTTCCAGCGCGTGGACGAAACCACCCGGCTGCGCAAGAAGGTGCCGCTGCACTTCTCGGGCGAGGAGAGCTCGGTGGCCGTCAAGACCGACAAGTGCCTGGTCGCCCACGTCAAGACCGAGGTCGAGGTCGAGTGCCTGGCCACCCAGCTGCCCGAGTTCATCGCCGTCGACCTGACCGGCCTGGTCAAGGGCCAGTCGCTGCATGTGTCCGATCTGGTGCTGGCCGACGGCATCAAGGTCGTCAAGCATGGCAAGCTGGATCCGGTGATCGTCTCGGCCACCGCGCCGAAGATCGAGGAAGAAGTGGCCCCGGCGGCCGTCGCCGCGGTGCCGGCCAAGAAGGCTGCCAAGAAGAAGTGATGCCGGGCAGCCCCACGGGCTGCTGCACACACCGGAAGCCCCGCCCTGCGGGGCTTTCTGCTTTCTGGGGTGCTGGTTTGCACCCGCGGTCAGCGGGCCGCCTTCCTGATCAGTCGGTCAGCCGTTCGGCCGGCACGTAGGCATGGCCCAGCTGCCGCGCCACCGGCTCGCAGGTGACGTGGCCCAGCGCCACGTTCAGGCCGGCACGCAGGTGGCCATTGGCCCGCAAGGCTTTGCGCCAGCCGTGGTCGGCCAGCGCCAGCGCATGGCCGATGGTGGCGTGGTTCAACGCAAAGGTGGAGGTGCGCGCCACCGCGCCGGGCATGTTGGCCACGCAGTAGTGCACCACGCCGTCGACCACGAAGGTCGGGGCGTCGTGGGTGGTCGCGTGCGAGGTCTCGAAGCAGCCGCCCTGGTCGATGGCAACGTCCACCACCACCGCTCCGGGCTTCATGCGCGAGACCATGCCGCGTGTCACCAGCTTGGGCGCCGCCGCACCGGGGATCAGCACGCCGCCGATCACCAGGTCGGCCGCCAGCACCGCCTCTTCCACGCTCTGGGCATGGCTGAACATGGTGCTGATGCGGTTGCCGAACACCAGGTCGAGTTGGCGCAACCGATCGACGCTCTTGTCGAGCACGGTGACCCGCGCGCCCAGGCCCACGGCCATCTGCAAGGCATTGGTGCCCACCACGCCGCCGCCCAGGATCACCACATGCGCGGGGGCCACGCCCGGCACGCCGCCCAGCAGCACGCCCATGCCGCCGTGGCTCTTCTCCAGGTGCGTGGCGCCGGCCTGCACCGCCATGCGTCCGGCCACCTCGCTCATCGGCGCCAGCAGCGGCAGGCCGCCACCCGGACCGGTGACCGTCTCGTAGGCGATGCACACCGCACCCGACTTGATCAGCGCCGCGGTCTGCACCGGGTCGGGCGCCAGGTGCAGGTAGGTGTAGAGGATCTGGCCCTGACGCAGCCGCGGTATCTCGGCGGGCTGCGGCTCCTTGACCTTGACGATCATCTCGCCGCGCGCAAAGGCCTCGTCGGCATCGGCGGCCAGGCGGGCACCGGCGGCCAGGTACTGCGCGTCGCCCAGGCCGATGGCAATGCCGGCGCCGGCCTGCACCCAGACCTCGTGGCCACGATGCACCAGCTCGCGCACGCTGGCCGGCGTGAGCCCCACGCGGTACTCGTGGTTCTTGATTTCCTTCGGTACGGCGATGCGCATGACGGTCTTCCGCAAAGGGTTGATCGATCATTCTGTAAACAGGTCCCGCTCAACATGAAGTGACATCACTCGAACTATCGCTACAGTAGCCAGCCTGATGAACGCCTTCGACCCCGCCGCGCTGGAATGCCTGGCCGCACTGGCCGATGCCGGCAGCTTCGATCGGGCGGCGCAGCAGCTGGCGATCACCCAGTCGGCGGTGTCGCAGCGCCTGCGCGCGCTCGAGACCAGCCTGGGCCGGCTGCTGGTGGTGCGCTCGCGCCCGCTGCGCCTGACCGAGCCGGGCAAGCTGCTGCTGCGTTACGCCCGGCAGATGCAGGCCATGCGCGCCGACATCGCCCGCGAGATGGGCGCCACGCTGGGCGATGACGAGCGCCTGCCGATCGCCGTGAATGCCGACAGCCTGGCCACCTGGGTGCTGCCGGCGTTGGATGCGGTGGTGCACGCGGGGCTGCAGCAGGGCTTCGGGCTGGAGTTGATCGTCGACGACCAGGACTTCACCCACGAGAGCCTGCGCCAGGGCACGGTGCTGGGTTGCGTCAGCACCGTGGCCGAGGCGCTGCGCGGCTGCAGCGTCACGCCACTGGGCTGCATGCGCTATGTCGCCGTGGCCAGCCCGGGCTTCATCGCCCAGGCGCTGCCGCAAGGCCTGAACCGCGGCAACTTCGCCCGGGTGCCGTGGCTGGTGTTCAACCGCAAGGACGACAACCACGCGGTGTGGGTGGGCCAGGCCTTCGGCGTGAGCGGGCCGCGGCTGGTGGAACGGCATGTGCCCTCGACCGAGGCCCATGTGCGCGCCGCGCTGATGGGCTGGGGCATCGGCGTGATGCCCGAGCAGATGGCCGCGCCCCGTCTGGCGCGCGGCGAGCTGCAGGCACTGCACGCCGAGGTGTTTGTCGACGTGCTGCTGCACTGGCACCAGTGGAAGCTGCAGGCCGCGGCCCCACCCGGCGTGGCGACCAAGGCCACCACGACGGCGATGGACGCCCCGCTGCGCGCCGGTGCCCTCGACCGCGTCGGCCGCGCGCTGGCCGATGGCGCCCGCACCGCGCTGCGCCCGCCGGGATAATCGCCGCCATGATTCGATTGATCGTCGGTCTGGGCAACCCGGGCCCGGAGTACGAACACACACGCCACAACGCCGGCTTCTGGTGGGTGGACGCGGCCGCCCGGCAGCTGGGCGCATCGCTCGCCTTCGACCGCAACTACCACGGCATGGTCGCGCGGGTGAACCGGCCCAACCCCGCCGATGGCCCGGTGTGGCTGCTGCAGCCGATGACCTTCATGAACCTGTCGGGCAAAGCGGTGGCGCCGCTGGCGCGCTTCTTCAAGATCGAACCGGCGCAGATCCTGGTGGTGCACGACGAGCTCGACCTGCTGCCCGGCCAGATGAAGCTCAAGCAGGGCGGCGGCGCGGCCGGCCACAACGGGCTGAAGGACATCCTGGCCCAGTTGGGTTCACCCGACTTCTGGCGATTGCGCATCGGCATCGGCCATCCGGGCGTGCGCGCCGAGGTGGCCAACTTCGTGCTGCGCAAGCCGCCGCTGGACGAGCGCGTGGCCATCAACGGGTGCATCACCGAATCGGTGAAGGCGCTGCCGCTGCTGCTGGACGGCGCGATGGACCGCGCGCTGATGAAGATCCACGCCAAGCCGCCGCGGCCCAAGCCCCCGCGGCCGGCCGAAGCGCCGGCAGCGACGACGACCGCTGCCCCTCCTGCCCCCGCCGCGCCGGCCGCCGACGCCAGCGATTGAGCCTCAACCCAGGAACTGCCATGCCGCCTCGCCGCACGATGGTCTTCGGCCTGCCCGCCGCGAGCGTGGTGGCCCTGCTGCTGTGTGCGACCGGGGCCGACGCGCAGGCGCCGGCCGCCGGGGTGTACCGCTGCGGCAGCAGCTATTCCGACGCGCCCTGCCCGGGCGGCACAGCGGTGTCGGCCGACGATCCCCGAAGCGCTGCCCAGCTGCAGCAGGCCCAGGAGGTGAAGCGCCGCGAGACCGCACTGGCCGACCGCCTGCGCGCCGAGCGCCGCGCCCGGGAGCAAGCCGCGGCAGGCCAGCGCGCGGCGGGCATTGGGCCGATCGCCGCCGACGCCGCCAAACCGGCCGCCAGCAAGCCCCAGCGCAAGACGAAGAAGCTGACCCTCAAGGCCAAGAAATCGGGGCCGAAACCGAAGACCAAGACCGCCCCCGGCGCTTAGCTGGCCAGCGCGCACGGCGGGCGGCCGTCAAGCCGCCAGGCCGGCGATCAGCACGCGGTACTTGGACCACAGCTGGTCCCGGGTTTCAACCTGCTGCGGGTTCACCGGGATGCAGGCCACCGGGCACACCTGCACACACTGCGGCTCGTCGAAGTGGCCGACACATTCGGTGCACTTGCCTGGGTCGATCACGTAGAACTCTTCGCCCATCGAGATCGCTTGGTTGGGGCATTCGGGCTCGCAGACGTCGCAGTTGATGCATTCGTCGGTGATCATCAGCGCCATAGGCCCTCCTGCTCCCCGACGAATACGCCCTCGGCTTGCAGGCCTCGGGCGCGTGCGGCGGGGCAACGCAGGCGTTGCCTGAATCCGCCGCTCGTGTCCGTGATCATCAAGGCCATGGGCTCACTCTTCCGTCGGCGGACGCGCCACGCGCTCCTTCAGCCGTACAAGCACCGAGGGTGCCACGAACTTGGAGACATCACCGCCCAGGGTGGCAATCTCACGCACGAAGGTGCTGCTGACGAACTGGTACTGGTCGGATGGGGTGAGGAACAGCGTCTCGACGTCGGGCATCAGCTGGCGGTTCATGCCGGCCATCTGGAACTCGTACTCGAAGTCGCTCACCGCGCGCAGGCCGCGCACCACCACGTTGCCACCGTTGCCCACCACGAAGTCGCGCAGCAGCCCGCGGAAGGGAATCACCTCGATGTTGCCGTAGGGCCGGGCAATCTCCTGCGCCATGTCCATGCGCTCGTCGACATTGAACATGGTGCGCTTGTGGTGCCCCGCTGCCACCGCCAGGATCAGCTTGTCGAACAGGCGCGACGCCCGGCGCATCAGATCCTCGTGGCCCAGCGTCATCGGGTCGAAGGTGCCGGGGTAGACGGCGGTCATGAACTTGGCGTGGGTCACGGGCGTCTCCTCGGTGTCTCGGGTGGGCGCTTGACCCCGATCAGGTGCTGCGCCGCAGCAAATGATAGTGCACCAAGCCGGCGCGGCCGTGTCGCAAAAGTGCAAATCCGGCAGGCATCTCGGCTGCGGCCAGTGACGCTGGTGATTCCAGGTACAGGCAACCGCCATCGGCCAGCAGCGGCGCGGCTGCCGCCAGCGCGGCCGGCTGCAGGCCGGCGTCGAAGGGCGGATCGATCAGCACCAGGTCGAAGCGGGCGGGTGCGCAGCGGGCCATCCACGCCAGCGCATCGGCCAGCTCGATGCGCAGCGTGGTGGCGTTCAACCGCACCTGGCTGGCGCGCAAACTGGCCACCAGCACCGGATCGCGCTCAAGCAGCAGCACTTCGGCCGCGCCGCGCGAGGCAGCCTCGAAGCCCAGCGCGCCGCTGCCGGCAAAGGCATCCAGCACGCGCCAGCCCGTCAGATCGGTTCCCAGCCAGTTGAACAGCGTCTCGCGCACCCGGTCGGGCGTGGGCCGCAGGCCGGGTCGGTCGGCCACTGGCAGCTTGCTGCGCTTGAGCGTGCCGCCGATCAGCCTCACTTCCCGCGGCGGTCCGCCGCGTGCCGGCGGCTTCACAGCCGCACCGGGATGCCGTGCTGCGCCAGCATCGCCTTGGCCTGGCCGACGGTGAACTCGCCGTAGTGGAAGATGCTGGCGGCCAGCACCGCGTCGGCGCCGCCGATTTGGATGCCTTCGGCCAGGTGCTGCAGCGCGCCCACGCCACCCGAGGCGATCACCGGCACCGGCACGGCGTCGCTGACCGCACGGGTCAGCTCCAGGTCGAAGCCGATCTTGGTGCCGTCGCGGTCCATGCTGGTCAGCAGGATCTCGCCGGCGCCGAACTCGGCCATCTGCCGCGCCCAGGCCACCGCATCCAGGCCCATGTTCTTGCGCCCGCCGTGGCTGTAGACATCCCAGCCCGGGCCGCGCGCGGCCAGGTCGTCGCCGTGGCGGCGCTTGGCGTCGATGGCCACCACGATGCACTGCGCGCCGTATCTGGCCGAAGCTTCCTGGATCACCGGCGGATTGGCGATGGCCGCCGAGTTGAAGCTGACCTTGTCGGCCCCGGCGTTGAGCAGCCGCCGCACGTCGGCCACGGTGCGCACGCCGCCGCCCACGGTCAGCGGGATGAACACCTGCGAGGCCACTGCTTCGATGATGTGCAGGATCAGGTCGCGGCCGTCGCTGGTGGCGGTGATGTCGAGGAAGGTCAGCTCGTCGGCGCCCTGCTCGTTGTAGCGCGCGGCGATCTCCACCGGATCACCGGCATCACGCAGTTCGACGAAGTTGACGCCCTTGACGACACGGCCGCCGGTGACGTCGAGGCAGGGAATGATGCGTTTGGCGAGCATGGCGGCAGGGGTTCGAGGGGACTAGAGATTATCCCTGCCCCTAGACATGGGGGGCGATGGGCGGACGAATTGACGCGTGTCATGCGTATGGTCTGGTTGAGGGCTCTTCCTCCATTCCCCCCAGGAGTTGACCACCATGACGCATTCGCTATCGCTTGTCGCCTTTGGCACCGCAGTCCTGATGGCCGCGCCGGCCCAGGCGCAGCTCACCAACTTCCAAGGCACCTTCGCCGCCGAGGCGGACGGGGCCACCGGCTCCGGCACGCTCGACATGGTCTACGACCCCGTCGGCCACACGCTGAACATCAACGCCACCTGGGCCGGCCTGTCGGGCAATACCAGCAATGCGCACATCCACTGCTGCACGGCGTCGCCCAACACGGGCACCGCGAGCGTGGCGTTGGCCCAAGCAGGCCTGCTGCCCGGGTTCCCGTTGGGCATTCAGAGCGGCAGCTATTCCCGGCTGATCAATCTGAACCAGGCCGACCAGTACAACGCCAGCTTCATCACCGGCAGCGGAGGCACGGTGGCCGGTGCGGAGGAGCGCCTGATCAACAACCTGGCCTCGGGCAATGCCTACTTCAACATCCACACCTCGACCTTCGGCGGTGGCGAGATTCGGGCCTTCGTCACGGTCGTGCCGGAACCCGAAACCTACGCCCTGATGCTGGCTGGCCTGGGCATCGTCGGCTGGGCCGCCCAACGCCGCCGGCAGGCCTGAAACACCGAGGGCGCCTCGCGGCGCCCTCGTGGCTGGCTGGCTGATGTGTGCGGTGCTCAGCCGGCCAGCAACTCGTCGGCCCGCCGCTGCGCGGCGACGAAATCCAGCGCGCCGCTGTAGATCGAGCGGCCGCAGATCACGCCCTCGACGCCTTCGCCCTCGATCGCGCACAGGCGCTCGATGTCGGCGATGTCGGACAGGCCGCCCGAGGCGATCACCGGGATGGTGAGTGCCTGCGCCAATTTCACCGTGGCCTCGATGTTGATGCCGGTGAGCATGCCGTCGCGGCCGATGTCGGTGTAGATCACGCCCTCGACGCCGTAATCCTGGAACTTGCGTGCCAGGTCGACCACCTCGTGGCCGGTGAGCTTGCTCCAGCCGTCGGTGGCCACCTTGCCGTCCTTGGCGTCCAGCCCCACGATGATGTGGCCGCCGAACGCCGTGCAGGCGTCCTTCAGGAAGCCCGGGCTCTTGACCGCCGCGGTGCCGATGATGATGTAGCTGATGCCGTCGTCGAGGTAGCGCTCGATGGTGTCGAGATCGCGGATGCCCCCACCCAGCTGCACCGGGATCTTGTCGCCCACCTCGCGCAGGATGGCCTTGATCGCGGGCTCGTTGACCGGCTTGCCGGCAAAGGCGCCGTTGAGGTCGACCAGGTGCAGGCGGCGCGCGCCGGCGTCCAGCCAGCGGCGCGCCATCGCGGCGGGGTCTTCACCGAAGGTGGTGGAGACGTTCATGTCGCCCTTCTCGAGGCGAACGCAGTGGCCGTCTTTCAGGTCGATGGCAGGGATCAGCAGCATGGCTGGGGCAGCGGCAAGGTGGGGGGTGGGTGGGATCGAGCGAGGCTCAGGGCTTCCAGGCGAGGAAGTTGCGATACAGGGCCAGGCCCTGGTCGGCACTCTTCTCGGGATGGAACTGGGTGGCAAAAATGTTATCCCGCGCCACTGCGCAGGTAAAGCGCTCACCGTACTCGGTGAGGCCCGCGATGTGGCGCGGGTCCGACGGCGCGGCGTAATAACTGTGCACGAAGTAGAACCAGCTGCCGTCGGACACGCCCTGCCAGATCGGATGTGGCATGCCGCCCGGCGCCTGCGCGAAGACCTGGTTCCAGCCCATCTGCGGCACCTTGTAGCGGCTGCCGTCGGGCTGGATGCGGCCTTCGAGCTGGAAGCGCTTCACGCGGCCGGGGATCAGGCCGAGGCCGGGTGTGTCCTGCTCCTCACTGTGGTCGAGCAGCATCTGCATGCCCACGCACACGCCCATCAGCGGCTTGCGCACCGCGGCGTCGAGCACCGCCTCCTTCAGCCCCGAGTCGTGCAGCTCGCGCATGCAGTCGCGCATCGCGCCCTGGCCAGGCAGCACCACCCGCTCGGCGGCCATCACGTCCTCGGGTCGTTGGGTGACGATCACCTCGTAGCCCGAGGCGGCGGCCACATGCATCACCGCCTGCGACACCGAGCGCAGGTTGCCCATGCCGTAGTCGACGACGGCCACTGTCTTTCGCATGGCTACAGGCTGCCCTTGGTGGAGGGGATCACGCCGGCCGAGCGCGCATCAGGCGTCAGCGCCAAACGCAGCGCGCGGCCAAAGGCCTTGAACACCGTCTCGGCCTGGTGGTGGGCGTTGATGCCCTTCAGGTTGTCGATGTGCAGCGTGCACAACGCATGGTTGACGAAACCCTGGAAGAACTCGTAGACCAGCTGCGTGTCGAGGTTGCCGACCATGCCCGAGGTGAACGGGATGTGCTGGTGCAGCCCGGGCCGGCCGGAGAAGTCGACCACCACGCGCGTCAACGCCTCGTCCAGCGGCACGTAGCTGTGGCCGTAGCGGGTGATGCCACGCTTGTCGCCCACCGCCTGCGCCACCGCCATGCCCAGCGTGATGCCGACGTCTTCGACCGTGTGGTGGCCGTCGATGTGCAGATCACCCTGGCACTGGATGTCGATGTCGATCAAGCCGTGGCGCGCCACCTGGTCGAGCATGTGGTCGAAGAAGCCGATGCCGGTGGCGAACACGCCCTGGCCGGTGCCGTCGAGGTTCAGGCGCACGCGGATCTGCGTCTCCTTGGTGTTGCGGCTGACGTCGGCCGTGCGGTCGGAGGTCGGGTCCATGGTCTGGTCTTTCGGGTTCAGAGCGACGCGCGCAGCGCGTCGAGCATGCGGCGATTCTCGTCGGACGCGCCCACCGTGATGCGCAGGCAGTTGGCCAGCAGCGGGTGCAGCGGCGACACGTTCTTGACCAGCACGCCGCGCTGCTTCATGCCAGCAAAGGTGCTGGCGGCATCGGGCACGCGGGTGAGGATCATGTTGGCCTGGCTGGGGTAAGGCAACACACCGGGCAGGTCGCTCAACGCCGCGAACAGGCGCTCGCGTTCGGCGCGGATCGTGGCCGCCTGCTCGGCATACACCGCTGCATGATCCAGCGCGAACAGCGCCGCCTCGGCATTGAGCACGCTGATGTTGTAGGGCGGGCGCAGCTTCTCGACCTCGGTGATCAGCGCGGCGGCGCCCATCAGGTAGCCGATGCGCACGCCGGCCAGGCCGAACTTGCTCATCGTGCGCATCACCAGCAGGTGCGGGTGGCGGCGCAGCCGGTCCATCGAATCGCGCGCGGCAAAGGGTTGGTAGGCCTCGTCCATCACCACCAGGCCGTTGACGTCGCCCATCGCGGCGATGCAGCGCTCGATGGTGGCGTCGCGCCACAGGTTGGCGGTGGGGTTGTTCGGGTACGCCAGGTACAGCAGCGAGGGCCGATGCTCGGCGATGGCGGCCAGCATTGCCGCCTCGTCCAGCTCGAAATCGGCCGTCAGCGGCACGCCGACGAACTTCAGCCCCTGCAACTGCGCCGACATCGCGTACATCACGAAGCCCGGCAACGGCGCCATCACCACCGCGCCGGGCAGATCACAGGCCATGCTGAGCATCGTGATCAGCTCGTCGGAGCCGTTGCCCAGCGTCAGCGCGTTGCCCTCGGGCAGGCCGGCATGGGCGGCCAGCGCGGTGCGCAGGTCGTCCACCCGGCCGGCGGGGTAGCGGTTGATCGCCACGCGGCCCAGGCGCTCACCCAGCGCGTGCTGCAGGGCCGCGCTCAGCGTGAACGGGTTTTCCATCGCGTCGAGCTTGATGAGCCCGGCGCTGGGCTGCACCGCGTAGGCGTGCATGCCCTGGATGTCGCGGCGGATCACGCGCTGGATGCTGTCGTCGAGGCGGGTCATGGTGCGGCCGGGGCTGGCCCGGGGTTGTCGAGGCTGGGGTTGTCGAGCCATTCGGGCCCGGTGATGAACGGGTTGAGGATGCGCACGCCGTCGATCACCTGGTCGTGCTGCAGGTCCTCGGTGAGCAGCGCACAGCAGCCTTGTTGCTGGGCGGCGGCGACCATCAGGGCGTCCCAGTAGTGCACGCCGTAGCGGCTTTCGACGGCCCAGGCCGCTTCCACCGTGGCGTGGTCGACCGACCAAGGCTGCCAGCGCTGGTAGCGGCGCACCTCGGCCCGCACATCGCCGGCCGGCATCGCCGGCTTGAGCTTGCGCGTGGCAACGACATAGAACTCGTTCAGCACCTGAGTGCTCACCCGGCCGCAGCGGCGCAACCAGAGTTCACGCAGCCAGCGACGCGCAGCGGCGTGTTTTTCCAGGTGCGCCCGGTCTTCCGAGTACACCAGCACGTTGGTGTCAACGAAAACGATCGAGGCGCTCGGCATAGAGCTCTTCGCGCTTGGCGTAAGGGGTTCCGTCGGAGCTGAAGCTCAGGTCGCGCTGCAGCCACTCCTGCATCGCCCGCTCGTAAGCGTCGTCGCGGCGCATCTTCTCGGCCAGCATCTCACCCACCAGCCGCGACACGCTGGTATTGCGGCGCGCGGCTTCCATGCGCGCCCAGTCGGCAACGCTGTCTTCCATCGTGACGGTGACGTTCTTCATGATGCAACCCTCACACTGGTTTCGTGTTGCACGATTCTCGTGTTGCACGAACTTCGTGTCAAGCTCAGCGCTTCAGCCGAAACTCCGCCGCCAGCGCATGCGCCTGCAGCCCTTCGCCATAGGCCAGCGTGGCGGCGATCGGCCCCAGCACCTGGGCGCCGGCCTCGCTGACCTCGATCAGGCTGCTGCGCTTCTGGAAGTCGTAGACGCCCAGCGGCGACGAGAAGCGTGCGGTGCCCGAGGTCGGCAGCACGTGGTTGGGGCCGGCGCAGTAGTCGCCCAGGCTCTCGCTGGTGTAGGCACCCAGGAAGATCGCGCCGGCGTGGCGCAGCAGCGGCTCCCAGCGGTGCGGATCGCGGCTGGACACCTCCAGGTGCTCGGGCGCGATGCGGTTGCTGATCGCGCAGGCCTCTTCCATGCTGCGGGTGAGGATCAGCGCTCCGCGCCCGGCCAGTGACTTGGCGATGATCTCGGCACGCGGCATGGTGGGCAGCAGGCGATCGATCTCGCGCTGCACCGCGGCGATGTACCCGGCATCGGGGCACAGCAGGATGCTCTGCGCCAGCTCGTCGTGCTCGGCCTGGCTGAACAGGTCCATCGCCACCCAGTCGGCCGGCGTGCTGCCGTCGGCCAGCACCAGGATCTCGCTGGGGCCGGCGATCATGTCGATGCCCACGCTGCCGAACACCCGCTTCTTGGCGCTGGCCACGTAGGCATTGCCCGGCCCGGTGATCTTGTCGACGCGCGGCACCGTGGCCGTGCCGTAGGCCAGCGCGGCCACCGCCTGCGCGCCACCGATGGTGAAGGCGCGACTGACGCCGGCCACGTGGGCTGCGGCCAGCACCAACTCGTTGCGCTCGCCGCGGGCGGCGGTGGCGGCCGCACCGCTGCCGCCGGTGGCCATGCTGCCGCGCACCGGCGTGGGCACCACCATGATGATCTCCTGCACCCCCGCCACATGCGCCGGCACCGCGTTCATGATCAGGCTGGACGGGTAGGCGGCCTTGCCGCCGGGCACGTAGATGCCCACCCGGTCGAGCGGCGTGACCTTCTGGCCCAGCAACGTGCCGTCCTCGTCGCGGTAGCTCCAGCTCTCGCCGCAGGCCTTCTTCTGCGCCTCGTGGTAGCTGCGTACACGGCGCGTGGCGGCTTGCAGCGCCTCGCGTTGGGCCGCGGGCAGGCCGTCGAAGGCCGCCTTGAAATCGGCCTGCGACAGTTCCAGCGCGGCCATGCTGTCGGCGGCCAGGCCATCGAAGCGCGCGGTGTAGTCGAGCACCGCGGCATCACCGCGCTGCTTCACGTCGGCCAGGATGCCAGCCACGCGCTGCTCGATCGCATCGTCGGTCTCGGCCGACCAGTGCAGCACACGCTGGAACTCGGCTTCGAAACTGGCGGACGTGGTACTGAGGTGGCGGATGTCGACGGCGGGCATGGTGCGGATGACGCGGGTGACGTGGGTGGGAGGATCAGCCCGCGGCGCGGGCCGGGCTGGCCGATTCGCCCGCGGCGCGGGCGAAAGCATCGATCAGCCGACGCAGCGGCTCGCGCTTGAGCTTGAGCGCGGCCTGGTTGACCACCAGCCGCGCGCTGATGTCCATGATGCGTTCCACCTCGACCAGGTGGTTGGCCTTGAGCGTGCTGCCGGTGGACACCAGGTCGACGATGGCATCGGCCAGCCCGGTCAGCGGCGCCAGCTCCATCGAGCCGTAAAGCTTGATCAGGTCGACGTGCACACCCTTGTCGGCAAAGTGCTGGCGCGCGATCTGGGTGTATTTGCTGGCCACGCGGATACGCGAGCCCTGCTTGACGGCGGCGGCGTAGTCGAAGTCGGCGCGGGTGGCCACGCTGATGCGGCAGCGGGCGATCTTCAGATCCACCGGCACGTACAGGCCGCAGCTGGCCAGGTCGTCGCCATGCTCGAGCAAGGTGTCCAGGCCCACCACGCCCAGGTCGGCGCCCCCGTACTCCACGTAGGTGGGCACATCGCTGGGACGCACCAGCACCACCCGCACGCCGGGCAGGCTGGTGCCCAGGATCAGCTTGCGGCTTTTCTCGGGGTCTTCGCTCACCTCGATGCCTGCGGCCGCCAGCAGCGGCAGGCAGTCGTCGAAGATGCGGCCCTTGCTCAGCGCCAGGGTGATGATGTCGGGCATCACTTGAGTCTTTCTATGTCGGCGCCGATGGCGCGCAGCTTGGCTTCCATGCGGTCGTAGCCGCGGTCGAGGTGGTAGATGCGGTCGATCTGCGTCTCGCCCTGCGCCACCAGGCCGGCGATCACCAGGCTGGCCGAGGCGCGCAGGTCGGTGGCCATCACCGTGGCGCCCTGCAACAGCGGCACGCCGGTGACCACGGCCGTGTGGCCATCCACCTCGATGTGCGCACCCAGCCGCACCAGCTCGTTGACATGCATGAAGCGGTTCTCGAAGATCGTCTCGCTGATGCGCGCCGTGCCCTGGGCGATGCAGTCGACGGTCATGAACTGCGCCTGCATGTCGGTCGGAAAGGCCGGGTACTCGCTGGTGCGAAAGCCCACCGCGCGTGGCCGGCCGTCCGAGCGCACGCGTATCCAGGTTTCGCCATCCTGCACACCGTCGGTGATGTTGGCGCCGGCCTCGCGCAGCTTGTCGATCACCGCATCCAGATGGTGGGCATTGGCGCCTTGCAGCGTGACGTCGCCACCGGTGGCGGCCACTGCGCACAGGAAGGTGCCGGCCTCGATGCGATCGGGCACGATGCGGTGCGGCAGCGCCGGCGCGTGCAGCGCGGGCACACCCTGGATGCGGATGCGGCTGCTGCCATGGCCTTCGATGCGCGCGCCCATGCTGATCAGCAGTTCGGCCAGGTCGGGGATCTCGGGCTCCTGGGCGGCGTTCTCCAGCAGCGTCTCGCCGTCGGCCAGCGTGGCGGCCATCAGCAGGTTCTCGGTGCCGGTGACGGTGACCATGTCGGTGGTGATGCGGGCACCGCGCAGCCGCGACGCCTTGGCCACGATGTAGCCGTGGTCGACGGTGATCTCGGCGCCCATCGCCTGCAGGCCCTTGATGTGCTGGTCGACCGGCCGCGAGCCGATGGCACAGCCGCCGGGCAGCGACACCCGCGCCTGGCCGAAGCGCGCCAGCAGCGGGCCCAGCGCCAAAATCGACGCGCGCATGGTCTTGACCAGCTCGTACGGTGCCTCGGGCAGGGGGATGCGCCGCGCGTCCAGCGTCACCGCGTCGGGCTGCTCGGCCGAGCGATCGGCCACCACGCCCATGTTGCGCAGCAGCTTGAGCATGGTGGCCACGTCCTGCAGCTGCGGCACGTTGTGCAGCGTGGTGACGCCGTCGACCAGCAGCGCGGCGCACAGCTCAGGCAGCGCGGCATTCTTGGCACCGGCGATCGGCACCGTGCCATTGAGGCGGCGGCCGCCGCGGATGAGGAGTTTGTCCATGTGACTGGCCTGCGTTTCTGCGAGAGGGCGGCCGCACGCTTAGACAGGCGGCCGGGCGCTGGGACGGGCGCCGAAACGGCCACCCGCAGCATGCCGCCGCGGGGGTGTCAGTGGTGGGGGTGGTGCGGTGCCGCGGACGCCGCACCAGCTTGGTCGGCCCACTCTGCGGGGGTCAGCGTCTTCATCGACAGCGCGTGGATCTGCTCGCGCATTCTATCGCCCAGGGCGGTGTAAACCCGCTGGTGGCGGCGCACCCGCGCCAGGCCCTCGAACTCGGCCGAGACGATGGTGGCGAAAAAATGGCGGCCATCACCTTCAACTTCCAGGTGGTCGCAAGGCAGGCTGGCGGCGATGAAGCCGCGCACGTCGTCGGCAGTGGGATCTGACATGACGGGATTATCTCAGACGCCCCTGCCGCGTCACCGCGGCAGGGGATTCACGGCCGGATCTTGTAGCCGGCCTTCAGCAGCCGCAGCGCGATTGCCGACACCACCACGAAGGCGGTGCCCACCACCCCCAGGCTGATCCATGGCGACACGTCGCTGACGCCGAAGAAGCCGTGCCGGAAGCCGTCGATCATGTAGAAGAACGGATTCAGGTGGCTGGCCTGCAGCCAGAACGGTGGCAATGAATGCATCGAGTAGAAGACGCCGGAGAGAAACGTCATCGGCATGATGATGAAGTTCTGGAACGCCGCCATCTGGTCGAACTTGTCGGCCCACAGCCCGGCGATCAGCCCCAGCGCACCCAGCATGCCCGCGCCCAGCGCGGCAAACACCAGGATCCACAGCGGCTGGGCAAACGACGGCGGCGCAAACCACACGGTGACGATGAACACGCCCGCACCCACCGCCAGCCCGCGCACCACGCTGGCGCCCACGTAGCCGACGAACCAGGCCCAGTGCGACAGCGGCGAGACCAGCAGGAACACCAGGTTGCCGGTGACCTTGCTCTGCACCAGGCTGGACGAGCTGTTGGCAAAGGCGTTCTGCAGCACGCTCATCATCACCAGGCCGGGGATCAGGAAGCTGGTGTAGCCCACGCCCTCGAACACCTGCACCTTGTTCTCGAGCACATGGCCGAAGATCAGCAGGTACATGATGGCCGTGAGCACCGGCGCGGCCACGGTCTGGAAGCCGACGTTCCAGAAGCGCAGGATCTCCTTGCGCAACAGTGTTTGCGCGCCCGCCAGGCGGATGCCGGCCATCATGCGGCCACCGCCGGTGCAGCAACAGGCGCCGCAGAGGGGGCCGCCATCGGCGCGCCACTGCGCATGATCTCGACGAACACGTCCTCCAGGTCGGCGCGGCCGATCTCCAGGTCTTCGATCTTCACGCCGGCCTCGCGCAGCATCGCCAGCTGGCGCTCGACCTCGGCCGCGTCATGCGCCTTCAGCTGCACGATGCGGCCGGTGATGCGCGCCAGCGGGGCCAGCGCGGCCGGCAGCGCCTGGTCGGTCTTGAAGCGCAGCATGGTGCTGGCGGTGGCCGACAGCAGGTTGGCGGTACGGTCCAGCGCCACCAGCTGGCCCTGCTTGAGCATGCCGATGCGGTGGCACAGGGCCTCGGCTTCTTCGAGGTAGTGCGTGGTCAGCAGCACGGTGTGGCCTTCGTGGTTGAGGCGGGCGATGAAGGCCCACAGCGTCTGGCGCAGTTCCACGTCCACCCCCGCGGTGGGCTCGTCGAGCACGATCACCGGCGGGCGGTGCACCAGCGCCTGCGCCACCAGCACCCGGCGCTTCATGCCGCCCGAGAGCTGGCGCATGTTGGCATCGGCCTTGTCGGCGAGGCCCAGCTCGGCCAGCAGCTCGTCGATCCAGGCCTCGTTGCGGCGCACGCCGAAGTAGCCGCTCTGGATGCGCAGCGCCTCGCGCACCGAGAAGAACGGGTCGAACACCAGCTCCTGCGGCACGATGCCCAGCGACTTGCGCGCCGCCGCCTCGTCGCGCTGCACGTCGTGGCCCATCACGGTGACGCGCCCGGCGGTGGGCCGGGTGAGGCCGGCGAGGATCGAGATCAACGTCGTCTTGCCGGCGCCGTTGGGCCCCAGCAAGCCGAAGAACTCGCCCTGGGCGATGTCGAACGAAACCCCGGCCAGGGCGCGCAACGTGCCGCGGGCCCCTGTATAGGTCTTTTCTACTTGTTGAAAGCTGACGGCAGGCATAGGGGCGCGATTGTAGGGAGAGCGATCAATGCCTGCTGGCGGGCTTGGTGCTAGATTGCCGCAGGCTTCCGGGCACACCATGCAACCGTTCTCCTCGCAAGACCCTCCGCCTTCAAAACCTTCGGCCAAGGCCACCGCCAAAAAGCCGCGCCGCACCGCCGAGCGCATCCTGGAGGTGACGCTCGACCTGTTCAACCGCTTCGGCGAGCCCAACGTCAGCACCACGCTGATCTCGGCCGAGCTGGGCATCAGCCCGGGCAACCTGTACTACCACTACCCGGCCAAGGACGAGCTGATCAACTCGCTGTTCGACCGCTACGAGCGCGGCCTGAACGACCTGCTGGCCGCCGCCGACAACGTGCGCAACGTCGAGGACGCCTGGCTGTTCTTCCACATGCTGTTCGAGCTGATCTGGCAGTACCGCTTTCTCTACCGCGACCTGAACGACCTGCTCAGCAAGAACCGGCGGCTGGAGACGCATTTCCAGTTCGTGCTGAAGAACAAGTCGCGCGCGGTGGCCCAGGTGCTGGACGGCCTGACGCGCGGCAGCACGCTGCGCATCGACCGCCGCGAGAGCGAGCCGGTGTCCAGCGCGATGGTGGTGGTGCTGACCTACTGGCTCAGCTACGAGTACGTGCGCGATCCGCGCCGTGCGCTCGAGCCCGAAAGCGCCGCCGCGGCGCTGTCGCGCGGCGCCTACCATGTGCTGAGCCTGCTGATGCCCTACCTCGATGCGCCCTCGCGCGAGCACCTGTTCCAGATCGCTGGCGCCTACCGCAGCGGCGATTGATCACCCGCCCGACCCCGACCCCAGAACACAACACACAACGGAGACCGACATGGCCAAGTGGACCGCCTTTCCCTACGACGACACCGACTACAGCCAGGACACCGCGTCCCTCAAAAAGCACTGGGCGCGCCTGCATGCCGGCGACGCCGAGCCGTTGCCCAAGGAGGCCGCGGTGCTGGCCGCGTGGGCGCTGTTCCATGCCGGCGAGTTCCAGAAGGCGCACGACGCCGGGCTGAAAGCCGGTGGCGCCGGCATCACCGTGGCCAACAAGGCCCAGGCCATCTATGCCACCTACCTGGAAAAGAGCGAGAAGACCCGGCTCGCGATGTTCCAGGAGGTGGCCGCACGCGCCGAGGCGCAGGCCGCCGAAGACCCCAAGAACGCCAACGCCCACTACTGGATGGCCTATGCGCTGGGCCGCTACAGCCAGGGCATCAGCGTGGCCAAGGCGCTTGCCCAGGGCCTGGGCAGCAAGGTCAAGCACGCACTGGAGACCACCATCCAGCTGCAACCCAAGCATGCCGATGCCCACATCGCGCTGGGCGCCTTCCATGCCGAGGTGATCGACAAGGTGGGCAAGCTGCTGGGCCGCACGCAGGGCGCGGATGCCGCCACCGGGCTGAAGCTGTACCAGCAGGCGCTGAAGCTGAACCCCGGTTCGGCGATCGGCATGGTCGAGTACGCCAACGGGCTGGTGATGCTCGAAGGCGACAAGCGCATGAAAGAAGCCGAGAAGCTCTACGCCCAGGCCGCGGCCTGCGAGGCCGTCGATGCGATGGATCGACTGGACATCGAGATGGCCAAGGCCGAGCTCGAAGACTGAGGACCACCGGGCCGGGCGCCCGAGGCGGTCCTCAGCTGAGGACGAGGTTGTCCCGGTGGATCAGCTCGGGCTCGTTGGAAAAACCCAGCAGCCCGGCGATCTGTGACGAGGGCTTGCGCGCGATCATCCGCGCCTCGCCCGATGCGTAGTTGGCCAGGCCGCGGGCGATCTCCACCCCGGCGGCCGAGCGCACCGCGATCACGTCGCCGCGGTGGAAGTCGCCCTCCACCTCGGTCACGCCGATCGGCAGCAGGCTCTTGCCTTCGTCGCGCAGCTTCAGCACCGCGCCGTCGTCGACCACCACCGCGCCGCGCAGTTGCAGGTGGTCGGCCATCCATTGCTTGCGCGCGGCCAGCTTGGGCGTGCCGGCCAGCAGCGCGGTGCCGATGGCCTCGCCGGCGGCCAGGCGCAGCAGCACGTCGGGCTCGCGGCCCCAGGCGATCACCGTGCTGGCACCACTGCCGGCCGCCCGCTTGGCCGCCAGGATCTTGGTCAGCATGCCGCCGCGCCCGATGGCCGAGCCGGCACCGCCGGCCATCAGCTCCAGCGCCGGATCACCCGCGGCAGCCTCGTCGATGAAGCGGGCATCGGGCACCTTGCGTGGATCGGCCGAGTACAGCCCACGCTGGTCGGTCAGGATCACCAGCGCGTCGGCCTCCACCAGGTTGGCCACCAACGCGCCCAGGGTGTCGTTGTCGCCGAACTTGATCTCATCGTTGACCACCGTGTCGTTCTCGTTGATCACCGGGATCACCTGCAGCTGCAGCAGCGTCAGCAGGGTCGAGCGGGCGTTGAGGTAGCGCTCGCGGTCGGCCAGGTCGGCATGCGTGAGCAGCACCTGCGCGCTGCCCATGCCGTGTTGCGACAGCTGCGTCTCGTACATCTGCGCCAGGCCCATCTGGCCCACGGCGGCGGCGGCCTGCAGCTCGTGCAGTTCGGTCGGGCGGGTCTTCCAGCCCAGGCGCTTCATGCCCTCGGCGATGGCGCCACTGCTGACCATCACCACCTCACGCCCCTGGCGTGACAGGGCCGCCAGTTGCCGGCACCAGTTGCCCACCGCATCGGCATCGATGCCGCGGCCCTCGTTGGTCACCAGGCTGGAGCCCACCTTCACCACGATGCGGCGGGCAGACTTCAGCAGCTCAGTCATCGAGCGGGTCCTCCACCCGCGCCGCCGCCGGCTCGGCGTCGAAGCGCGGATCGATCTCGGGCGGCGCCTGCACCTTGTGCGCGGCCACATGCTCGTAGATCGCCTGCACCATGTTGTCCAGCCCCTCGCGCGCCAGCGCCGAGACTTGGAAGTACGGCGCCTTCCAGCGCATGCGCTTGATGAAATCCTTGACCTTGGCCTCGCGCTCGGCGGCTGGCACCATGTCCATCTTGTTCAGCACGAACCAGCGCGGCTTCTCGTAGAGCGACTCGTCGTACTTGCGCAGCTCCTTGATGATGCCCTTGGCCTGCGCCACCGGATCGGCGCCGTCGAACGGCGCCATGTCCACCACGTGCAGCAGCAGCCGGGTGCGCTGCAGATGGCGCAGGAACAAATGGCCCAGGCCGGCGCCATCGGCCGCGCCCTCGATCAGGCCGGGCAGGTCGGCCACCACGAAGCTGCGTTCGGGGCCGGCACGCACCACGCCCAGGTTGGGATGCAGCGTGGTGAACGGATAGTCGGCGATCTTCGGCCGCGCGTTCGAGACCGCGGTGATCAGCGTTGACTTGCCGGCATTGGGCAGGCCCAGCAGGCCCACGTCGGCCAGCACGCGCAGCTCGAGCTTGACCTTCTTCGCCTCGCCCGGCCAGCCCGGCGTCTTCTGGCGCGGTGCCCGGTTGGTGCTGCTCTTGAAGTGCAGGTTGCCGAAGCCACCGTCACCGCCCTTGCACAGCAGCACCTTGACATCGGGCTCGAGCAGTTCGGCCAGCACCTCCTCGGTCTCGAAGTCGCGCACGATGGTGCCCACCGGCAAACGCAGCACGATGTCGTCGGCCGCCGCGCCGTACTGGTCGGAGCCGCGGCCGGCCTCGCCGTTGCGCGCCTCGTGGCGGCGGGCGTAGCGGTAGTCGATCAAGGTGTTGAGGTTGCGGTCGGCCACGGCATAGACGCTGCCGCCCTTGCCGCCGTCACCACCGTTGGGCCCGCCAAAGGGGATGAACTTCTCGCGCCGAAAGCTCATGCAGCCCGCACCGCCATCGCCCGCGGCGATGTCGATGGTGGCTTCGTCGACGAATTTCATGGTGGTTCATCCCTGGGCCGTCGGCCCCAAAAGAACAAAAGCCCCGGCAGGCCGGGGCTTGATCGGGGTGCCGGATGCCGGCGCCCCGCGGGGCCTGCGGTCCGTCGTGAACGTCAGACCGGGGTGACGATGACCAAGTGGCGGTTCAGCGCACCCTTGATCGCAAACGACACCTGGCCGTCGACCAGCGCGAACAGCGTGTGGTCCTTGCCCATGCCGACGTTGTCGCCGGCGTGGAAACGGGTGCCGCGCTGGCGCACGATGATCGAGCCGGCCGGAATGGTCTGGCCGCCGAACACCTTCACGCCCAGCATCTTGGGTTGGGAATCGCGGCCGTTACGGGTTGAGCCGCCGCCCTTTTTCTGTGCCATGGTTCAAATCTCCTGGTGACTGAAGGACGGGGATCAAACGCCGATGGCGCCGATTTCCAGTTCGGTGTAGGTCTGGCGATGGCCGCCATGCTTCATGTAGTGCTTGCGGCGACGCATCTTGAAGATGCGAACCTTGTCATGCTTGCCGTGCGACACCACGGTGGCTTTCACCGTGGCGCCGGCCACCAAGGGAGTCCCGATCGTCAGATCAGCGCCGTTGCCGACAGCCAACACCTGGTCGATCACGATCTCTTGGCCCACGTCCGCAGCTATCTGTTCTACCTTGATCTTTTCGCCGGAAGCAACCTTGAATTGCTTGCCACCGGTTTTTATGAGCGCGTACATAAGTGCCTCTATCTGCCTCTATCGATTAAGAGATGTGCCTTCTCGATGGCGACCCCATCAGTTGCTGGCCGCCACGATCCCGCGGCTAGCGCCGAAAGAACCTGGGATGATAGCAGAGTCCCCGGGTTTACACGCGTCGGCCCATCGCCTGGCGCCAGCCAACCCGGCAGCAGCGCGGGTGATCCCTATAATTTGCAGCTCTCTAGAGACCAGAGCCCCCGTGACCGACCTCCTCACTCCCGCATCGGCCGAAGTCGATCCGATGGCCGCCGACATGCTGCGGGTCGACGAGGTGATCCGCCTGCGCCTGGCCTCCGAGGTGGCGCTGATCAACCAGATCTCGCACTACATCGTCAGCGCCGGCGGCAAGCGCATCCGCCCGCGTCTGGTGCTGCTGTTCGCCCAGGCGCTGGGCTTCGACGGCCCCGAGCAGCACGAACTGGCGGCCACCGTCGAGTTCATCCACACCGCCACGCTGCTGCACGACGACGTGGTCGACGAATCCTCGCTGCGGCGCGGCCGGCAGACGGCCAACGCGCTGTTCGGCAACGCCGCCAGCGTATTGGTGGGCGACTTCCTCTACTCGCGCGCCTTCCAGATGATGGTCAGCGTCAACCGCATGCGGGTGCTCGAGGTGCTGGCCGACGCCACCAACGTGATCGCCGAGGGCGAGGTGCTGCAGTTGATGAACATGCACGACCCCGACCTGGCGGTCGACGACTACCTGCGCGTGATCCGCTACAAGACCGCCAAGCTGTTCGAGGCCAGCGCTCGCCTGGGTGCCGTGCTGGCCGATGCGCCCCTTGCGGTGGAAGAAGCCTGCGCCGACTACGGCCGCTCGCTGGGCACGGCGTTCCAGCTGGTGGACGACCTGCTCGACTACGAAGGAGACACCCAGGCGCTGGGCAAGAACGTCGGCGATGACCTGCGCGAAGGCAAACCCACGCTGCCGCTGCTGGTGGCGATGGCGCGTAGCACCGAGGATGAGCGGCGTCTGATCCGCCACGCCATCGAGCACGGCGAGCCCGACCGGCTCGATGAGATCTTGTCCATCGTGCGCCGCACCGGGGCGCTGGACGCCACCCGCGAGGCCGCGCGCGCCGAAGCCGACAAGGCCCGCAATGCACTTTCGGCACTGCCCGATTCAATGGCGCGAAAGGCTCTGCTAGAATTATGTGCTCGGTCGGTGGAGCGATCCTCCTGAACTGATCGAGACATGAGTCGGCCCCCATTGCTTGCAGTGATTTGCAATGTGTGAGGCCTTCATCGGGGTGTAGCTTAGCCTGGTAGAGCGCTACGTTCGGGACGTAGAGGCCGGAGGTTCGAATCCTCTCACCCCGACCAGAATTTCCTCCCTTGCAGCCATCGCTGCCCACCCAATGGTGGTTGCGCAGTGCGCTGAAGCGAGCATCTTGTGTCGCTGGCGGCCGCCGGCCGCGGCGATCTGGGCCCGAAAGCAGCCGCATCTAGGGGTTACAGTGTGCGTTTTGTCGGTGATCATGCTGTGATCATCGGGATACGCCTCCGTCGAAGCCGCCTTGGAAACACTGGTCGAACCACCGCAGTCCTCCCTCTCCGGCGTGGCGAGGGTGCTGGTGCACGCCGGCAAGCTCAGCAGCAAGGCCGCTGAAGACCTGGCCAAGTCGGCCAAGGACCGCAAGATCAGCTTCATCGGCGCGGTGATCGCCTCGGGCGCGGTGTCGCCCTTCGACCTGGCCCACACGCTGTCGACCGCACTGGCGCTGCCGCTGCTCGATCTGTCGTCGGTCGATTTCGAGCGTCTGCCCAAGGGCATCGTCGATACCAAGCTGGCGGTGCAATACCAACTGGTGATGCTCGGCCGGCGCGGCAACCGGCTGTTCATCGGCGGCGCCGACCCCACCGATCAGGAGGCGGTCGAGCGCATCAAGTTCGCCACGCAACTGGCGCCCGAGTGGGTGATCGTCGAGTACGACAAGTTGGCGCGGCTGATGGAGTCGCAAGGCGCCACCGCCACCGAGACGCTGGAGGCGCTGACCGCCGACGACTTCGAGTTCGACGTCACCGACGATGCCAGCGCGCCCGAGACCAACGAGGTGGTCTCCGAGGTGGAAGACGCGCCGGTGGTGCGCTTCCTGCAGAAGATGCTGATCGACGCGATCAACCTGCGCGCCTCCGACCTGCACTTCGAGCCCTACGAATACAACTACCGCGTGCGCTTCCGCGTCGACGGCGAACTGCGCGAGATCACGCAGCCGCCGATCGCCATCAAGGAAAAGCTCGCCTCGCGCATCAAGGTCATCAGCCGGCTCGACATCGCCGAGAAACGCGTGCCGCAAGACGGCCGCATGAAGATGAAGTTCGGCAGCAAGGCGATCGACTTCCGGGTGTCGACGCTGCCCACGCTGTTCGGCGAAAAGATCGTGATCCGGATCCTCGACCCGTCGTCGGCCAAGGTGGGCATCGAGGCCCTGGGCTACGAAAAGATCGAGAAAGAGCGCCTGATGACCGCCATCGTGCGGCCCTACGGCATGGTGCTGGTCACCGGGCCCACCGGCTCGGGCAAGACGGTGTCGCTCTACACCTGCCTGAACATCCTGAACCAGCCAGGCGTGAACATCTCGACCGTGGAAGACCCGGCCGAAATCAACCTGCCGGGCGTCAACCAGGTCAACGTCAACGACCGCGCCGGCCTCACCTTCTCGGCAGCGCTGAAGTCCTTTTTGCGGCAGGACCCGGACATCATCATGGTCGGCGAGATCCGCGATCTGGAAACTGCCGACATCGCCATCAAGGCCGCGCAGACCGGCCACATGGTGATGAGCACGCTGCACACCAACGACGCGCCGACCACGCTGACGCGGCTGCTCAACATGGGCGTGGCGCCGTTCAACATCGCCTCCAGCGTGATCCTGATCACGGCCCAGCGCCTGGCGCGGCGGCTGTGCGAGAACTGCAAGACGCCGGCCGACTACCCTCGTGAGGCCATGCTGCGTGCCGGTTATGAACCCGAAGACCTCGACGGCGCCTGGAAGCCGTTCCGCGCCGTGGGCTGCTCGGCCTGCAACAGCGGCTACAAGGGCCGCGTGGGCGTCTATCAGGTGATGCCGATCACCGAGGCCATCCAGCGCATCATCCTGACCGAGGGCACGGCGATGGACATTGCCGAGCAGGCCAAGCGCGAGGGCGTGCGCGACCTGCGGCAATCGGGCCTGATCAAGGTGCGCCAGGGCGTGACCACGCTCGAAGAGATCATCGCGGTGACCAACCAGTGAGGCCTCGTTTGCCGGCAAGACCCGCGCGGGCGCCGCACCCGCGGCACCCCCATCCCACACCCGACCGGTGGTGCCGGCGCTGAGCGCGCCGCCCACCCACCCGACCCGGAGCACGCATGGCGACTGCAGCAGCCGCGAGAAGCATCAAGGAACTCGTCTTCGAATGGGAAGGCAAGGACAAGAACGGCAAGATCGTCCGCGGCGAGATCCGCGCCGGCGGCGAAGCTCAGGTCAGCGCCAGCCTGCGCCGCCAGGGCATCCTGCTGACCAAGCTGAAGAAGCGCCGCACCAGCGGAGGCAGTTCGGTCAAGCAGAAGGACATCGCCCTCTTCACGCGCCAGCTCGCCACCATGATGAAGGCCGGCGTGCCGCTGCTGCAGGCCTTCGACATCGTGGGCCGCGGCGCCACCAACCCGCGCCTGACCAAGCTGCTGGGCGACATCCGCGCCGACGTGGAAACCGGCACCAGCCTGTCAGCCGCGTTCCGCAAGCACCCGATGCACTTCGACGCGCTGTACTGCAATCTGGTCGAGGCCGGTGAAGCCGGCGGCATCCTCGAGCAGTTGCTCGACCGCCTGGCCATCTACCAGGAAAAGACGCTGGCGCTGAAGGGCAAGATCAAGTCGGCGCTGATGTACCCGATCGCCGTGCTCACCGTCGCTTTCATCGTGGTGGTGGTGATCATGATCAAGGTGATCCCGGCCTTCAAGGACGTGTTCAGCAGTTTCGGCGCCGACCTGCCCGCGCCCACGCTGCTGGTGATCGCGATGTCGGAGTTCTTCGTCTCGTACTGGCCGGTGATCTTCGGCGTTATGGCCGGCGGCGGCTACATGTTCATGCAGACCTGGAAACGCTCGGTCAAGATGCAGATGGTGATGGACCGGCTGCTGCTGCGCATCCCGATCTTCGGCAACCTGATCAACAAGTCAGTGATCGCGCGCTGGACGCGCACGCTGTCGACGATGTTCGCCGCCGGTGTGCCACTGGTCGAGGCGCTCGATTCGGTGGGCGGTGCCGCGGGCAACGCGGTGTATGCCGAGGCCACGCAGAAGATCCAGCGCGACGTGTCGACCGGCAGCGCGCTCACCACGTCGATGCAGAGCACCGGCGTGTTCCCGAACATGGTGATCCAGATGGCCTCGATCGGCGAGGAATCCGGCTCGCTCGACCACATGCTGGCCAAGGCCGCCGAGTTCTACGAGGAAGAGGTCGACGACATGGTCAAGGGCCTGTCCAGCCTGATGGAGCCGATCATCATCGTGGTGCTGGGCACCATCATCGGCGGCATCGTGGTGGCGATGTACCTGCCCATCTTCAAGATCGGCCAGGTGGTCTGACGTGGGCCTGCCCCCGACAGAGATCCTGCTCTCGCCCTGGTTGCTGGCCGTGCTCGGCCTGGTGGTCGGCAGCTTTCTCAACGTGGTGATCCACCGTTTGCCGCAGCTGCTGGAGCGCGAGTGGCTGGCCGACGCAGCCGGCTACCTGCAAGACAGCGCCACGATGACCCGCGTGCTGGGCGCCCCGCTCGCGCGCACCGACGAGCTGGCGCGCCAGGGTGCGGCACTGGCCGCCGAGGTGGACGCACTGCCGGCGATGAGCCTGTCGCGCCCGCGTTCGCGCTGCCCGCAGTGCGGCCACCAGCTGGCCTGGCACGAGAACATCCCGCTGCTGGGCTGGCTGCGGCTGGGCGGCAAGTGCTCATCCTGCGGTACACGCATCTCGGCGCGTTACCCCATCGTCGAAGTGCTCACCGGCGCGCTGTTTGCCGCCGCCGCCTGGCAGGCCGGCCCCACCGCCGCCGCGGCGGTGTATTGCGTCGCGCTGGCGCTGCTGATCGCTGCCGCCTTCATCGACCTCGACACCACCTTGCTGCCCGACAACCTGACGCTGCCGCTGATCGGCCTCGGTCTGGCGGCGGCTTGGCAGCGTTGGATCCCGGTCTCGCTGGCCGACGCCGCGCTGGGCGCCTTCTTCGGCTACTTCGCGCTGTGGTTCGTGGCGGCCGTCTACAAGCTGGTGCGCGGCGTGCAGGGCATGGCCGAGGGCGACTTCAAGCTGCTGGCCGGCCTGGGCGCACTGCTGGGCTGGCAAGCCCTGCCGACCATCATCCTGCTGTCGTCGGCGGTGGGGGCGGTGGTCGGCATCTTCATGATCGTGGCGCGCGGCCACGGCCGCAACGTGCCGATCCCCTTCGGCCCGTACCTGGCGGGCGGTGGCGTGGCGGCGCTGTTCTTCGGCGCGCAGCTCAACGGGTTGTGGTCGGGGGTTTGACGGTGGCCTCGCAAGGCATCCAGGCGATCGGCTTGACGGGCGGCATCGGCAGCGGCAAGAGCACGGTGGCCGCGCAGCTGGTGGCCTTGGGCGCCACGCTGGTCGACACCGATGCCATCGCCCATGCGCTGACCACGCCGGGCGGTGCGGCCATGCCGGCGCTGCGCCAGCGTTTCGGCGACGACGTGGCCGGGCCCGACGGCGCGCTGGATCGGGCCCGCATGCGCGCCCTGGTGTTTGCCGACCCCGATGCCAAGCGCGCGCTCGAAGCCATCCTGCATCCGATGATCGGCGCCGAGGCCCAGCGCCAGGCCGCCGCGGCGGGCGATGGCGTGGTGGTGTTCGACGTGCCGCTGCTCAGCGAGTCCAGCCACTGGCGCGCACGCTGCCAGCGCATCCTGGTGGTCGACTGCAGCGCCGAGACGCAGGTGCGGCGGGTGATGGCCCGCTCGGGCTGGAGCGCCGAGCAGGTGCAGCGTGTCATTGCACTGCAATCACCCCGTGCGCAGCGCCGCGCGATCGCCGATGCGGTGATCTTCAACGACGGCATCACCCCCGAGACCCTGGCCGACGAAGTGGCGCAGCTGTGGGCGCTGTGGGGTTTGCCGCAGACGATCAGCCAGGCCGTCGAGGGCGCGCCAGGCGCCTGAACGCGGGCGGCCGGCCGGGCCGCTGTGGAACAATCCTCGGGCTGACCGCGGCCCCTGCTGCGGCTGCCTCACGAGGAAGCGCCTTGGTCCTGTACGAGTACCCGTTCAACGAGAGTGTCCGCACCCTGCTGCGGCTCGAGCACCTGTTCGACCGGCTCGGCCAGCTGCTGCCGCGTGATGCCGCGGTGGACCACCACTTTGCGCTGGTGACGATGTTCGAGATCATCGAGGTGGCCTCGCGCTCTGACCTGAAGGCCGACCTGCTCAAGGAACTGGACCGGCACAAGGCGCAGTTCATCGCCTACCGCAGCAACCCGCAGGTGTCGCAGGATGCGCTCGATGGCGTGATCCACCGCATCGACCACGCCTACAACGCGCTGACCCAGCAGGTCGGCAAGGCCGGCCAGTCGCTGGCCGGCAACGAATGGCTGACCAGCGTGCGCAGCCGCATCAGCATCCCCGGCGGCACCTGTGAATTCGACCTGCCGGCCTACTACACCTGGCAGCAGCATGATGCCGCCAGCCGCCGCGCCGACCTGCTGGGCTGGGTGGGCACGCTCGCACCCTGGGCCGAGGCGCTGCAACTGCTGCTGCACCTGGTGCGCGACGCCGGCGTGCCGCACAAGGTGGTCAGCCAGGGCGGGCAGTTCCAGCAAAGCCTGCCGCAGGGCCGCAGCTACCAGCTGCTGCGCATGCGCATTGCCGCCAGCGAGGGCCTGGTGCCCGAGATCACCGGCCACCGGCTGCTGGTGTCGGTGCGGCTGATGCGCCCCGACGCCGAAGGCCGCCTGCGGCTGGCACCGGTGGACGTGCCCTTTGAACTGACCTTGTGCACATGAGCCCGCCCGGCCGCCCGAAGGGCGAATTCCGGAGTGCGCAGCACGGAGGAACCCCAGTGAGCAACCCCGCCTCCGGCACCGAGCCGCGCCGCGTGCCCTGCCCCACCTGCCGCCGGCCGGCGGTGTTTTCACCCGACAACCCCTGGCGGCCGTTCTGCAGCGAACGCTGCCGGGGCGTCGACCTGGGCGCCTGGGCCAACGAGAGCTACCGGGTCGAGGTGGCGCCCGTGCGCGAAGACGACGACACGCTGCCCGACGCGCCCCCTGACCCCCAGCGGACGTGAACCCGCCCCTGCCATCGGCCGGCCGCGGCCCGCGGCGATTCCTGCGCGTCGGCTTGATCCTGCTGGCCACGGGGGCGCTGCTGGCCGGCGCAGCCTGGTGGGCAATCCCGGCGCTGCTGCAGTCGCAACTGCCGCCCCGGCTGGGCCAGGCGCTGGGCCGGCCGGTCAGTCTGCAGGCCGTGACCTTCGAGCCCGGTCGGCTGGCGCTGCGGCTGCAAGGCCTGCAGATCGGCGCCGCGGGCGCGGCGCCCGCCGATCCGCTGCTGCATGTGCAAGGGCTGCTGGTCGATTTCGGCCTGGTCGCCTCGCTGCGCCAGCGCGCGCCGGTGATCGAGGCGCTGGCCATCGACGGCCTCCAGCTGCGGCTGGCGCGCACCGCGCCGGGCCACTACGACATCGACGACCTGATCACCCGGCTGACCACCGCGCCCGGCGAACCGGCCTCCCCCGAGCCGGTGCGGTTTGCGCTGAACAACCTGGCGCTGCGCGATGCACAGATCCGCTTCGACGACCAGCCGGCGGGCCGGGTGCACGAGGTGCAGGCACTGACGCTGACGCTGCCCTTCCTGTCCAGCCTGGCCGACGATGCGGCAACCCCGGCCGAACCGCGCCTGAGCTTCACCGTCAACGGCACGCGCGTGGACACCCGCAAACGCCTGCTGCCGTTCGCCCCCACCCGGTCGGGCGACCTGACGCTGGCCTTTGCCGATCTCGACCTGAAGCCCTGGCTGGGCTACCTGCCCGCCAGCCTGCCGGTGCGGCTGCAGCGCGGGCGGTTGGGAGCCGATCTGACACTGCACGTCGCCCAGGCGCCGCAGGGCGCCCCCACGCTGCAGGTGCAGGGCCGGCTGGCGCTGGACGACCTGGCACTGACCGAGCCCGACGGCACGCCGCTGGCCGCCTGGCGGGCGCTGAAGCTCGAACTGCGCGACCTGCAGCCGCTGCAGCGGCGCGCCAGCCTGGGCACGCTGCGCATCGACGGCGCAGCGCTGCAGCTGAGCCGCGATGCACGCGGCCTGCTGAACCTGCAGCGGCTGCAGCCCGCGGCCGGGCCTGAAGCGCCGCGGCCCGCGGCCAGCGCCTCCACCGCCGACACGGCCAACCCCTGGCAGATCGCGCTGGCCGCGCTGCAGATCGAAGGCGCCCGGGTGGATTGGCACGATGCCACGCTGCGGCCCGCCGCCGGCTACCGGCTCGATGGACTGGGCATCACGCTGCGTGATCTGCAGTGGCCGCTGAAGGCGCCGATGCCGCTGACGGCACAGGCCAGCCTGCATGCCGCAGTGCCCAAGGACCCGGCACCCGGGCGCCCCGCCGCCGCAGCCGGCCAGCTCCGCATCGAAGGCCAGGTCAGCGACCGCGAGGCCACGCTGGCGCTGCGGCTCGACGGGCTGGCGCTGGACGCGCTGGCGCCCTACGCCCGGCAGGCGCTGCGGCCCCGGCTGAGTGGCCGGCTCAGCACCCAGGCGCAACTGCGCTGGGCTGCCGATCCTGCGGTGCTGGCGTTGACGCTGGACAGCGCCACGCTGCAGGGCCTGCAGTTGCGCGACGGCCCGGCCCGCGCCGCGGCGCCGCTGGCCTCGCTGCGACAGCTGCAGTTGTCGGGCGCGACGATCGACCTGCTGGCCCACCGCCTGGCGATCACCAAGCTGCAGATCACCCAGCCCAGCCTGGCCCTGTCGCGCAGCGCCGATGGCCAGTTGAACGTGGCGCAGTGGCTGCCACCCGCGGCGCCGACGGCCAGCCCCAGCCGCCCGGTTGCCACCACAACCCGCCGGGCCGCCACCACCCGGCCGGAGGCCCCCTGGAATCTGGCGCTGCAGGACCTGTCGCTCAGCGGTGGTCGTGTGACCTGGTCGGATGCCACCGTCACCGCGGCGCTGGCCGAGGGCCCCTTGCGCGCCGACATCACCGACCTGAAGCTGCGCCTGCAGGGTCTGGCCTGGCCCGCCAGCCCGCGCGCCCCGCTGCCCCGCCTGCAGCTCACGGCCAGCGTCGGCCTGCCCGCCCCACCGGGAGCCACCCTGGCCACAGCCCCCGACCGTGGCGACATCGACTGGTCGGGCCGCATCGGCCTGGCACCGCTGCAGGCCGACGGCCGGCTGAAGCTGCGCGCGCTGCCGGTGCACCTGGCCATGCCCTATGCCGGCAACGCGATCCAGGCCAGCCTGCGCCATGCAGACCTCAGCCTGGACAGCCAGCTCAAGGCCCGGTCGACGCCCGCGGGCTGGCAAGTGCGCACCGACGGCGACCTGCAGCTCAACGAGGTGATGGTGCAGGCCAAGGGCGCCGCCGAAGCCAGCGGCGATGCGTTGCTGAGCTGGCAGTCACTGTCGCTGCAGGGCCTGGTGCTGGCGCTGGCGCCGCCAGCGCGCCCACGCATCGAGGCGCACGAGCAGGCGCTGAGCGATTTCTACAGCCGTCTGGTGCTCGACGAACGCGGCCACCTCAACCTCGCGGACCTGGCGGCACCACCGCCCGGTGCGGCCTCGGCGCCGCAGGTCGACAGCGTGACCGCCGCGGTGCCCGGCGCGGCAGTCAGCGCGCCGCCGGCCGATACAGCGCCGCCTGACACGCTGCCCATCGACCTGGTGCTGGGCCCCACCCAGCTGCGCAACGGCCGCATCGATTTCAGCGACTACTTCATCAAGCCCAACTACAGCGCCCGCATGACCGAGCTGAACGGGCTGTTCGGCGCCTTCCGCTCGGGCACGCGCGAGATGGCGGCGCTGACGATGCGCGGCCGCGTGGCCGACACCGCGCTGCTCGACATCAGTGGCCAGCTCAACCCCACCGTCCAGCCGCTGGCGCTGGACATCCGCGCCCGCGCCACCGATCTGGAGCTGGCGCCGCTGTCACCCTATGCCGGCAAGTACGCGGGCTATGCCATCGAGCGCGGCAAGCTCAGCATGGACGTGGCCTACAAGATCGAGGCCGACGGCAAGCTCGAGGCCAGCAACCAGGTCATCCTGAGCCAGCTGACCTTCGGCGAACGGGTCGAGTCGCCCAGCGCCACGCAACTGCCGGTGCTGCTGGCCGTCGCCTTGCTGAAAGATCGCAACGGCGTCATCGACATCAACCTGCCGGTCAGCGGCAGCGTCAACGACCCGCAGTTCAGCGTGGGCGGCATCGTCTGGAAGGTGATCCTCAACCTGCTGGGCAAGGCCCTGACGGCGCCGTTCGCGCTGCTGGCCGGCGGCGGCAGCGACGACCTGAGCCAGGTCGGCTTCCAGCCGGGCACGGCCCGCTTCACCGACGCCGGCCGCCAATCGCTGGACAAGGTGGCCAAGGCGCTGGCCAATCGCCCCAGCCTGATGATGACGGTGACCGGCGCGGCCGACACCGTCTCCGAGCGCACGCAAGCCCAGCGCGTGGCCCTGGAGGAACGGCTGCAGGCCGAGCAGCACCGCGAGCAGTTGCGCGCCGCGCCATCGGCCGGCGCGACCACCGCGGCGGCACCGGGCGCCAGCGCGCCGGCCTTGCCGCCGCTGTCGGCCGGCGACCGCACGCGCCTGCTCAAGCGGCTCTACCAGCAGACCACGCTGCCCGACAAGCCGCGCAACACTTTCGGCCTGCTGCGCGACCTGCCACCGGCCGAGATGGAGAACCGGCTGCGCGCGGCGATCCGCGTCACCGACGACACGATGCGCGAGCTGGCGCTGCAGCGCGGCCTGGCGGTGCGCGACGCGCTGATCAGCCAGGGCCTGCCCAGCGAGCGCTTGTTCCTCGCCGCGCCCAAGCTGCGCCTGTCGGGCGAGGACGACGCGGCCTGGCAGCCGCAGGTCACGCTGACGCTGAGCGCGAAGTAGCGGCCCGCTGCACCCGCGGCGCCTCGGTGGACCACGCGGCTGGCCCCCGGGCAAACCCTGAATGTCGACACCCCCCTTGAAACGGCGGGGACGGCCCCTATAATCGGTCTGCTAGCACTCGTTCACCATGAGTGCTAACAAACCAGCCGGCCAAGCCTGGCTCGGTTCAAAGGCATGTGAATGGGTGCCCACTTCTGCGGCACCCCACCGTCAAAGCTGATTCTTTTGAATCCCAAGGAGATACGATGAAACTTCGCCCCCTGCATGATCGCGTGATCGTCAAGCGCCTCGAGCAAGAAACCAAGACCGCTTCGGGCATCGTCATCCCCGACAACGCCGCCGAAAAGCCTGATCAAGGCGAAGTGCTGGCCGTCGGTCCCGGCAAGCGCAACGACAAGGGCGACTTCATCGCCCTGAACTGCAAGGTCGGTGACCGCGTGCTGTTCGGCAAGTACTCGGGCCAGACCGTCAAGGTCGATGGCGACGAGTTGCTCGTCATGCGCGAAGAAGATCTGTTTGCCGTGGTCGAGAAGTAATCCTTCTCCCACCTTCCAGACCACCCCTGAATTGATTCGGAGATATACACATGGCAGCTAAAGACGTCATTTTTGGTTCGGACGCCCGTCACCGCATGGTCGAAGGCGTGAATATCCTGGCCAACGCGGTCAAGGTCACGCTGGGCCCCAAGGGCCGCAACGTCGTGCTCGAGCGCTCGTTCGGCGCCCCCACCGTCACCAAGGACGGTGTGTCGGTGGCCAAGGAAATCGAGCTGAAGGACAAGCTCCAGAACATGGGCGCGCAGATGGTCAAGGAAGTCGCTTCCAAGACCAGCGACCTGGCCGGCGACGGCACCACCACCGCCACCGTGCTGGCCCAGTCGATCGTGCGCGAAGGCATGAAGTTCGTCGCCGCCGGCATGAACCCGATGGACCTGAAGCGCGGCATCGACAAGGCGGTCGTCGCCCTGGTCGCCGAGCTGAAGAAGCAGTCCAAGGCCACCACCACCAGCAAGGAAATCGCCCAGGTCGGCACCATCTCGGCCAACAGCGATGAAGAAGTCGGCACCATCATCGCCCAGGCGATGGACAAGGTCGGCAAGGAAGGCGTCATCACCGTCGAAGACGGCAAGAGCCTGAACAGCGAGCTCGACGTCGTCGAAGGCATGCAGTTCGACCGCGGCTACCTGTCACCCTACTTCATCAACAACCCCGAGAAGCAATCGGCGTTGCTGGACAACCCGTTCGTGCTGCTGTTCGACAAGAAGATCAGCAACATCCGCGACCTGCTGCCCACGCTGGAGCAAGTGGCCAAGGCCGGCCGTCCGCTGCTGATCATTGCCGAAGAAGTTGAAGGCGAAGCCCTGGCGACCCTGGTGGTCAACACCATCCGCGGCATCCTGAAGGTCTGCGCCGTCAAGGCCCCGGGCTTCGGCGACCGCCGCAAGGCCATGCTGGAAGACATCGCCATCCTGACCGGCGGCAAGGTCATCGCCGAAGAAGTCGGCCTGACGCTGGAGAAGGTCACGCTGGCTGACCTGGGCCAGGCCAAGCGCGTCGAGATCGGCAAGGAGAACACCACCATCATCGACGGCAACGGTGCCGCCGGCGACATCGAGGCGCGTGTCAAGCAGATCCGCGTGCAGATCGAGGAAGCCACCAGCGACTACGACCGTGAAAAGCTGCAAGAGCGCGTGGCCAAGCTGGCCGGCGGTGTGGCCGTGATCAAGGTCGGCGCGGCCACCGAAGTCGAGATGAAGGAAAAGAAGGCCCGTGTCGAAGATGCGCTGCACGCCACCCGTGCCGCCGTCGAAGAAGGCATCGTGGCCGGCGGCGGTGTGGCCCTGCTGCGCGCCCGCCAGTCGGCTGGCACCATCAAGGGTGACAACCACGACCAGGACGCCGGCATCAAGATCGTGCTGCGCGCGGTTGAGCAGCCCCTGCGCGAGATCGTCTCGAACGCCGGTGGCGAGCCCAGCGTGGTGATCAACAAGGTACTGGAAGGCCAGGGCACCTACGGCTTCAACGCCGCCAACGACACCTACGGCGACATGATCGAAATGGGCATCCTGGACCCGACCAAGGTGACGCGCACTGCGCTGCAGAACGCGGCCTCGGTGGCCGGCCTGATGCTGACCACTGAGTGCATGGTGGCCGAGTCGCCCAAGGACGAGTCGGCCGGCGGCGGCATGCCCGGTGGCATGGGCGGCATGGGTGGCATGGGCGGCATGGACATGTAAGGTCAACCGGGGCGGCCTGGCCGCCTTGTTGACCGGCGGTGCCGGGCAGCCCCCTTGCGGCGGCCGCCCGACCCGCCCGGTTACTGCTTCACACGCACAGGCCACCTTCGGGTGGCCTGATTGCATTGGGCGGTCCGGCGCGCGGTTTTTTGGCGTCTCTTCCGCGCATCGGCCATGTTGGGGGCGTTGATAATCGCGCCCCATGTCCAACCGGCCGACGCTGCTCGATTTCATCGACGACGAGTTGCTGCGCGCGCCGATGACCATCGACCAGGTCATCGACGTGGTGCAGACGCAGTGGCGCGGGCGGATGCCGGGGCACGGCCGGGCCGACGCCGATCCGGCACGTGTGCTCTACCACCACCGCGGCGAGCTGGTGACCCAGGCGCTGGCGACGCTGCGCACCTCGGCCATGGCCGATCTGCAGGCCGCCACCGCCGAACCGGCGGCGTCGGCGCGGCCCGCTGCCGACGCCGGCGACCTGATGCTGTCGCTGATCGACGAGGACGACGTGGCGGTGGACATCGGCATCGCCCGCTGCACCGAGGCCGTCAAGCTCAAGGCAGAGATCGATCTGCGCGAGCTGCAGACCTACACCTCGGCGCTGGCCAACGACCTCAATGTCTCGCGCGACACCAACCCGTTCCGGCCCGAGCGCTTCGTGCGTGCGCTGTGGGCGGGCGTGCAGACGCTGCCGCTGTCGGCGGCGCTGAAGGCCGCCTTCATGCAGGCGGCGGCCGAGCCGTTGGCCACGGCCTTGCGCCGGTCGTACGCGGCCGCCCGCCAGCGGCTGGAGGATCAGGGCGTCACGCCCGCCAGCTACCGCACCATCGTGGTCAGCGGCAACACCCACTGGGGGGCCAGCCTGTCGCGCTACCAGCCGCCCGACGATCTGCAGCGCCTGCGCAGCAGCATGCCCGCGCCGCTGGATGCGCTGACCCGCACCGCCACGCCGCCCCCGCCGCCGCTGCGGGCGGCGCCCGTCGCCAGCGCCACCCCACCCGGGCCGGCGGCCGGTGGCCCCGACCCGCAACTCATCGAGTTGCTGGCACGCCTGTTCGAGTCCATCCACACCGACTTCAAGCTCGCGCCCGACACGGTGGCCTTGCTGCAGCGGCTGCAGCCCACTGCGTTGCGCGTGGCACTGCGCGATCCTTCGCTGCTGGACCGCTACGACCACGCGCTGTGGCGTTTCATGGACCAGCTGGCGCACGACATCGAGCTCAGCGCCCCGGCGCAGCGCCTGCGCCTGCTGGGCCTGGGCCGCAATCTGGTGGATCACCTGTCGCAGGCCGAAGCCCGCGACAGCCACGGCTTTGCCTGGGCACTCGAGCGCCTGCTGGCGGCGCAGCGCCAGGCGCTGGCACAGGCCGCGCTGGCGGCCGAGGACGACATCCACAAACTGCAGCGCATCCTGCTGGCCGAGGCAACGCCCACCACCCGCACCATGCCGCTGGACATCGGCAACCTCGACACGGTGCCGGCCGACCTGATGACGCAGCCAGCGCCCAGCGCCGATGCCGCGGCGCTGGGCGCCAGTGGCCTGCCGCCCGGCGCCACGCTGCGCGCCTACCTGCAGGGCGAGTGGCGCACGCTGCAGTCGCTGTGGCAGGACGATCACCATGAGCTGACCCTGCTGCGTGAACCCGCCACCGACCGGCGCTGGGCCCTGCACCAGCGCGCGCTGGTGCGGCTGCTCAACGAAGGCCTGGCCCACCGCTACAAAGTGCGCTCGCTGGTGCGGCGCGCGGCCGAGAAGGTCTTGCGTGCGCTCTGATCACCCGCCGGTCGGGTGCGCCCGGCCGGGCTGGCGGCGCCGGGGCCCGCTGCTGATCCTGGCCGGGTGGCTGCTGGTGTCGGCCACGGTCACCCGGGCGCAGCCGCTGGCTGCTGCGCCGACGCCGGTCACCCCGGTGGCCGAAGCCGGCGAGCCCGCGACGAATCCGGCGCGCCCGCGCATCGGCCTGGTGCTTTCGGGCGGCGGTGCGCGCGGGCTGGCCCATGTGGGTGTGCTCAAGGTGCTGGAAGAACTGCAGGTGCCGATCGACGTGATCACCGGCACCTCGATGGGCGCCATCGTCGGCGGGCTGTATGCCAGCGGCATGCGCGCGGCCGAGCTCGAGCGCGAGCTGAAAGCGGTGCGCTGGGACGAGGTGTTCACCAGCCGTGTGGCGCGCCAGCAGCTGTCGCAGCGCCGCAAGGAAGAAGACTTCGAGATCTCGCCACTGATCGAGCTGGGCTGGCGCGATGGTGCGCTGCAGGCGCCGCGCAGTGCCGTCTCCAGCCGCGGGCTCGAATCGCTGCTGCGGCGCTACACGCTGCCGGTGCGCGACATCGAACGCTTCGACCGCCTGCCGATCCCGTTCCGCGCCATCGCCACCGACATGGAAAGCGGCGCCGCGGTGGTGCTGGAACAGGGCGATCTGGCGCTGGCCCTGCGCTCGAGCATGAGCGTGCCGGGCGTGTTCTCGCCCACCGAGCTGAATGGTCGCGTGCTGGGCGACGGCGGCCTGGTCAACAACCTGCCGATCGACGTGGCGCGTGCGCTGGGCGCCGACGTGGTGATCGCCGTCAACATCGGCACCCCGCCCGGCGGGCGCGAGACGCTGTCATCGGCGGTGGGGCTGACCGCCCAGATGATCAACATCCTGACCGAGCAGAACGTGCAGCGCAGCCTGGCCACGCTGAAGCCCGCCGATGTACTGATCGCACCGCCGCTGGGCGTGCTGAGCTCCGGGGATTTTGAGCGTGCGGTCACCTTCTTTGCGCTCGGCGAGGCGGGTGCACGCGGGCGCAGCGACCGGCTGGCCGCGCTGGCCGTGGACGCGCCCCGCTATGCCGCCTGGCGCGCTGCCCACGCCCGCCCGCTGCAGGCCCCGACGCGGCTGGCGGCGGTGCGCATCGAGGGCAGCACCGTCACCAACCCCGATCGCCTGCTGGCGATGCTGGAGACCAAGCCGGGTGAGCGTTTCGAGCCGGCCAAGGCCGAGCGCGATGCGCGCCGGCTGGCCGCCGGCGGCGACTACACCCGCGCCGATTACCAGCTGATGCGCGGCCCCAGGCCCGGCGAGGGCGACGCGCTGGTCTTCGAGCTGGAGGACAAGCCCTGGGGCCCGAACTACCTGCATGCCGGGCTCGACCTCAGCACCGACTTCAGCGGCCGCAGCGCCTTCAACCTCAAGCTCAGCCACAACCGCCACTGGCTCACCCCCAATGGCACCGAGTGGCGCAACCGGTTGCAGATCGGCGAGGTGCCGCGCCTGTTCACCGAGCTCTACCACCCGCTGAACTGGACCGACTCGCGCGCCGACGACTGGTTCGTGGCGGCGCAGGCCAGCCTGGAGCGGCGGCGCGTGCTGGCCTACAGCGCCGATGGCGACGAGCTGGCCGCCTTCAACCGCAACAGCGCCAACGTCGGGCTGGACATCGGCCAGCCCTGGGGCGAGTTCGGCGAGTTGCGCCTGGGCTGGTCGCGGCTGGTGCTGCGCGCCACGCCGCTGCTGGTGTCGGCGGCACTGGGCCCCATCGACACCAGCCGGGTGCGCTGGATCGAGGACGCGGCGCGCGCCCGTGCCGTGGTCGATCAGCTCGACTTCGCGGTCTTTCCGCAATCGGGCTACCGCGGCACGCTGGAGGCCTGGGCGGGCCGGCGCACGGGTGATCTCAGCGGCAGCTTCTACCGTGTGGAAACCGAGGGCACGGTGGTCAAGAGCTTCGGCGTGCACACGCTGGAGCTGCATGCGCTGGCCCAGACCGCCGAGCAGCGCAACGCCGCCGTGGCGCGCTACAGCCTGGGCGGCTTCCACCGCCTGTCGGGTTACCAGAGCGGCCAGCTGCTGGGCAACCACGCGCTGCTGCTGCGCCTGGGCTGGTACCGGCGCCTGAGCCAGACGCCCACGCTGACCCGCGGCTTCTTCGTCGGCGGCACGCTGGAGGCCGGCAACACCTGGGCGCAGCGCAGCCAGGTCTCGCTGCGCGATTTGCGCACCGGCATGAGTGTGTTCCTGGGCGCCGATACCGGCATCGGCCCGCTCTACTTCGGGCTGACCTGGGCGCCTCGCGGGCAGGCCGGGCTGGCCTTGTTCATCGGCCGCCCCTGACCTGACGCCCCTCGCCCGAGGCTTACCTCGGGCGAGGGGCGTCAGCTCGATGGTTGTCAGCTCAGCGAGACAGCACCTCGCGCAGCCGGTCGATCACCCAGGCCGGCTGCTCGTGCACGATCCAGTGGCTGGCGCCCGGGCGCCGGTAGATCTGCACGCCGGGCACCCAGGCCTCCAGGCCGTCCAGCAAGGCGGGCAGCAAGGCATGGTCGGCCTCGCCCCACAGCACGGTGGTGGGCACGCGCACGTTCAACACCGCCGGCGGCAGCACCAGCTGGCGCAGCGCGTCGTCGCCGGGGCCGCTGGGCGGGCGCAGCGGCGTGCCGCGGTAGTAGTTGAGCGCGGGATCGAGCCCACGCTGCCAGACCTCGCGGTACTGCTGGCGCAGGGCTGGCGTCAGCCACTCGGCCGCACCGAAGCGGCTGAGCAGGCCGAACAACCGCGCGAAGTCGTCGGCCGCCAGGCGCTGCGCCGCGTCGGGCTGCACCAGCTCGAGCATGTAGGCGCTGGCCGCCTGCTGCGCCGGGTTGTCGCGCAGCTCACGATGAAAGGTGCCCGGGTGCGGCGCGTTGATGATCACCAGCCGCTTGACCCGCTGCGGCATCAGCGCGGCAAAGGTCCAGGCCAGGCCGCCGCCCCAGTCGTGCGCCACCAGCAGGTCGATGGCCTGCCCGGGCCCGGCAGTGGCGTCGACCATCGCCGACAGGTCGGCCGCCAGGTGCTTGGCGTGGTAGGCCGTTGGATCAGCGGGCGCACTGCTGCCGCCGTAACCACGCAGGTTGGGCGCCACGCAGCGCACCCCCGGCGCCAGGGCGTCCATCACCTCGTCCCAGACGAAGGCCGCCTCGGGAAAGCCGTGCAGGAACAACGCGCGCTGCGGCGCGTCGACCGGGCCGGCCGCGCGGCAGGCCAGCGTCACGCCATGCGGCAGCGGCTGGTCGAACAGGGTGATCGTCATGCAGACTCTCCGGCGGGGTTGGCGGGCGTGGCAGGCGTGGCGGCTGCGGCCGGTGGGCTGGTGGCCTCCGCGGGCACCGTCACTTTGGGCAGCCAGGTGCGCAGCACCAGCGCCGCGTCGCCCAGCCCTTGGCGCGACAGCGCCGAGAACAGCGCCACGCTGATGTCGGCGCTGTCGGTGGCGAGCTCGCCCAGCACCTTCTGCGCGCTGGCCAGCGAGCGCGCGGCCTCGTTGCGGCTCAGCTTGTCGGCCTTGGTCAGCAGCACCAGCAGCCTGACCTCGCCGATGCCCACACGCTGCGAGACAAAGTCCAGCAGCTGCTTGTCCAGCGGGGTGAAGCCATGCCGGCTGTCGACCATCATCACGATGCCGGCCAGCGCATGGCGGTGGGCCAGGTAGTCGGCCATCACCTGCTGCCAGCGCAGCTTGGCGCCGCGCGCCACCGCCGCATAACCGTAGCCCGGCAGGTCGGCCCAGCGGGCATCGGCCGCATCGGCCGGGCCCAGCTCGAACAGGTTGATGTGCTGGGTGCGCCCGGGCGTCTTGGAGGCGAACGCCAGCCGCCGGTGCTGGGCCAGCGTGTTGATGGCGGTCGACTTGCCGGCATTGCTGCGGCCCACGAACGCCACCTCGGGCAGGGTGGGTGGCGGCAGCTGCGTGAGCAGGCTGGCCGTGGTCAGGAATCGGGCGCTTTGCGTCCAGGCCAGGGCCTCGCGCACGGCGGGATCACTGGGGATATCGGAGTCGGTGCTCCGGGCGTTGGCGCTGGTGGTCATGGAGCATTGTAAAATCTGTGGGTTTATCCGAATGGGGTCCCTGACCGGGGGCTCCGCCAGGCACATCGTTCACCCCCTCCAACCGGTCGCCGGCACTGCGCCAGGCCACCGTCCATTCCAAGGTTCCACGACATGAAGTCGCTGCTCGCCCTGTCGCTGTCTGCCCTGATCAGCCTGTCGGCCGTCGCCGCCGAAACCAAGGCCCCGGCCAAGCCCGATCCGGCCAAGGGCCAGGAAAAGGCCCAGGTCTGCGTGGCCTGCCACACCGCCGACGGCAGCCGCGGCCTGGCGGCCAACCCGATCCTGCAGGGCCAGCATGCCGAATACCTGGTCAAGCAGCTGACCGAGTTCAAGGCCGGCAAGCGCGCCAACCCGATCATGAGCGGCATGGCCGCCGCGCTGACCGACGGCGACATGAAGGACATCGCCGCCTTCTACAACGGCAAGAAGGCCGTTGAAGGCGCGGCCAAGAACAAGGATCTGGTGATGTTGGGCGAGAAGATCTACCGCGGCGGCATCATGGCCAAGCAGGTGCCCGCCTGTGCCGGCTGCCACAGCCCCACCGGCGCCGGCATCCCCGCGCAATACCCGCGCCTGGGTGGCCAGCATGGCGACTACACCGAGGCCCAGCTGGTGGCCTTCCGCTCGGGCGCCCGTGCCAACTCGGCGCAGATGTCCGCCATCGCTGCACGCATGAGCGACACCGAAATCAAGGCCGTCAGCGACTACATGGCCGGTTTGCGCTAAGCCAAACCCAGGCCGCTTCGCCTGCTGCCAAGGGCCGGTCGCCGACCGGCCCTTGGCGTTTCTG
>MESD01000167.1:0-65149 GCA_001770815.1 Burkholderiales bacterium RIFCSPHIGHO2_12_FULL_69_20
TCCTGCACGGTGAACGCCGGGATGCCGCGTGGCACCGGCACGCCGAACTGGCGCAGGATCTCTTTGGCCTGGTATTCGTGGATCTTCATGAAGGGGCTCGCTGCAAAGTGGGGGAGGGGCAGATCGGTGGGCCGGGCCGGCGGGCTGTGGGGCGAAACGGCCATCGGACCTGCGAGCCAGCCGGTGAAACGCCGGCCGGGATCGGCCAGCCAAGTCAGCCGTTGACGGCGTGCAAACCCCTGCAATTTAGCATGCTGCGCTGCGGGAAAACCCGCCTCGCCCGCCGCGGGCCGCTCAGGTGTCGTTGAATTCCGCGTCGTCTGCGGGGTGGGCGCCGCGGGTGACCACGCGCCGGATCACGTCCATCGAGAACCCGCGGCCCGCCAGAAAACGCATCTGCCGCAGGCGGGCGGCGGCATCGGGGGCTGGCGCCTCGAACTTGCGCCGCCACACTTCGCAGGCGCGGTGAAACTCGGTCTGCTTCAGCGCCTGCTGGGCATCGGCGTCTAGCGTGACGCCGTGCTGCTGCAGTTCTTGCCGGATGCGCAGGTTGCCGTAACGCGACTGGCGCGCATGCACGCGGCTTTCGACAAAGCGGGCTTGCGACAGGTAGCCATGGGCTTCCAGCCACTGCAGCAAGTTTTCGACCTCGGCGGCGGCATCTGCCCGGCAGGGCGGCTCGACCGCAGGCGCGTTGGAAGGGCCTGCTGCCGGATCGGCTGCGTCGCCATCGCCATCGGCGTCTGCGTCTGCCGTTGCGTTGGCGGTCTCACGCCGAGCACGGTCTTGCAGCAGTCGCAGCAACTTGTCGCGCAACTCGTTGCGGCTGTGTTCACGCTGCGCCAGCCATTGCAGCGCGCGCATCTTCAGCGAAGCAGGTCGGGGCGTCATGCGGCCAAGGGCCCTGCCAGCCGACCCGGCAGCGGCGACCTTATTCTTCGGCCGCCTTGGCCACGCCAGCGGCCTGCAGCGGCACGCCCAGCGCTTCGCGCACGCGGTTTTCGATTTCCAGCGAGATGTCGGGGTTTTCGCGCAGGAACTCGCGCGCGTTGTCCTTGCCCTGGCCGATCTTCTCGCCCTTGTAGGCGTACCACGCGCCCGACTTGTCGACGATCTTGGCTTCGACGCCCAGGTCGATGATCTCGCCCTCGCGGCTGATGCCCTCGCCATAAAGGATGTCGAACTCGGCCACCTTGAACGGCGGGGCGACCTTGTTCTTGACGACCTTGACCTTGGTCTCGCTGCCGATCACCTCTTCGCCGCGCTTGATGCTGCCGGTGCGGCGGATGTCGAGCCGCACCGAGCTGTAGAACTTCAGTGCATTGCCGCCGGTGGTGGTTTCGGGGTTGCCGAACATCACGCCGATCTTCATGCGGATCTGGTTGATGAAGACCACCATGGTGTTGGTCTTCTTGACGGTGCCGGTGAGCTTGCGCAGCGCCTGGCTCATCAGCCGCGCCTGCAGGCCGGGCAGCGAATCGCCCATTTCGCCCTCGAGCTCGGCCTTGGGCGTGAGCGCGGCCACCGAATCGATGACCACCAGATCGACCGAGCCCGAGCGCACCAGCGCGTCGACGATCTCGAGCGCCTGCTCGCCGGTGTCGGGCTGGCTGATCAGCAGCTCTTGCAGGTTGACGCCCAGCTTCTGCGCGTAGCCGGTGTCGAGCGCGTGCTCGGCGTCGATGAAGGCCGCCGTGCCGCCCAGCTTTTGCATCTGCGCGATCACTTGCAGCGTCAGCGTGGTCTTGCCCGACGACTCCGGGCCGTAGATCTCGACCACCCGGCCGCGCGGCAGGCCACCGACGCCCAGCGCGATGTCCAGGCCCAGCGAGCCGGTGGACACCACTTCGATGGCTTCGACCACCTCGCCGATGCCCAAACGCATGATGGAGCCCTTGCCGAACTGCTTCTCGATCTGGGACAGGGCGGCGGCCAGGGCTTTGGCTTTTTCGGTGTTCAAGGCTTTCACGGGTGCGTCCATGCGGCTCTCCTGTTGCGAGCGCCGATTATGTTGATGAGCTGGATGTTTGTACAGTACTTTTTGCCGCGGTACTCAGGGCAATCACGCCCCATGGCCGCAGGGTGGTCGGGTCGTCGCGGGGATTGAACTGCCTAGAATGAATTCTTACAGGCGCTTCGAACAGGCGTCGGCCAGGCGGAGACAAACGATGCGGATTCTGATTGCGGAAGACGACCAGGTGCTGGCCGACGGATTGTTGCGCGCCTTGCGCGCCTCGGGTTATGCGGTCGATCAGGTGGGCAGCGGCAGCGAGGCCGATGCGGCGCTGGCCTCGCATGAGTTCGACTGCCTGATCCTCGACCTGGGCCTGCCCAAGATGCACGGCTTCGACGTGCTGCGCAAGCTGCGCGGTCGCGGCTCGTCGGTGCCGGTGCTGATCCTCACCGCGGCCGACAGCGTGGAGCAGCGCGTCAAGGGGCTCGACCTGGGCGCCGACGACTACATGGCCAAGCCGTTCTCGCTGCAGGAGCTGGAAGCGCGTGTGCGCGCGCTCACCCGCCGTGGCCTCGGCACCGCCAGCAGCGTGATCAAGCACGGGCCGCTGACCTTCGACGCCACCGGCCGGGTGGCCTACATCAGCGACCAGATGATCGAGCTGTCGGCGCGTGAGCTGAGCCTGCTGGAGGTGCTGCTGCAGCGCGCCGGCCGGCTGGTGAGCAAGGATCAGCTGGTCGAGCGGCTGTGCGAGTGGGGCGAAGAGGTGAGCAACAACGCCATCGAGGTGTACATCCACCGCCTGCGCAAGAAGATCGAGCAGGGGCCGATCCGCATCGCCACGGTGCGTGGGCTGGGCTACTGCCTGGAGAAGATCCCCGGTTGAACCCACCCCCGTAGCGCCGTCGGCGCTCCCCCTCAAGGGGGGCCACGCCAGTGGCCCGGCGCAGCCGGCTCCACGGCGTGTGCTGGGCTGAACTGAAGAGCGGCTTTGCCACAGGCACCGTATCCTTGCAGCCTGCCATGGATGCCCAACCCGCCCGCGAACAGCGATCGCTGTTCGGCGAGATCCTCGACTGGATGCTCGCCCCGCTGCTGCTGCTGTGGCCGATGAGCGTGGCGCTGACCTGGCTGGTGGCGCAGAGCATCGCCAGCCGCCCGTTCGACCGCGACCTGGCCGAGATGGCGCGCACCGTGGCGCGCCAGGTGGTGGTGGTGCCGGGCAGCGTCGAGCAACCCAGTGCCGTGCGTCTGCGCCTGCCCGAGGTGGCCAGCGAGGTGCTGCGCGCCGACGATGCCGACAAGGTCTATTTCCAGCTGCTGGGCGCGCGCGGCGAGTTCATCGCCGGTGACCGCGCGCTGCCGGTGCCCGAGGAAACGCCGCTGGCGCCGCAGGCGCTGAAGTTCCGCGACGACGAGGTGCACGCCGATGCGGTGCGGGTGGCCTACCTGTGGCTGCCGCCCACCGGCGTGCCGGGCGAAAGCCCGCCGCTGGTGCAGGTGGCCGAGACGCTGGACAAGCGTGCGCGCCTGGCGACCGAGATCATCAAGGGCGTGATCGTGCCGCAGTTCGTGGTGCTGCCGCTGGCGGTGCTGCTGGTGTGGTTTGCGCTGGCGCGTGGCATCAAGCCGCTCAACGAGTTGCAGCAGCGCATCCGCCTGCGCGAAAGCCACGACCTGAGCCCGCTGGCCGAGCGCGACGTGCCCGAGGAGGTGGCGCCGCTGGTGGGCGCCATCAACGATTTGCTCGGCCGGCTGGACCAGTCGATGAGTGCGCAGAAGCACTTCCTGGCCGATGCGGCGCACCAGCTGAAGACGCCGCTGGCGGGCCTGCGCATGCAGGCCGAGCTGGCGCAGCGCGAGATCGATGCCGGCCAGCAGGACCCCAAGGCGCTGAAGCAGAGCCTGCAGTACATCGCCCACTCCAGCGAGCGCGCGGCGCACATGGTCAACCAGCTGCTGGCAATGGCCCGCGCCGAGGCCAAGACGTTGGCGCGGCCGCCCGAACCGGTGGACCTGGCGGCGCTGGCGCGCGAGACGGTGCGCGACTTCGTGCCCAAGGCCATGGACAAGCGCATCGACCTGGGCTACGAAGGCCCCGAGGATGCGCGGGCGCTGAAGGGGCGGCTGAAGGGCCGGCTGATGGGCCAGCCGCTGCTGGTGCGCGAGCTGGTGCGCAACCTGGTGGACAACGCGCTGCAGTACACGCCGGCCGGTGGCACGGTGACCGCGCGCGTGATGGACGACCCTTTCGGCCAGGTCGTGGTGCTGCAGGTGGAAGACACCGGCCCGGGCATCCCCGAGGCCGAGCGCTCGCTGGTGCTGCAGCCTTTCTACCGTGCGCTGGGCACCAACGCCGATGGCAGCGGCCTGGGGCTGGCCATCGTCAACGAGATCGTGCAGCAGCATGGCGCCGAGCTGGCCATCGCCGATGCGCGCCCGCGTGCCAGCGCCGCGGCCCAGGGCATGGGCCCGGGCACCTTGTTCACGGTGCGCTTTGCGCTGAGCCGGGCGCCGGTGGATCCGGCGGCACCGGCGCACGATGGGCCGCCTGCCACTGGCGGCTGACCAGGCTCAGCAGCCGCGCGTCGTCGTCGCCGCCATAACCCGCCGCCAGCGCGGCCTGGAACATCGCCGCCGCCTGCGCGCCCAGCACCGGCCTGACGCTGGCCTGCGCGGCCATCGCCAGCGCCAATGATGAATCCTTGGCCAGCAACGTGGTGTGGGCGCGTGGCGCGAAGTCGCCGGCCAGCGCGCGGGCCATGCGGTCGGCGCCGATCCAGCTGTGGCCGCTGGATTGCGTGATCACCGCCAGCGTCAACGCGCCGTCCAGCCCCAGGTGCTGGGCCAGCGCGATGGCCTCGGCCGCGGCGGCCAGATTGGTGGCGGCCAGCAGGTTGTTGACCAGCTTGGTGCGCGCGCCGTCGCCCGGGCGCTGGCCGACATGGAACAACCGGGCCGCCAGATGGCGCAGCAACGGCGCATGGGTGGCGAAGAGGGCCGACGGGGCTGCCACCATCAGGCTCATGCTGCCGTCGCGCGCCCGTGCCGGGCCGCCCGACATCGGCGCGTCCAGGCAGCCCAGGCTGGCGGTGGCCAGGCGTTGCGCCAGCCGCTCGACATCCGCCGGCGCGATGGTGGGGCACAGCATCACCGTGGCGCCGGCCGGCAGCTCGGCGGCGGCGCCGGCCGGGCCGAACAACACGACCTCGGTCTGCGCCGCATCGACCACCGCGACGATCAGCAGCGCGCAGCCAGCGGCCGCGGCGGCCGGTGAATCGGCGAGCTCGGCACCGGCCGCCGCGGCCAGCGCGTGGCGTGTGAGGTCGATGTCGTGCACCCGCACCGCCTGGCCGGCATCGCGCAGGCGCAGCGCCATCGCCAGCCCCATGTTGCCGATGCCGATGACCGCGACAGGGGTGTGCAGCAGGGTCATCTCTGCATCAGGCCGCGGCTGCGGGCAATCGACATCAGCATGCCCAGCGCCACGCCCAGCGTGACCATCGCCGTGCCGCCGTAGCTGACGAAGGGCAGCGGCACGCCCACCACCGGCAGGATGCCGCTGACCATGCCCATGTTGACGAAGGCGTAGGTGAAGAAGCTCAGGCTCAGCGCGCCGGCCAGCAGCCGCGAGAACACCGTGGGGGCCTGCGCCGCGATCCACAGCCCGCGCAGGATCAGCACGCAAAAACCCAGCACCAGGCCGATCACGCCGAGCAGGCCGAACTCCTCGGAGAAGGCGGCGAAGATGAAGTCGGTGGTGCGTTCGGGGATGAACTCCAGGTGCGTCTGCGTGCCGCTCATGAAGCCCTTGCCGGTGACGCCGCCCGAGCCGATGGCGATCATGCCCTGGATGATGTGGAAGCCCTTGCCCAGCGGGTCGCGGGTAGGGTCGAGCAGGGTGCACACCCGCTGCTTCTGGTAGTCGCGCAACACCTGCCAGTCGACGTCGGGCTGGCAAAGCGCATCGCCGCTGATGACGATGGCGACCAACCCCAGGCCGGCGGCCAGCAGCAGCGGCACGATCAGGCGCCACGACAGGCCGGCGAAGAAGATCACGTACAGCCCGCCGGCCAGCACCAGCAGCGCCGTACCCAGGTCGGGCTGCTTGGCCACCAGCCCCACCGGCAGCAGCAGCAGCAACGCGGCGAAGCCGAAATCCAGCGCCCGCAGCTGGCCTTCGCGCTTCTGGAACCACCACGCCAGCATCAGCGGCGTGGCCAGCTTGAGCAGCTCGCTGGGCTGGATCACCACGCCCACATTGAGCCAGCGGGTGGCGCCCTTCTTGGTGATGCCGAACAGCGCGGTGGACACCAGCAGCAACACGCCCACGGTGTAGAGCGGCACGGCCAGCGCCATCAGCCGCTGCGGCGGCACCTGCGCCACCAGGAACATCAGCCCCGCGGCCAGCAGCATGTTGCGGCCATGGTCGACGAAGCGCGTGCCGTGGTCGTAGCCCACCGAGTACATCGTCACCATGCCCAGCGCGGCCAGCGCGCACACCACCAGCAGCAGCGGCGCGTCGAAGCCGGCCAGCACCGGCCGCAGCCGCAGCCACAACGACGGGCGGTCGTAGACGGCGTTCACGGCGCGCCGCCCAGGCCGAGTTCGGTCAAAGTCACCTCGTCGGCGCGGCGCGGCGTGCCCGTCGGCGCCACGCTGCGGCCTTCGCGGGTGGCGGCCATGTCCTCGTCGCTGGGCCACTGGCCGGCCAGCAGGTAGTCGAACACCCGGCGGGCGATGGGCGCGGCGGCGGTGGCGCCGAAGCCGGCGTTCTCGACCACCACCGCCAGCGCGATGCGGGGTGATTCAAGCGGCGCAAAGGCGGTGTAGAGCGAGTGATCGCGCTGGAACTCCGACAGCCGCGCGGCGTTGTACTTCTCGTTGGCGCGCACGCCCACGGCCTGCGCGGTGCCGGTCTTGCCGCCGGTCTTGTAGGGTGCGCCGGCAAAGATGCGGGTCGAGGTGCCCTCCTGCGTGACGCCGTGCATCGCGCTGGCGATCAGCGCCACGTGCTCGGGCTTGAGCGGCAGCGGCGCCAGGGCCTCGCCGGACACCGGCATCGCCACCTGGCTGACCACGTTGCGGATCTCGCGCACCAGCCGCGGCTCGAAGCGCTGGCCGCCCGACACCAGCGTGGCGGTGGCGCTGGCCAGCTGCAGCATGGTGAAGTTGTTGTAACCCTGGCCGATGCCCAGCGAGATGGTCTCGCCGGCGTACCACTTCTGCTGCTCGGGTTTCTTGTAGGCGCGCTTCTTCCAGGCGGTGGACGGCAGCAGGCCGGTCACCTCGCCGTCGAGGTCGATGCCGGTCTTGCGGCCGAAGCCGAAGGGCAGCAGCTGCTCGTGCATCAGGTCCACGCCCAGCTCGTTGGCCAGCGAGTAGTAGTAGACGTTGCTCGACGCGACGATCGAGCGGCGCATGTCCACCGGCCCGAGGCCGTGGTCGCCGTGGCTGCGAAAGACATGGCCGCCGAAGTTGTAGCTGCCGCCATCGTGCACGATGGTGCCGGGCCCGCGCTTGCCGGTGTTGAGCGCGGCGATGGCCATGAACGGCTTGAAGGTGCTGCCCGGCGGGTAGGTGCCGCGCAGCGCGCGGTTGAGCAGCGGCTTGTCCAGGCTCTCGTTGAGGCCGCGCCAGCTCTCGACGTCGATGCCGTCGACGAACAGGTTGGGGTCGAAGGCGGGCTTGCTGACGAAGGCCAGCACCTCGCCGTTGCGTGGATCAATCGCCACCAGCGCGCCGCGCCGGTTGCCGAAGAGCTGCTCGACCAGCGCCTGCAGCTTGATGTCGATGGACAGCACCAGCGTATTGCCGGGCGTGGCCGGGTGGCTGTTGAGCCGGCGCACCGCGCGTCCGCCGGCCGAGGTCTCCACCTGCTCGAAGCCGGTGGTGCCGTGCAGCTGCTGCTCGTAGCGCTGCTCCAGCCCCAGCTTGCCGATGACCTCGGTGCCGCGGTAGTTGGCCAGCACTTCGTCGTCCCAATCCTCCATCGCCTTCTGCTCGGCGCTGTTGATGCGGCCGATGTAGCCGATCAGGTGGCTGCCCACCTCGCCGGCCGGGTAGCTGCGGAACAGGCGCGCACGCACGTCCACGCCGGGAAAGCGGTAGCGCTGCGCCATGAAGCGCGCCACCTCCTCGTCGCTGAGCTTGGTGCGGATGGGCAGCGACTCGAAGCGCTTGCTCTCATCCTGCAGGCGCTTGAAGCGGCGGCGGTCGCGCTGCTCGATGCGCAGCACCTGGGCCAGGCTGTCGATCACCGCGTCGAGCTCGCCGCTCACCCGCGACGGCGTGATCTCCAGCGTGTAGGCCGAGTAGTTGGTGGCCAGCACCACGCCGTTGCGGTCGAGGATCAGGCCGCGGTTGGGCACCACCGGCACCACCGCGGTGCGGTTGGATTCGGCCCGCTCGGCCAGCTCGTCGTGCCGCACCACCTGCAGCACCACCAGCCGCCAGCCCAGCAGGCCGAAGCACAGCAGCACGAAAAACGCAGCGGCCAGCAACCGGGTGTTGAACCGGTCGAGTTCGCGCTCGAGGTCTCGGAGCTCGGTCACTGGCGCCCCCCGCTCGGCGCGCACGCCGAACGACCCCCCAAGGGGGTGCGGGGCCGCTTGGGAGCGGCCCGGTGCTGGCCCCGCTGGGCTTCGATCTGCGCATCTGCAGTCATCACAGAGGTCTATTTTCGTCTGGGTCGGGCGCACGGCGCTGCGGCGCCAGCAGCAGCAGCACCACCACCGGCCACAGCAGCGCCTCGAACAGCGGCGCCAGCAGGATCGCCCAACCCGGGAACATGCCGCCGGCGATCAACCGCGCCAGCATCGACACGGCGTGCGCGGCAAAGAACACCGGCAGCACGTGCAGCGCCTGGGACGGCAGGCTGAACCACAGCACCCGGCGGTGCACGGAAATGGCCAGGTAGCTCAGCAGCGTGTAGGCCAGTGCATGCTGGCCCAACACGGCGCCTTGGTGCACGTCCATCACCAGGCCGAAAGCGAACGCGAAGCCCACGCCCACGCGGCGCGGCTGGTGCACGTTCCAGAACACCAGCACCAGCGCCAGCAGGTCGGGCGCGGCCGGGTGGCGGCCGTTGGGCAGCATCTCCAGCACCATCGCCCCCAGCAGCGTGAAGCCGATGAAGAGCGGGTTGACCGGCAGCAGCAGCTGGTCCGAGCCACGCGGCATGATCATCTCGACAGCTCCTGCCCACTGGCGGCCACGCCGGGCCGGCCCACCGCGCTGGCGCGTCCTGCGGCCTTCTCGGCGGCTTGGGCGGCGGCCTTGTCCAGCACCGGCGCCTCGGGTCGCGGCGGCATCTGGGCGGCCAGCGGCTCCAGCACCAGCAAATGGCGCAGGTTGTCCAGGTTGGCCACCGGCAGCAGCACGATGCGGGCAAAGCCGGCGTCGGAGCGGCGGTCGACGCGCGCCACCTTGGCCACCGGCAGGCCGGGCGGGTAGACGCCGTCGACGCCGCTGGTGGTCAACAGGTCGCCCGCCTGCACGTCGGCATTGCCGGCCATGAAGCGCAGCTCCATCGCGCTGCCGCCCTCGGCGCCGCCGAAGGCCGCGCCACGCTGCTGGCTGCGGGTGTTGAGCACCGGAATGGCCGCATCGCGGTCGATCAGCAGCGTGACCACCGCCGACAGCGGGTAGACCTCGGTCACCTGGCCCAGCACGCCGGCCTCGTTGATCACCGGCGCGCCGGCCACCACACCTTGGGTGGCGCCGCGGTTGATGAAGATCTTGCGCGAGTACGGATCACCGGCCTCGTACAGCAGTTCGGCGGCCACGGTCTTGACCTGCAGCGCCGGCGGCAGCTCGAGCAGCGCGCGCAGCCGCGCATTCTCGGCGGCCAGCTGCTCGGTGCGGGCGGCGCGCTCGCTCTGGCGCGCCAGCTGCGCGCGGGCGGCGGCCTCGGCGCCCTGCGCCTCCTTGATGCCCTGCAGGTAGCTCATGCCGTTGCTGATCAGCGCCACCGGCACCTGCAGCCCCTGCTGCACCGGCAGCAGCGCGGTGGCCAGCGCCGAACGCATCGGCAAGGTCAAGCTCCAGCGGCTGTCGGCGGCCATCAGAAACACCGCCAGCGCCGAGAACAGCGCCAGCTTGGTCAGCGCAGACGGGCCCTGCCTGAAGAAGGGCGGCGGCGTGCGGTCGATCGTGCCCAGCGTCATGGCAATTCAGCGCGAACCCGGGGCTTCAGAATGCTGAAAGCCGGCAGCGTGGGACACGCGCCGGCTTCGGTGGCCGCATGGCCGCATGGCCGCTTACTCGGAAGTGAAGATCGAGCGCAGGCCTTCCATGCGCTCGAGCGCCATGCCGCAGCCGCGCACCACGCAGGTCAGTGGGTCTTCGGCCACCAGCACCGGCAGGCCGGTCTCTTCGGCCAGCAGGCGGTCCAGGTCGCGCAGCAGCGCGCCGCCGCCGGTCAGCATCATGCCGCGCTCGGCGATGTCGGCGCCCAGCTCGGGCGGGGTCTGCTCGAGCGCGGTCTTGACCGCCGAGACGATCTGGTTGAGCGGGTCGGTCAGCGCTTCGAGGATCTCGTTGCTGCTGATGGTGAAGCTGCGCGGCACGCCTTCACTCAGGTTGCGGCCCTTGACCTCGATCTCCTTGACCTCGCTGCCGGGGAAGGCGCTGCCGATGTTCTTCTTGATCATCTCGGCGGTGGGCTCGCCGATCAACATGCCGTAATTGCGGCGGATGTAGTTGATGATGGCTTCGTCGAACTTGTCGCCGCCCACCCGCACCGAGCCCTTGTAGACCATGCCGCCCAGGCTGATGACGCCGACCTCGGTGGTGCCGCCGCCGATGTCGACCACCATCGAGCCCGAGGCCTCGCTGACCGGCAGGCCGGCGCCGATGGCCGCGGCCATCGGTTCTTCGATCAGGTAGACCTGCGAGGCGCCGGCGCCCAGCGCCGATTCACGGATGGCGCGGCGCTCGACCTGGGTCGAGCCGCAGGGCACGCAGATGATGATGCGCGGGCTGGGCCGCAGCAGCGAGCTGGGGTGCACCATCTTGATGAACTGCTTGAGCATCTGCTCGGTGACGGTGAAGTCGGCGATCACGCCGTCCTTCATCGGACGGATCGCCTCGATGTTGCCGGGCACCTTGCCCAGCATGGCCTTGGCTTCCTTGCCGACGGCCTGGATGGTCTTCTTGCCTTGCGGGCCGCCTTCGTGGCGGATGGAGACGACCGAAGGCTCGTCGAGCACGATGCCCTTGCCACGCACATAGATCAGCGTGTTGGCGGTGCCCAGGTCGATGGCCAGGTCGGTGGAGAAGTAGCGGCGCAGTGATCCGTACATGGGGAGGTCAGGCGGTCAGGACAACCGGCCCGCTGGGGGCCGCTGCACAGTGGAAGGCGGCCGGCAGGCTTGGCCGGGGTCGGTGTTCTGGGGCGGGCAACGCAGGCACCGGCGGGCCGGTCTGCAGGGTTGGGCGTGAGGATTTAAGACCACACCCCTGAGGCTGTTGCCGGTCTCTGATCGGGCTGAACGCGGGGTGAGCGCGAGGCGATCGATCAGCGCGCGGCAGCTTGCGCAAGGGCTCATGGATAACCATAGATAATACCCCATCACCCCGGTGTTTCTTCGTTGCGAAACCCGTTGCAGGACACCTTCTCCCCATGGCCTTGACCCCGCAGGACGCCAGCCGCATCGCGCATCTGGCCCGACTCGAACTTTCTCCCGACGAGGCGCCGCACATGCTGGCGCAGCTCAACGGATTCTTCCGCATCGTCGAGCAGATGAGTGCGGTCGACACCGCCGGCATCGAGCCGCTCTACACCCCGCTGTCGGCGATCCAGGCGGTGCACTTGCGCCTGCGCGACGACGTGGTGACCGAAGCCAACCAGCGCGAGGCCAACCAGCGCAGCGCCCCGGCCGTCGAAGACGGCCTGTTCCTCGTGCCCAAGGTGATCGAATGAGCGCGCCCGCCCTGCACGACCTGGGCGTGGCCGATCTGTCGCGCGCGTTGGCGGCCAAGACGGTCTCCAGCGAAGAAGTCACCGCCCACCTGCTGGGCCGCATCACACAGCAGCAGGCGCTGGGCGCCTTCCTGCAGGTCGATGCCGACGGAGCCACCGCCGCCGCGCGTGCGGCCGATGCCCGGCGTGCCGCGGGCCAGGATCTGGCCAGCGCCCCGCTGCTGGGCGTGCCGATCGCCCACAAGGACATCTTCGTCACCGCGGGTCTGCCCACCACCGCTGGCTCGAAGATGCTGGCCGGCTATCGCAGCCCCTTCGATGCCACCGTGGTGGCGCGGCTGGCGCAGGCGGGCGCGATCAGCCTGGGCAAGCTCAACTGCGACGAGTTCGCGATGGGCTCGGCCAACGAGAACTCGGCCTTCGGGCCGGTGCACAACCCCTGGGATCGGTCGCGCGTGCCCGGTGGCTCGTCGGGCGGCTCGGCTGCCGCGGTGGCCGCACGCCTGCTGCCCGCGGCCACCGGCACCGACACCGGCGGCTCGATCCGCCAGCCGGCCAGCTTCACCGGCGTCACCGGCATCAAGCCCACCTACGGCGTCTGCAGCCGCTACGGCATGATCGCCTTCGCCTCCAGCCTCGACCAGGCCGGCCCGATGGCGCGCAGCGCCGAAGATTGCGCGCTGCTGCTGTCGGCGATGAGCGGCTTCGATGAGCGCGACAGCACCAGCGCCCAGCGAGCGCCGCAAGACTTCCACGCGCAGATGCTGCAGCCGCGTGAAAGCGCCACGGCGGCGCGTCCGCTGGCCGGCCTGCGCATCGGCCTGCCCAAGGAGTTCTTCCCGGCCGGGCTGTCGGCCGATGTGCATGCCGCCGTGCGCCACGCGCTGGCCGAACTGGAAAAGCTCGGCGCCACGCTGGTCGACGTGAGCCTGCCGCGCACCGAGCTGTCGATCCCCGTCTACTACATCATCGCGCCGGCCGAGGCCAGCTCGAACCTGTCGCGCTTCGATGGCGTCAAGTTCGGCCACCGCGCGGCGCAGTACACGGATCTGATGGATCTGTACAAGAAGAGCCGCGCCGAAGGGTTCGGTGCCGAGGTCAAGCGCCGCATCATGATCGGCACCTATGTGCTCAGCCATGGCTATTACGACGCCTACTACCTGCAGGCGCAGAAGCTGCGCCGCATGATCGCGGACGACTTTCAAACCTGCTTCACGCAGTGCGACCTGATCGCCGGCCCGGTGGCGCCCAGCGTGGCCTGGAAGCTCGGTGAACAGGGCGACGACCCGCTGCAGGCCTACCTGGCCGACATCTTCACCCTGCCCGCCAGCCTGGCCGGCCTGCCCGGCATGAGCGTGCCGGCCGGCCTGGGCGGGTCTGGCGAAAGTGCGGGCATGCCGGTGGGGCTGCAGCTGATCGGCAACTACTTCGCCGAAGGCCAGTTGCTGCACGCCGCGCACGCGTTGCAGCAGGCCACCGACTGGCACCAACGCGCCCCGGCGGGGATCTGACATGAGCACCGGCCCCTTGATCCGCGGTTACGAGGTCGTCATCGGCCTCGAGACCCATGCCCAGCTGTCGACCGCCAGCAAGATCTTTTCGGGCGCGTCCACCGCCTTCGGCGCGGCGCCCAACACCCAGGCCTGCGCGGTGGATCTGGCGCTGCCCGGCACGCTGCCGGTGATGAACCGCGCCGCGGTCGACCGCGCCATCCGCCTGGGTCTGGCGGTTGGCGCCAAAGTCGCGCCGCTGTCGATCTTCGCGCGCAAGAACTACTTCTATCCCGATCTGCCCAAGGGCTACCAGATCAGCCAGTACGAGACCCCGGTGGTGCAGGGTGGCAGCGTCAGCTTCCTGCTGGGCGATGAGCGCAAGACCGTCAACCTGACCCGCGCGCACCTGGAAGAAGACGCCGGCAAGAGCCTGCACGAGAGCTACCACGACGAGCATGGACAACCCTGCAGCGGCATCGACCTGAACCGCGCCGGCACGCCACTGCTGGAGATCGTCACCGAGCCCGACATGCGCTCGGCCGCCGAGGCGGTGGAATACGCCAAGGCGCTGCACGCACTGGTGATGTGGCTGGGCATCTGCGACGGCAACATGCAGGAAGGCAGCTTCCGCTGCGACGCCAACGTGTCGGTGCGCTGCCCGGGCGCGCCCTTCGGCACGCGGCGCGAGATCAAGAACCTGAACTCGTTCCGCAACATGGCGCAGGCGATCGACTTCGAGATCAACTGGCAGATCGACCAGATCGAGGACGGGCTGGCGATCCAGCAGGCCACGGTGCTGTTCAACCCCGACACCGGCGAGACGCGATCCATGCGCACCAAGGAAGACGCGCACGATTACCGTTATTTTCCCGACCCCGACCTGCCGCCGCTGGTGATCGCGCCCGAGTGGATCGAAGCCGTGCGCGCCAGCCTGCCCGAGCTGCCGGCGGCCATGGCCCAGCGCTTCCAGGCGGCCGATGGCCTGCCGCTCTACGACGCGGCGATGATGACCCAGAGCCTGCCGCTGGCCCGCTTCTACGAGGCCGCGCGCGATGCCTGCGGCCAACCCAAGCTGGTGGCCAACTGGCTGATGGGCGAGGTGAGCAAGCGGCTCAACGCCGAGGGCAAGACCATCGAACACAGCCCGGTGTCTGCGCGCACGCTGGCCGCGCTGATCGGGCGTATCGGCGACGGCACCATCAGCCACAACGCCGCGCGTCAGGTGTTCGACGCGCTGTGGGACGGCCAGGCCGCCGAGGTGGATGCGGTGATCGAGGCCAAGGGCCTCAAGCAGATGGACGACAGCGGCGCGCTGGAGGCCATCGTCGACGAGGTGGTGGCCGCCAACCCGAAGTCGGTGGACGAATACCGCGCCGGCAAGGACAAGGCCTTCAACGCGCTGGTCGGCCAGGTGATGAAGGCCAGCCGCGGCAAGGCCAACCCGGCCCAGGTCAACGAGCTGCTGAAGAAGCGGCTCGGCTGAGCGCCGCCACCGGCGGCAGCGAGCCCGGTGCCGCGCCGGCCCACAGGCGGCGCAGGCGGTCGAGCTCGACGTCGTAGAGCCGGTTGATGCGCACCAGCTCACCTTCCTGGGTGGTGGTGGCCTGCTTCTGCGCGGCCACGCCGGCGTCGTTGGCGTCGAGTTGCTGCTTCAACCGCGTCGGCAACTGCCGGCCGCGGTAGAACTCGGTCTCGTCCAGCAGCGGCTTGCGTTCGGCAGCCAGTTCACGCAGGCGCAGTTCGGTGGCTTTCATCGCCAGGCGCACGGTGTCCAGCGCCGCCTCGCGCGCCTTGGCGTGCGCCGCCTCGTTGGGAAAGCGCGCCATCAGGTTGCGGTCGCGCCGCACCGCGTCGGCCTGGGCCGCGCGCGCCAACTCGGCCCGGCGCTCGGCGGCATCGCGCTCGGCACGCTCTTCGGCGGTGAGGGTGGGCGGGATGATCCGCTGCACCGAGCCGTCGCGGTTGAGCACCCGCTGCTCGCGGCTGCTGCAGTCGGGGATGGGCCGGTCGGAGGTGAGCCGGCGGCCCTTGCCATCCACGCAGGTGTAGATGCCGGTGGACGAGGCACCACCGGCCTGGGCCCACGACGACGCGGCGGTGGCCAGCACGGTCAGCGCCAGCAGCGCCAACCTTGCCACACCCGACGACCTGCACCGCTGGACCAGGCTCAATTCATACTCCGTATCGATCCCGGTAGGCGACCACGCGTGGCAGGTGTTGGGCCAGCTCGGCCGCACCGGAGGACTGCAGATACTGCAGCAGGTCCTGCAGCGTCGCAATCGCCGCAACATCCAGTTTCAGTTGATCCCGCACGTACTGCACGGCCGACCAGGCCATGTCCGTGCCACCTTCGCTGGCTTTCTCCTGCCGGTCGAGTGCGATGGCCACGCCGCAGGGGGTGGCGCCGGCCGCGCCGATCATCGCGATCGACTCGCGCACCGAGGTGCCGGCCGAGATCACGTCGTCGATGATCAGCACCCGCCCGCGCACCGGCGCACCCACCAGCGTGCCGCCCTCGCCGTGGTCCTTGGCCTCCTTGCGGTTGTAGGCGAAGGGCACGTTGCGGCCCAGCCGCGCCAGCTCGATGGCTACCGCCGCGGCCAGCGGGATGCCCTTGTAGGCGGGGCCGAACAGCATGTCGAAGGGCAGGTCCGAATCGAGCAGGCGCCGTGCATAGAATCCCGCGAGGCGGCCCAGCTTGGCGCCGTCGTCGAACAAGCCGGCGTTGAAGAAGTACGGCGACAGCCGCCCGGCCTTGGTCTTGAATTCACCAAAGCACAGCACGCCCGCTTCGACGGCGAATTGCACGAAGTCCTGCGCCAGCGGGCTGCTGGCCACGCTGGTGGTGGGTGTTGAATTGGCGCTCATGTTCATGGAGATCCCTTGGCTTTTCGACTCATCACGCTCAACCTGAATGGCATCCGTTCAGCGGCCAACAAGGGCTTCGTGGAATGGGCCGCGCAAACGGGCGCGGATTGTATGGGCGTGCAGGAGGTCAAGGCCCAGGCCGCCGACCTGGCCGACCGCTTCGAGACGGTGGCCGGCATGCCGGGCTATTTTCACTTCGCCGAGAAGAAGGGCTATTCGGGCGTGGGCCTGTACAGCCGCAAGGCCCCCAGCGAGGTGATTGTGGGGCTGGGCAACGCTGAATTCGACGCCGAGGGTCGTTATGTGGAAACCCGCTACGACACGGCAAAGCGCAAGTTCAGCGTGATCAGCTGCTACTTTCCCAGCGGCTCGTCGGGTGAGGAGCGGCAGGCGGCCAAGTTCCGCTTCCTCGGCGTGCTCTACCCGCACCTGGTGGCGCTGAAGGCCGCGCGCGAGTTCATCCTGGTGGGCGACGTCAACATCGCGCACCAGAACATCGACCTGAAGAACTGGCGCAGCAACCAGAAGAACTCGGGCTTCACGCCCGAAGAGCGCGCCTGGATGACCCGGCTGCTGGCCGAGGCGGGGCTGGTGGACGTGTTCCGCACCCTCAACCCGCACCCCGAGCAATACACCTGGTGGAGCAACCGCGGCCAGGCCTGGGCCAACAACGTGGGCTGGCGGCTGGACTACCACCTGGCCACGCCTGCCACCGCCGCGCTGGCCCGGCGCGAGGCGATCTATCTCGACCAGCGCTTCAGCGACCACGCGCCGCTGACCATCGATTACGACTTCGAGCTTTGAGTGGCTTGTGGGCTCGTGAACGCCCGCAGTCTGATGCCAAGGGCGCTGGCGAACGCCGGAACGCACCAAGCCGCAGCGACGAGTTCACCTTTCTCGCGGGCGTACCAGTTGGTGACTGCCGCACTGTGCGGCGCGTTCAGAAACAACGGCACGAGTACGCCGGTGTCGACATAAACCATGTCAGTACCGCGCCCGCCGCGCAGTTCCTCCATCACGGGCGTGCTCATGGGCATGGCACTGCGGGCCGCGGTCAACTCGAGCGCGAATGCCTGGCGATTCCACTGTGCCGGCCGAATCGACAGGCTACCGCTCCTGTCAGGATCCGAGACACCGCCTTCAGGCGACGGCGGTGAGTGGGTTGGTTGGGGTGCCGCCGCGGGCGATAACATTCTGCGGTCGCCGGATTCGAAAGCACGCATCATCGCCCACCCCCTGGCCCGGCGCCTGCCCGAGGCGCCGCACCACCGCCCGGCTTGCGCCGCGCCATGCGCCCGTTTGACCGGCCGACGGGCGCAGGTCGTGGTGCGGTGCCCGGAAGTACCCCGGTGAGCCGCAGGCTGTCGCACCCGGCGGCGGTGGTCGCCCTGTCCTTCCTGGCGGCCATCGGCATCGGCACCATCGTGCTGCTGCTGCCCTGGGCCACGGCCGACGGTAGCCGCGCGGGGCTGCTGACGGCCCTGTTCACGGCCACCTCGGCGGTTTGTGTCACGGGCCTGGTGGTGGTCGACACCGGCACCTACTGGTCGGGTTTCGGGCAGACCGTGATCCTGGTGCTGTTCCAGCTCGGCGGCTTCGGCATGATGGCGGCGGCCACCTCGCTCGGGCTGGTGGTCAGCCGGCAGTTGCGGCTGAGCACGCGCCTGGTGCTGCAGGCTGAAACCCATTCGCTGGCGTTGGGCGATGTGCGCAGCATCGCCAAGCTGATTCTGGTGGTGACGCTGGTGGTCGAGGCCCTGGTCACGGTGCTGTTGGCGCTGCGTTTTGCGTTCGGCCATGGCATGGGCTGGGGCGATGCGGCCTGGCACGGACTGTTCCACGCGGTATCGGCCTACAACAACGCCGGCTTCTCGACCTGGGGCGACAGCGTGACACGCTTTGCCGCCGACGGCTGGGTGCTTGCGCCACTGATGGCCGCGATCGTCATCGGCGGGCTGGGTTTTCCGGTTCTGCACGAGCTGGTGCTGCGCCGCAAGGCACATGCCCGGGCCAGCATGCACACGGTGCTGACGCTGTGGGGATCGGCGGTGCTGCTGGCCGGCGGTGCGCTGATCTTCCTGCTCGCCGAATCGGGCAACGCCCGCACGCTGGGCCCGATGGGCTGGGGCGAGCGTGTGCTGGCGGCTGCGTTCGCGTCCGTCTCGGCGCGCACCGCCGGCTTCAACGCCCTGGACATCGGCGCCCTCAGCACTGAATCGCTGGCCTTGCACTACGTGCTGATGTTCATCGGCGGTGGCAGCGCGGGCACGGCGGGCGGTGTGAAGGTGACCACCTTCTTCCTGCTGCTGCTGATCGTGTGGAACGAGATCCGCGGCCACCGCGACGTGGAGTTCCGCGGGCGGCGCATCGAGTCGGCGGTGCAGCGCCAGGCCCTGACGGTGCTGGTGCTCAGTGCCGGCGTGGTGGTGGTCGCGGTGCTGCTGCTGCTGCCGATGACCGCATTGCCGATGGAGAAGGTGGTGTTCGAGGTGGTCTCCGCCTTTGCCACGGTGGGCCTGTCCACCGGCATCACCGCCGAGTTGCCCGCGGCCGGCCAGCTCGTCCTGGTCGTGCTGATGTTCGTCGGTCGGGTGGGTGTGGTCACACTGGCCGCTGCGCTGGCGATGAACCATGGCCGTCGCAGCTACCGTTACCCAGAGGAGAAACCCATTGTCGGATAAGGCACAGCCCAAGGGCTCGGACAGCGTGGTGGTCATCGGCCTGGGGCGCTTCGGCGCCAGCGTGGCCGAGGCCTTGGTGCAGCTGGGTCACGACGTACTGGCCATCGACAGCGTGCCCGACACCGTGCAGACGCTGTCGGGCACGCTGCCCCATGTGGTGCAGGCCGACGCCACCGACGCCGAGTCCTTGAAGCAGCTGGGTGTGGGCGACTTCGCGCACGCCGTGGTCAGCATCGGGCAGAACCTGGAGGCCAGTGTGCTGACCGTGCTGAACCTCAGCCAGATGGGCATGAAGGACATCTGGGTCAAGGCCAACAACCGGCCGCACGGGCGCATCGCCGAGCGCATCGGTGCGCACCACGTGGTCTACCCGGAAGCCGACATGGGCGAGCGCGTGGCGCACCTGGTGACGGGCAAGATGATCGATTTCATCGAGTTCGACGATGGCTTTTCCATCGCCAAGACCCGGGCCCCGCGTGAGACCGTGGGCAAGACGCTGGCCGATTCGGCGGTGCGCCAGCGCCACGCGGTCACCGTGGTGGGCATCAAGCGGCGGCACCAGGACTTCATCTACGCCAAGCCCGACACCGTGGTGCAGCCGGGCGACTTGCTGATCGTGGCCGGCTCGACACGCGAGGTCGAGCGCTTCGCGGCGCGGGTCTGACCGCACGGGTCGCCGCGCCGGAGTGTGGTGATCACTGCTCGACGATCACTGCCCGACGATCAGCCCGGCCACCCGCTCGTCGGACAGGCGCATCGGCATCGCCTGCGCCGACAGCAGTGCCACCACCGCATGCTCTTCGCGGGCGGTGTCGCGTATCAGCGACGTCAGGCGGGGCACGCCGGCGTTGTTGGTCAGCGTGGCCACCAGCGGGTGGTGGGCCTTCTCGCCGTTGCGCACCACCACGCCCAGTTCGCCCGAGGCCAGTTTGACCATGCTGCCCGGCGGAAAGACCCCGAAGGCCTTGATCAGCGCCGCGGCCAGCGGGTTGGAGTCGCCCATCTGGTGCAGCTCGCGCCCGGCCTGTTGTGCACTCATCGCCGGCCGGTTGGCACGGCTGCTGAGCCGAGCGGTATAGACGTCCGCAAAGCGCAGCATCTCGGTCAGCGCCCCCACCTCGGTCAAGCCCCGGGGATAGCCCGAACCGTCGGGGGCCTCGTGGTGCTCGCGCACGGCGTCGAGCCAGACGGCGTCGGTGACGCCGGCTTCGCCCAGCATCTCGGCGCTGCGCGTCGGGTGCGCGTGGATGGCCTCGCGCTGTTTGGTGGTCAGCGGCGACACCTGCGTGGCCAGCCGCGCCTGCAGGTCGAGCATGCCCAGGTTCATCGTCAGGGCGGCCTGGAACGCGCGGCGCTGCTCGTCGGCGCTCCAGCCCAGGAAACGCGCCGCCGCGTGGCAGGCGGTGGCGGCGTGGATCGAGTGGGTCACGCCGTAGTGGCCGGCGCCGGCGTCCGGTCGGCGCACCACCTGCGACAGCGCCACGTCGGGTGCGCATTGGATCAGTGACAGCAGCAGGTCGGTGGCACTGTGGATGGCGCCGGCCATCGTTGTCGGCGGCGCCGTGAGCGCTTGCTGCACATCGCCGGTGGCGCGCTCCCAATCGGCCGCCAGACGGTCGATGCGCGGTGCCGGCGCTTCGCGGCGCACCGGCGGGTCGAGCTCGGCGAGCAGGGCGATCTCGTCAGCCTCGACCTGCGCGCCGCGCTTGAACAAGGCCTGCAGCTGCGGCTCGTCGACGATGATCTGGCCGCGCGCCAGCAGCAGCATGCCCACCGCGTCACGCACGCTGAACAGCAGCGGTTCACCGAGCACGATGCGATTCTTGACCGATGAGAGCGAACAGACGCGCATGACCACCTGTGGAGGGAACAACGCCCGGCCCGCCGATGTGCGGGCCTGACTGCAGCTTGATCGGTTGCGCGGGCCGCAAACTTGAGCGCCGGCCCGGCTGCTTGTGGCAAGCCCGGGGTCGGCGTGCGCGATTCAGCGCGCGAGCGACACCAGCGCACCGGCATTCACCGCACGGCAGCGCGCGATGTCGCAGGCGGTGGGCAGCAGCGCGCGGTAGTCGGTGCGGCCCGCGGGCACGCGGCCGTCCCGGGTGAAGCAGCGCTCGCCCTTGCCGTTGTCGTAGTAGCTCATCACGTCGACGCAGCGCCGCGAATGCGCCATCAGCCCGAAGAAGTGCCCCATCTCATGCGACAGCACCATCTGCAGCGTGTCCTGCGCCGGATGGGCGGGATTGCGGCGGTTGAGCAGGGCAAACGCGGCCGGCCCCAGCGCCAGCGTGCGGTGGCGCAGGTTGGCCAGGCCGAAGTGGCCGGCGGCGCGCTCGTCGCTCCACAGCACCTGCACCGCGCCGTCGGGCATCGCCGCGCCGGGCGGCAGGGCCTGCACCTGCACGCCGATGCCGCAGGCCGCCCACGATTGCGCCGCGCGGTCGACCATCGCCAGCACCTGCCCTGCGCCAAACCAGGCCGGCGCGCCATCGTGCCGCACCACCAGGCGCAGCGCCGCCACGCCGGCCGGGCGGTCGCTGCCGTCGGTCCAGGTGGCCACCTCCTGCGGCAGGCAGGAGGCGATCTCCTGCTCGCGCACGCTGCCGGCGGCAAACGCGCCGAGGCCAGCGATGGCCAGGCCCACGCCCAGCAAGCGCGACAGACGACTCAGTAAGGTTCGCAGGGACATGGCGTGCACGCTCGGGCCGCGGACGGCGGCCCCTGCACCGTTGTCGGCCGCAGCTCGCGCGGCTTGAGCGCGGCCCGAGCGCGGGTTTGTCCCGGCGGGACGCCCTCCTATACTGGCCAGCCGGTCGCTGCCGCGGCCCCGTCGACGCCCCCAGATCGCCCCTCATGCAACCCGTGATCCACAGCCTGCTGGAGACCGATCTCTACAAGTTCACGATGTGGCAGGCGATGCTGCACCGGCACCCGCAGACGCAGACCGAGTACGTCTTCATCTGCCGCAATGCGCGCGACTACCCGCTGACGCACCTGATTGCCGAGCTCAACGAGCAGCTCGACCACCTCTGCACCCTGCGCTTCCAGCCCGACGAACTGGCCTACCTGCGTGGCCTGCGCTTCATGAAGAGCGACTTCGTCGACTTCCTGCGCATCTTCCAGTTCCAGCGCGATTTCATCGAGGTGCGCAACAACGGGGGCACGCTCGAGATCGTGGCGCGCGGGCCGCAGGTGCACGTGATGGCCTTCGAGATCCACGTGCTGGCCATCGTCAACGAGCTGTACTTCCGCCGCTTCGAGCAGGCGCCGGCGCTGGCCGAGGGCCGCCGGCGGCTGGCCGAGAAGGTGCAGATGCTGCGCGACTTCGCCCGCGAGCCCCAGCGCCGCAACCCGTTCGAGTTCTTCGACTTCGGCGTGCGGCGGCGTTTTTCGGGTGCCTGGCACCGCGAGGTGGTGGCCACGCTGGCGCGTGAGCTGCCCGATTACTTCAAGGGCACCTCCTGCGTGCTGCTGGCGCGCGATCTGGGCCTGGTGCCGATCGGCACCATGGCGCACGAGTTCCTGCAGACCTACCAGGCGCTGGGCGTGCGGCTGCGTGACTTCCAGACGGCCGCGCTCGAGGCCTGGGTGCAGGAGTACCGCGGCGACCTGGGCGTGGCACTGACCGACGTGGTCGGCATGGATGCCTTTCTGGCCGACTTCGACCTGTACTTCGCCAAGCTGTTCGACGGCCTGCGCCACGATTCGGGCGATCCGGTGGTGTGGGGCGAAAAGGCGCTGGCCTACTACCAGCGCATGCGCATCGACGCACACACCAAGCGGCTGGTGTTCTCCGACAGCCTGAACCTGCCCCGGGCCTTCGAGTTGTACCGGCACTTTGCCGACCGCACGCAGCTGGGTTTCGGCATCGGCACCAACCTGACCAACGACATGGGCCTGCACACGCTGCACATCGTGATGAAGCTCACCCAGTGCAATGGTCAGCCGGTGGCCAAGCTGTCGGACTCACCCGGCAAGATCCTGTGCGACGACCAGACCTTCCTGGCCTACCTGCGCCAGGTGTTCAACGTGCCGGTCATCGACTGAAGGCCGGGCAGCGGCAGTCCGGCCGTCGGGCTGATGGCGTGCAGCGGGCCGGTCGCCCGCTTCGGCAGACGCTAACCAGCCCTTCCAGGAATCAAGGGCATGCCCGGCCGCCACCGCCGCCTGTCGCGGGCTAGGATGCGCACCCGGGTGCTGCCGGCTGGCCGGCGCGCGATCCTCACCTCCGCCATCGGCTGCGCAAGCGGCCCGCGTGCCCCATGAGCTTCTTCGCCATCGACATCGGCAACACCCGCCTGAAATGGGCGCAATACGCGTCGCCCCAGCCCGGTGCGGCGGTGCTGGCGCAGGGGGCGGTGTTCCTGGAGAACATCGACGCGCTGGCCGAGACCGAATGGAAGCAGCTGCCGGTGCCCGGCTCCATCCTGGGCTGCAACGTGGCCGGCGACGCGGTGCGCCGCCGGGTGGAAGAGCAGCTCGAGCTGTGGGACCTGGCGCCGCGCTGGGTGGTCAGCGCCGCGCAGGGCGGCGGCGTCAGCAACGGCTACGACCACCCCGGCCGGCTGGGCACCGACCGCTTCGTGGCGCAGATCGGCGGGCGCCACCATGTGCTGGCGCGCGGCCGGGCGCGGCCGGTGCTGGTGGTGATGGTGGGCACGGCGGTGACCGTGGACGCGCTCGACACCGAGGGCAAGTTCCTGGGCGGACTGATCCTGCCGGGCCACGGCATCATGCTGCGCGCGCTGGAAGGCGGCACCGCCGGCCTGCGGGTGCCCACCGGCGAGGTGGTCGACTTTCCCACCAACACCAGCGACGCCCTGACCAGCGGCGGCACCTACGCCATCACCGGGGCGATGGAGCGTTTGCACCGCCACCTCGGCGCGCGCTGCGGCGAGCCGCCGCTGACGCTGATGACCGGCGGCGCCGCCTGGAAGGTGGCGCCCTGGCTGCCGATCGAGCACGAGCTGATCGATTCGCTGATCTTCGACGGGCTGCTGGCGCTGCAGTCGCACCGGCTCGCGCTGTGAGCTGCCGTACCGGCTGATCGCCTCGCCCGCCCGGGTGAGGCGGCCGGCCACCGCGCCAGGCGGCGGAACTTAAGGCCCGTCCGGCACCCGAACGGGCCTTCGTCGATACCAGGACTCCCCGTGACCGAATCCGAAACCCGCGCCATCCTCACCGTCAGCCTGCTGGCCGCGTTTGCCGATGGCCAGAAGCACGCGCGTGAGCGCGACGAGCTCAAGCGCATCGCCGACGGGCTGTCGCAGGCCGATGGCGTGCACCTGCCCGGGCTGGTGCAGGACGTGTTGATGAAGCGCGTGTCACTGGCCACCGCGGTGCCGGGACTGACGAGCGCCGACGCCCGGTTGCTGGCCTACGAGATGGCGGTGTGCGTGTGCGATGCCGATGGCGCGCAGTCGCCCACCGAACGCGACTTTCTGGCGCAGCTCGACAGCCTGCTGCAACTGGACGGATCGGTGGCCAGCGACTTCAACCAGCAGGCAGAGGCGCTGGCCTGCGCCGCACCTGCAGCCGCAGCCGCACCCACCGACGGCGCGCCGCTGGCAGCGCCTGCGCCGGTGCCGGTGCAGGCGGGCACGCCCGGGGTGGACCACGCGGGCCTGGATGCCGCGATCCTGGACGCGGCCATCCTGAACGGCGCACTGGAGCTGCTGCCGGAGAACCTGTCCACGCTGGCCATCATCCCGTTGCAGATGAAGCTGGTCTACCGCATCGGCCAGGCCCACGGCTACCAGCTCGACAGCGGCCACGTGAAGGACTTCCTGGCCACGGCCGGCGTGGGCCTCACGTCGCAATACCTGGAACAGGCCGGCCGCAAGCTGCTGGGTGGGCTGCTGGGCAAGGTGGGCGGGCGATTGCTGGGCGGGCTGGGTCGACAGGCGGTGAGTTCGGGCATGAGCTTTGCCGCCACCTATGCCCTGGGCCATGTGGCCAAGCGTTACTACGCTGGCGGGCGGGTGCTGTCCACGCAGGTGCTCAAGGACGCCTATGCCAGCACCCTGCAGCAGGCGCAGGGCCTGCAGTCGCAGTACCTGCCGGCGATGCGCGAGCAGGCACGCAGCATCGACACTGGCAAGCTGCTGGCGATGGTGCGCGGCCGCTGAGCCGTCCCCGCGCGGCCAGGCGCTACAGGATGTAGCGCGACAGGTCTTCGTTCCTGGCCAGCTCGGCCAGCTTGGCGTCCACTGCGGCGGTGTCGATGCGCACCGTCTGCCCGCTGCGGTTGGGCGCGTCGAAGCTCACCTCGTCGAGCAGCCGCTCCATCACCGTGGCCAGGCGGCGTGCGCCGATGTTCTCGGTGCGCTCGTTGACGTCGAAGGCGATTTGCGCCAGTCGGCGAACGCCATCCGGCGCGATCTCCAGCGTCACGCCCTCGGTGGCCAGCAGTGCCTGGTACTGCTTGATCAGGCTGGCGTGGGTGCTGGTGAGGATGGCCTCGAAGTCGTCCACGCTCAGCGGGCCCAGCTCGACGCGGATCGGGAAGCGGCCCTGCAGCTCGGGGATCAGGTCGCTGGGCTTGGCCAGGTGGAAGGCGCCCGAGGCGATGAACAGGATGTGGTCGGTCTTGACCAGGCCATGCTTGGTGGTCACGGTGGTGCCTTCGACCAGCGGCAGCAGGTCGCGCTGCACGCCCTGGCGCGACACCTCGGCGCCGCTGCCCTCGCTGCGCGAGCAGACCTTGTCGATCTCGTCGATGAAGACGATGCCGTTCTGCTCGGCATTGGCCAGCGCCTGGGTCTTGATGTCCTCGTCGTTGACCAGCTTGGCGGCCTCTTCGTCGACCAGCAGCTTCTGCGCCTCGGCGATCTTGAGCTTGCGTGTGCGGGACTTGCCCTGGCCCATCTGCGAGAACAGGCCCTTGAGCTGCTCGGCCATCTCCTCCATGCCGGGCGGCGTCATGATGTCGACGTTGCCACGCGGCTCGGCCAGGTCGAGCTCGATCTCCTTGTCGGCCAGCGCGCCTTCACGCAGGCGCTTGCGCATCACCTGGCGGGCGGTGTTGTCCTTCGTTTCACTGCCGCCGCTGCTGCCGCCGAAGCCCAGTTCGGCACGCGGCGGTGGTACCAGCACATCGAGGATGCGTTCTTCGGCGGCATCCTCGGCGCGCACGCGCTGGCGCTTCATCGCGGCCTCGTGCTCCTGCTTGACGGCCATGTCGACCAGATCGCGGATGATGGTGTCCACGTCCTTGCCCACGTAGCCCACCTCGGTGAACTTGGTCGCCTCGACCTTGATGAACGGCGCGTCGGCCAGCCGCGCCAGGCGGCGCGCGATCTCGGTCTTGCCCACGCCGGTGGGGCCGATCATCAGGATGTTCTTGGGCGTGATCTCCATGCGCAGCTTGTCCTCGACCTGCTGGCGCCGCCAGCGGTTGCGCAGCGCGATCGCCACCGCGCGTTTGGCCGCATGCTGGCCGACGATGTGGCGATCCAGCTCCGAAACGATCTCCTGCGGGGTCATGCTCATTCAAGAACCTCGATGGTGTGGTTCTGGTTCGTATAGATGCACAGGTCGCCGGCGATCACCAGGCTCTGCTTGACGATGTCGGCCGCGCTCAGCGTGGTGTGCTGCAGCAGCGCGCGCGCCGCGGCCTGGGCATAGGCGCCGCCCGAACCGATGCTGACGATGCCCAGCTCGGGCTCCAGCACGTCGCCGTTGCCGGTGATGATCAGGCTGGCCTCGCGGTCGGCCACCGCCAGCATCGCCTCCAGCCGGCGCAGCACACGGTCGGTACGCCAATCCTTGGTCAGCTCGATGGCCGAACGCACCAGATGGCCCTGGTGTTTCTCGAGCTTGGCCTCGAAGCGCTCGAACAGCGTGAAGGCGTCGGCCGTGGCGCCAGCAAAGCCGGCCAGCACGGTGTCGCGGTGCAGCTTGCGCACCTTGCGTGCGCTGGCCTTGACGACGATGTGGCCCAGGGTGACCTGGCCGTCGCCGCCCAGCGCCACCTGCCAGCCCTGCGGGGTCTGGCGGCGCACGCTGATGATGGTGGTGCCGTGGAAGGGTTCCATGCAAATCCGTTCAGGGGGAGCGTGGGCGGCCCGCAGCGGCACCGCCCGGGGGCGTCAATCGCGCGGCACCAGCACGCGGGCGTGCTCGTTGATGCCCATCGCGCCGAAGAACAGCGCTACCAGGCGGTGCGCGTCGACGAAGGTGATGCCGCGGTTCTCGGTCTGCTTGGCCAGCACCCAGTTCAGCAGGTCGCCGGCGGCGATGAAGTCGACCCGGATCAACCGCGCGCACGACACGTGCACCAGCGCGGCGTTGCCCAGCTTGCGGTCGATCTGCTGCAGCGTGCCGCTGATGTCGCCGGCCAGCTGGCCCGACAGCTCGACCGTGGACACCTGCTGAGCGCCGTGGCCGTCGTCGAGCAGGCCCGATTCGAGGAAGCTGGACGACACCTCGCTGACGGCCGACATCGACGGCGTGGTGGTCGATTGCGTGGCGTTGCTGGCGCGCACCTGGCAGCGTGCACGCTCCCAGGACGGTGGCGACACCTCGTAGGTGACGCAGTAGTCGATCGCGATCTCGTCGAACTGGTCGGGCCGGTTGGCCAGGCGCAGCGCCTCCAGCCGGGCCATCCAGAAGGCCGGATCGGCGTCGCGCACGCCGGTGGGCGCGGCTTCCTGCAGCGCGCCCAGCAGGTGCTCGGCGGCGATCCAGCGCATGTCGATCGGCTGCGGCGCCCATTGGCGCAGCAGCACGTTCAGCTGCGAAGCGGCCTCCACCTCCACCCGTTCGAGCGCGGTCCAGTCCAGCACCCAGGGCAGCGGCAGCTGCAGCGTGGCCGAGCGCAGCCGGGCCACCGCGTCGACATCGAGCACCGCCGGGCTGACCCAGCCGATGTCGCCCTTCAGGCCACGCGTGTCGGGCCGCTCGTCGGCAACCGCATCGGCCACCCGGCGCGGCAGCGAATACCACTGCGGCGATGATTTGCCGAACAGGTTGGCGAACTCCAGCGACAGGTTCTCGAACTTCTGCTGTTGCCCGGTGGCGCGGTACAGGTCGAACAGCACCAGCCAGGTCTCGGCATGGCCGGCGCGCAGCGCGTTCGGCCGGCACAGGTTGGTCAGCGCTTGTTCGCTTTGGTTGAAATCGGCATTGGCAAAGGCGATGACGGCCTCGTCGAGCTCGGGGTCGTGCACCACTTCGTTGACCTCGACCGCAAAGCGGCTGTTCGGGTCGAAGCTGGCGTCCACCTTGGGCAGGCCGCCGGCCGGCATGGTCGAGGACGGGGCCGGTGTGCTGTCAACCGGGCTGCGGGCGGCGGGCCTGGGCGGTGTCCAGGTGCTGACCACCCCGGGCGGCGGCGGGCGCAGCGGGGCCATGCCGGCCGCCCGCGACACCGGCGCCGAAGCGGCATCGCCCGGAAACTCGCTGTCGTGCAGCGGGGGCAGCGGCGGCAGGTCGTCCAGCGACGAATGCAGCGACGCCTGCGCCGATGCCGGTGTCGGCGAGCGGCCCGCATCGAAGGCCACCGGCTCGGTCGGCGCGGTGTAGAAATCCGACGGATGCTGCGGCGCGGCCGGCGGGCGGCGGGGCGCCGGCATCTGCCGGCGCATCGGCACATCGCGCGGGCCGGTCTCGCCGACCATCTGCTGCTCGATCTCGTCGATCTTGGCCTTCACGCCGATGTCCACGCGGGCGCCACCATCGACCAGCCGCACCTCGGAATCGTCCACCTTGGACGAGCCGCCCAGCGCGGCCAGCTGCTCGGGCGACAGGCCTTCGCGGCGCAGCTTGCGCAGCGTGTCGAACTCGCGCTTGCGCACAAAATCGTTGCGGCGCTTGCGCTCGACCATGGCCTTGAGCTCGGATTTCTCAAGCGCCTGCGTCTCGTCCACGCGGGTGGCCACCTCCGACCACTCGGTGGCCGGGTTGGACACAAAACGCACCACCTTGCGGAAGAAGCCGGCGCCTTGCTTGGGATCGGCCATGCGAATCAGTCAGCCGGTGCAGACTGGCCATGCGTGCAGAAGATCGGCCCGGACGACAGGAACAAGCTCAATCCCCGAACATCTTCTGCTTGAGCTCGCGGCGTTGCTGCGCCTCGAGCGACAGCGTGGCCGTGGGCCGCGCCAGCAGCCGGCCCAGGCCGATGGGCTCGCCGGTTTCGTCGCAGAAGCCGTAGTCGTTGGCGTCGATGCGCACGATCGACTGCGAGATCTTCTTCAGCAGCTTGCGCTCGCGATCGCGGGTGCGCAGTTCCAGCGCGTGCTCTTCTTCGATGGTGGCACGGTCGGCCGGGTCGGGCACGATGGAGGTGTCCTCGCGCAGGTGCTCGGTGGTTTCGCCGGCGTTCGACAGCAGGTCGTCCTTGAGGGCCTGCAGCCGGGCACGGAAGAACTCCAGCTGCTTGTCGTTCATGTACTCCGACTCGGGCATGGCCTGCAATTCGGCCTCGGTCAGGTCCTTGCCGGCCTTGGTCTTCCAGGCGTTGACCAGCTTCGGGTCCGCCTTGTGGGCGGTTTTCACAATATCCATTGGTTCGGGGTATCCACGGGCGGGAGGCTTGGGAGGGGCAAAACGCTCGGCGAAGCGGCTGGTGGCCGGTGCCGGCGCTGGAACCGGCTTGGGCACGGCAGCGGCCTTGGCGGCGGCCGCCTTGCTGGTGGGTTTGGTGGGCTTGGGGGCGGCCGCCGCTGGCGCGGATGCAGCGCCGGTGGTGGGCTTGGGGGTGGCTGGGGTTGAAGCCGGCGCTTTGACCGTGGTTTTGCTCACTTCGGGACTCCTCGCAGTGGCGTTATACCTGTTGTCCGCCACGGCCTGTGAATCTGCCGCGTCGCTTGAGGCGCGCGGATTGTAGCCACGCCCGCAGGCGGTTTCCGGTGCTCAGACCAGGCAGCCCTCCAAGCCTTGCAGCAGGATGTCACGCGGCAGGTCGATGCCGATGAACACCATCTTGCTCATCTTCTTCTCGCCCGGCACCCATTTGGGCCCCAGATCGCTGCCCATCAGCTGGTGCACGCCCTGGAACACCACCTTGCGCTCGCTGCCCTTCATGTGGAGCACGCCCTTGTAGCGCAACATCTTGGGGCCGTAGACCTGCACGATCGAGCCGAGAAAGTCTTCCAGTTTGGCGGCATTGAACGGCCGCTCGGCGCGAAAGACGAAGGACTTGACGTCGTCGTCGTGCGCATGGTGGGCCGGGTGATCGCAGTGCTCGCCGTGCTCATGGTCGTGGGCGTGATCATGGCCATGGGCATGGTGGTCGTGCGCATGGGCGTCGTCGGCGGCCAGAAACTCGGGGTCGATCTCCAGCTTGGCGTTGAGGTTGAAGCCCTTCAGGTCGAACACGCTGGTGATCGGCACCTCGCCGAAATGCACCTTGTGCTGCGGCGCGCGCGGGTTCATGTGCTTGATGCGATGCGCCAGCGCGTCGACCGCGGCGGGGTCGGCCAGGTCGGTCTTGCTGATGAAGATCTGGTCGGCGAAGCCCACCTGGCGGCGCGCCTCCTGGCGGGCGTCGAGTTGCTGCTCGGCATGCACCGCGTCGACCAGCGTCAGGATCGAGTCGAGCAGGTAGCTCTCGGCGATCTCGTCGTCCATGAAGAAGGTCTGCGCCACCGGGCCCGGGTCGGCCAGGCCGGTGGTCTCGATCACCACCCGGTCGAACTGCAGCTCGCCCTTGCGGCGCTTTTCGGCCAGCTCGCTCAGCGTGGTGCGCAGGTCTTCGCGGATGGTGCAGCAGACGCAGCCGTTGCTCATCTGGATGATCTGCTCGTTGGTGTCGGCCACCAGGATGTCGTTGTCGATGTTCTCCTCGCCGAACTCGTTCTCGATCACGGCGATCTTCTGGCCGTGCGATTCGCTGAGCACGCGCTTGAGCAGCGTGGTCTTGCCCGAGCCGAGAAAGCCCGTCAGGATGGTGGCGGGGATCAGACCTTGAGACATGGAAACTCCGGAACGGATGGGGCGGCGGCGGCAAGCGAGCCGTCAACCCGGGTAGCTGGGGGCGGCGAACTGTGTTGCAAGGCCGCGGCGGTGTCAAGGCGCAGTGTCGCCCGCTGCGCGGGCGTGCACGCCGGGTGAGCAAAAGCACTTCGGTTATTCTCGACCATCACCCACTCTGACACCCGCTGTGTCTGAACCTCCTTCGAGTCGGCCGCCCCACCGTGCGGCGGCCGCCCCTGCCGACAAGCGCGGCCTGTTCGAGCGCCTGGTCGAGTTTCTCTCGCCCGGCCCCGATTCCACCGACGAGCTGATGGCCACGCTGGCCGATGCCGAACAACGCGAGCTGATCGCGCCGGAGAGCCGCGTCATGCTCGAAGGCGTGCTGCGCATGGCCGACATGAGCGCGGGCGACGTCATGGTGGCGGCCCCGCGCATGGACCTGCTCGACATCGCGGCGCCCTACGACGAGCAGCTGGCCAACGTGATCGCCACCGGCCATTCGCGCTTCCCGGTCTACGAGGGCACGCGCGAGAACGTCATCGGCATCTTGATGGCCAAGGACCTGCTCAAGCTGCAGCGCTCGCCCGACCTGAACCTGCGCACCCTGCTGCGCCCGGCGGTGTTCGTGCCCGAGAGCAAGGGCCTGAACGAGTTGCTGCGTGATTTCCGCGCCAACCGCAACCACCTGGCCATGGTGATCGACGAATTCGGCAACACCGCCGGGCTGCTCACCATCGAAGACGTGCTCGAAGAGATCGTCGGCGAGATCGAGGACGAGTTCGACGAGACCGCCACCGCCGCCGAGAACGGCATCTACACCCTGGCCGACGGCAGCCACCGGGTGGCCGGCGACACCGACATCAGCGCGGTCAACCAGGTCTTCGGCACCGATTTCCCCGAGGATGAATTCGACACCATCGGCGGGCTGATCGCGCACCAACTGGGCCATGTGCCGCGCCGCGGCGAGGCGAGCGAGGCCGGCGGGCTGCAGTTCCAGGTGATGATCACCCGCGGCGGCGCGGTGCGCTGGTTCCGGGTGGCACGCCAGACCGTCCCGCCGGCGGGCGCGCGCGATTGAGCGCGGCCGGGGCCGGCGCGGCGGGGGCTGACCGCCTGCTGCCCGGCTTGGCGCTGGCCGCCGCCGCTGGCGCGCTGCAGACGCTGGCCTGCATCCACACCGCCGCCTGGCCCTTGCCGCTGGCGGCCATCGCGCTGCTGGCCTGGGGGGTGGCCGGCGCCACGCCGCGCCGCGCCGCCGCGCTGGGCTGGGCCTTCGGCTGTGCCTGGCTGGGGGCGGCCACCTGGTGGTTGTTCATCAGCCTGCACCGTTATGGCGGCCTGCCCGCACCGCTGGCGGTGACGGCAGTGGCGCTGTTGTCGGCGGCGCTGTCCATCTACCTGGGCGCGGCGATGGCCTGGGTGGCGCGGCGCCACAGTAGCCGCCCGCTGGTCGATGCCAGCCGCTTTGCCGCGGCCTGGCTGGCGGCCGAGCTGGCGCGCGGCGTGTTCTTCACCGGCTTCCCCTGGGCGGCCAGTGGCTACACGCAGGTCGACGGCCCGCTGGCGTTGCTGGCGCCGTGGCTGGGCGTTTACGCCATCGGCGCGCTGCTGGCCTGGGCCGGCGCGGCGCTGGGGTTCGCGCTGCGCGCGGCGCGCACCCGGGGGGTTGACGGCGGCATCGGCATGCCTTCGGCGCCGCCGGTCTGGACCGCCGTGGCTGTCGCCGTGGCCTTGTTCGCCGGGCCGGCGGCCTGGGGCCTCTGGCGTGGTGCGCCCGAGTTCACCCGCCCCGGCCAGACGCTGCAGGTGGCGCTGCTGCAGACCAACGTGGCGCAGGACGAGAAATTCGCTGTCGACCGGCTGCCCGACGCGCTGGCCTGGGTGGCGCAGGCGCTGACCGACGCGCGCGCTGACCTGGTGATCACGCCCGAGACCGCGGTGCCGCTGCTGCCCGACCAGCTGGCCGAGCTGGTGCCCGGTTACTGGGCCGGGCTGCAGCAGCACTTCGGCCGCGCCGACGGGCCCGCGGCGCTGGTGGGCGTGCCGCTGGGCAGCTACGAGCAGGGCTATACCAACTCGGTGGTCGGCCTGTCGGCGGCGTTTGCCAACGCTGCGCCCGGTGCCGGCTACCGCTACGACAAGACCCACCTGGTGCCCTTCGGCGAGTTCATCCCCACCGGCTTTCGCTGGTTCACCGAGCTGATGAACATCCCGCTGGGTGACTTCAACCGCGGCCCGCGCCACCCGCCCTCGTTCGTGGTGCGCGGCGCGCGGGTGGCGCCCAACATCTGCTACGAAGACCTGTTCGGCGAAGAGCTGGCGCGGCGCTTCACCGACGAGCGCAGCGCGCCCACGATCCTGGCCAACATCAGCAACATCGGCTGGTTCGGCGACAGCATCGCCATCCCGCAGCACCTGAACCTTTCGCGCTTTCGCAGCCTGGAGCTGCAGCGCCCGATGCTGCGCGCCACCAACACCGGCGCCACCGCGGTGATCGACCATCGCGGCGTGGTCACCGCGCAGCTGCCGCCGTTCACCCGCGGCGTGCTGCAGGCCGCGGTGCAGGGCCGCGAGGGCCTGACGCCGTTTGCGCGCTGGGCGGGCGCAGCCGGGCTGTGGCCGCTGTGGGCGCTGGCGGTGGTGGGCCTGCTGCTGCCGGCGCGGCGGCGGATCGGTGCCTGGCGGTCTGTGACGGCCCGGTAAACTCGCCGGCTGACTCCGCCTCCAAATCCGCCCTAAAAGCGCACGGCGAGGGTGCGCCGCCCGGCGGCACCCGCTGCCTGCGGCCTGCCGCCATGCTCACCTTCCAGCAACTGATCCTCCGCCTGCAAGACTATTGGGGCCAGCAGGGCTGCGCGCTGCTGCAGCCCTACGACATGGAAGTGGGCGCCGGCACCAGCCACACCGCCACCTTCCTGCGCGCGCTGGGCCCCGAGCCCTGGAAGGCCGGCTACGTGCAGCCCAGCCGCCGCCCCAAGGACGGCCGCTACGGCGACAACCCCAACCGCCTGCAGCACTATTACCAGTACCAGGTGGTGCTGAAACCCGCTCCGGCCAACATCCTGGAGCTGTACCTGGGCTCGCTGGAGGCGGTGGGCTTCGACCTGAAGGCCAACGACATCCGCTTCGTCGAGGACGACTGGGAGAACCCCACGCTGGGCTGCTGGGGCCTGGGCTGGGAGGTCTGGCTCAACGGCATGGAGGTGACGCAGTTCACCTACTTCCAGCAGGTGGGCGGCATCGACTGCAAGCCCATCACCGGCGAGATCACCTACGGCCTGGAGCGGCTGGCGATGTACCTGCAGGGTGTCGACAACGTCTACGACCTGGTCTACACGGATGGCCTGAAATACGGGGACGTCTTTCACCAGAACGAGGTGGAGCAGAGCACCTACAACTTCGAGCACAGCGATGTCGATTTCCTGCTGCAGGCCTTTGCCGCGCATGAGCGGCAGAGCCAGCACCTGATGCAGCAATCGCTGGCGCTGCCGGCCTACGAGCAGCTGCTGAAGGCCGGCCACAGCTTCAACCTGCTGGACGCGCGCGGCGCGATCAGCGTCACCGAGCGCGCGGCCTACATCGGCCGCATCCGCAACCTGGCGCGGGCGGTGGCGCAGAGTTACCTGGACAGCCGTGCGCGGCTGGGCTTCCCGATGGCGCCCAAGGACTGGGCCGACGAAGTGCTGGCGCAGATCGCCCAGAAGAAAGCGGCCTGAACCATGAGCACCGTCGTGAAGAACCTGCTGGTCGAACTGTTCGTCGAAGAGCTGCCGCCCAAGGCGCTGAAGAAGCTGGGCGAGGCGTTTGCCACCGGCCTGTCCGCGGGGCTGAAGGCGCAAGGGCTGCTGGGCGAGGCCTCGGTGGTGACGCCGTTCGCCTCGCCGCGCCGGCTGGCGGCGCACGTCACCGCGGTGGCATCCAAAGCCGCCGACCGCTCGGTGCTGCAGAAGCTGATGCCGGTGACCGTGGCGCTGGACGCCGCCGGCCAGCCCACGCCCGCGCTGCTGAAGAAACTGGCCGCGCTGGGCGCCGATGTGTCCGCCGTGCCCGGCCTCAAGCGCGCACCCGACGGCAAGGCCGAGGCGCTGTTCCTCGACAGCCTGGTGCCCGGTGCCACGCTGGCCGAGGGTCTGCAGAAGGCGCTGGCCGAGACGCTGGCCAAGTTGCCGATCCCCAAGGTGATGAGCTACCAGCTCGAGACCGGCACCGAGGCCGACTTCCGCCCGGGCTGGACGACGGTGCACTTCGTGCGTCCGGCCCACGGCCTGGTGGCGCTGCACGGCGACGCGGTGGTGCCGGTCACGGCGCTGGGCCTGCAGGCCGGGCGCTTGACCCACGGCCACCGCTTCGAGGCGGCGATCAGCCCGGTGGTGCTGCACGATGCCGACCACTACGCCGAGCAGCTGGCCGACGAAGGCGCGGTGATCGCCAGCTTTGCCGAACGCCGCGCCGAGATCACGCGCCAGCTGGCGGCGGTGGCGGCCGGCGCCGGTGCGGGCCTCAAGCCGATAGCCGACGACGCGCTGCTCGACGAGGTGACGGCGCTGGTCGAGCGGCCCAACGTGCTGCTGTGCCAGTTCGAGCCCGAGTTCCTGGCCGTGCCGCCCGAGTGCCTGATCCTGACGATGAAGGCCAACCAGAAGTACTTTCCGCTGCTCGATGCGGCCGGCAAGCTGACGCACCGCTTCCTGGTGGTCAGCAACATCCGCCCGGCCGATGCCAGCGCGGTGGTTGGCGGCAACGAGCGCGTGGTGCGCCCGCGCCTGGCCGATGCCAAGTTCTTCTTCGACCAGGACCGCAAGAAGACGCTGGAGTCGCGCGTGGCCGGCCTGGCCAAGGTGGTCTACCACGGCAAGCTGGGCAGCCAGGGTGAGCGTGCCGAGCGGGTGCGCGCGATCGCGCATGCCATCGTCAACCAGCTGCGCGAGCACACCCTGCCGTACACGGTGGAGGCCAAGGACGAGTTCGACATGCTCGACCACAAGGCCAGCCAGGCCGCACGCCTGGCCAAGACCGACCTGCTGACCGACATGGTGGGCGAGTTTCCCGAGCTGCAGGGCATCATGGGTGGCTACTACGCCCGCCACGAGGGCCTGCGCGACGGCGTGGCCATCGCCATCGAAGACCACTACAAGCCACGCTTTGCCGGTGACGCGCTGCCGCGCAACCACACCGGCACGGTGCTGGCGCTGGCCGACAAACTGGAGACGCTGGTGGGCCTGTTCGGCATCGGCGCGCTGCCCACCGGCGACAAAGACCCGTTTGCGCTGCGCCGCCATGCGCTGGGCGTGATCCGCATCCTGATCGAGAAGAACCTGCCGCTGCAGCTCGACGAGCTGATCGCCGCCGCGCAGGGCGTCTTCGCGCCCGAGCACCAGAGCGTGCCAGTGGCCGAGCCGCTGGCCGGCTTCCTGACCGACCGGCTGGCGGTGGCGCTGCGCGAGCAGGGCTACAGCGCGCAGGAGGTGGATGCGGTGCTGGCGCTGTGCCCCACGCGTCTGGGCGAGGTGCCGCGCAGGCTGGCGGCGGTGCGCACCTTCGCCGCGCTGCCCGAGGCCGCGCCGCTGGCCGCGGCCAACAAGCGCGTCGGCAACATCCTGAAGAAGAGCGAGGGCGGTGCCGCCGCGCAGGTGGACGTGGCGCTGCTGGTCGAGCCGGCCGAGGCCGCGCTGCAGGCCGCGCTGGCCTCGCTGGCGCCGGTGGCCGATGCGGTGTTCGAGAGCGGCGACTATGCCGCATCGCTGCAGGTGCTGGCCGGGCTGAAGGTGCCGGTCGATGCCTTCTTCGACGGCGTGATGGTCAATGCCGACGACCCGGCGCTGCGCGCCAATCGGCTGGCGCTGCTGGCCGCGCTGCACGCGGCGATGAACCGGGTCGCCGATCTGGCGCGATTGGCGTCCTGATCCACCTGTTCCAACTGACCAACGCCAAGCCACCACCATGCAACACGTCGTCAAGCTCGTGATCCTCGGCCGCGACGGCATCCTCAACGACTTTCGCGACGACCACGTCAAGGCGCCCGAGGAGTGGTACCCCATCCCCGGCGCACTCGAGGCGGTGGCGCGCATGAACCACGCCGGCTGGCATGCGGTGGTGGCCACCAACCAGTCGGGCATCGGCCGCGGCATGATCGACATGGCCTCGGTCAATGCCGTGCATGCCCACATGCTGAAGTGCCTGATGGCGGTGGGCGGGCGCATCGACGCGGTGTTCTTCTGCCCGCACACGCCCGAAGACGGCTGCGACTGCCGCAAGCCCCAGCCCGGCCTGATGCGCGACATCGGCAAGCGCTACGGCATCGACCTGAAACAGGTGCCGATGGTGGCCGACACGCTGCGTGATCTGCAGGCCGCGCACGCCGCCGGCTGCGAGCCGCACCTGGTGCTGACCGGCCGCGCCGCCGGGCTGGACGCCCAGCAGGTGCAGCAGCTGGCCGGTCAGGTGCCCGGCACCCGGGTGCACGACGACCTGCCCGCCTTTGCCGAATACCTGCTGTCGCGCGGCGCCGCCGCCTGACGCCAACGAGCCCACCGAATGATCTACCTGCGCAGTGCGCTCTACATCGTGTACCTGCTGGTCACGCTGATCCCCTGGGCGCTGGTGGCCGTGGTGTTCTCGATCTTCCAGCGCGGCGCGCCGATGTACTGGCTGTGCGCCGGCTGGCTGAAGGCCAGCATCTGGGGCGCCAAGCTGATCTGCGGCGTCGACTACCGCGTGACGGGCCTGGCGCACCTGCCCAGCGCGGCCGACGCCAACGCCGCCGTGCTGCTGGCGCCCAAGCACCAGAGCACCTGGGAGACCTTTGCCTTCCCGGCGATCATGCCGCACCCGCTGGCCTACGTCTTCAAGCGCGAGCTGCTGTGGGTGCCGTTCTTCGGCTGGGCGATCGGCCGCATGGACATGATCCACATCGACCGCAGCCGCCGCACCGAGGCCTGGGCCAAGGTGCAGGCGCAGGGCAAGCGGCTGATGGCCCAGGGCAACTGGGTGATCATGTTCCCCGAGGGCACGCGCATCGCCCGCGGCGAGAGCGGCGACTACCAGTCCGGCGCTGCGCGCCTGGCCATCACCACCGGCACGCCCATCGTGCCGATCGCCGTCACCTCGGCGCGCTGCTGGCCGCGCAAGAGCTGGCTGTTGCGGCCCGGGCTGATCGAGGTGTCGATTGGCCGGCCGATCCCGGTGGCAGGCCGCCGCCCCGTCGAGCTGACGCGTGAGGTCGAGGCCTGGATCGAGGCCGAGATGCGCCGCCTCGACCCCGACGCCTACCCCACGCCCACCGAGGCGGCGGCGCGTTCGTAGAATGCGCGGCCATGGGTTCCCCCGGCCGCCCCGACGACGCGCAGCAGCTTTCGCTGTTCGATGCACCGGCGCCGGCTGCAGCCGAGCTGCCGCCATCGCACCGCGCCCGGCCTGACCCGGTGCCCGCGGCCCCGCCGCCCGGCCCGACCCCGGCCCCGCGCTTCCAGCACCCGCGTGCGCAGCGCAGAGTGGCGCTCGCCGGTCACCTGGTGGGCTATGAATTCCGCCGCGCGCGCCGCAGCAGCATCGGCTTCGTGGTCGGCGTCGAGGGCCTGAGCGTCAGCGCGCCGCGCTGGGTGGCGGTGGCCGAGGTCGAGCAGGCGCTGCAGGCCAAGGCCGCGTGGATCCTGCGCAAGCTGCACGAGCAGCACGAGCGCGCCCAGCGCCTGCAGGCCGCCAAGGTGGTGTGGCAGGACGGCACCTCGTTGCCCTTCCTGGGCGAGACGGTGATCGTGCTGCTCGATGCGCGTGTCACCGGCGCGCAGCTCAACAGCGAGGCAATGGCGCTGCCCGGCGTGCCGCGGCTCACGCTGCACCTGGGCCTGCCGCAGACGGCCGCGCAGGCGCAGATCCGCGACGCGGTGCAGAGCTGGCTGCAGCGCCAGGCCCGGCGCGTGTTCGAAGAGCGCTGCCAGCACTTCGCGCCGCGGCTGGGCGTGCACATCAAGCGGTTGTCGCTCAGCTCGGCCGCCACCCGCTGGGGCAGTGCCAGCGCCGACGGCTCGGTGCGGCTGAACTGGCGGCTGATCCACTTTGCGCTGCCGGTGATTGACTACGTCGTCACCCACGAACTGGCCCACCTGCGCGAGATGAACCACAGCGCGGCCTTCTGGGAGGTGGTGCGCTCGGTGCTGCCGGATTTCGAGCGCCACCGTGGCGCGCTGCGCACCGAGGTGCTGCCGGCACTTGATTGAGGGGGTCTCCCCCCGCATTCCCACCTAAGGGGGGGGCGGTCGATGGCGCCGGCCGGGCAAACTCAAGGCAACTGCTGTCGTCAGGCAACGCAGGGAGGAAACAGGCGCGGCGGCCCCCGGGGCGGTCAGCAAGCCAGGGATGGAAAAGCGGTGGTGGGCTGGCAACGGCCCACCACCGTTTTTGCGTTCACCACCACCGGTCGGCACATCGCCACCATGCCGCCGCGGCGCCGCCACCACATCGCCATCGCCGGGGCGTGGGCTACATTGACGTGCACGTCAACCGCCGATCCCGGCCCGCGCTGCCCACGCCGCCCCCATGACCACCACCGCCCGCCCCGGCAAGACCTTCACCATCACCGAGCTGGCGCACGAGTTCGACGTCACGCCACGCGCGATCCGCTTCTACGAGGACCTGGGCCTGCTGTCACCGGCGCGTGTGGGCCGCAACCGCGTCTACGGCGGGCGCGACCGCACCCGGCTCAAGCTCACGCTGCGCGGCAAGCGGCTGGGTTTCTCGCTGCAGGAGATCAAGCAGCTGGTGACGATGTACGACACCGAGAGCGACACCGCGCCGCAGCTCGACGCCTTTCTCGGCGCGCTGGCGGCACACCGCCAGCAGCTCGAGCAGCAGCTCGACGACATCCGGATCACGCTCGACGAGCTGGCGCTGCACGAGGCGCGCTGCCGCCAGCTGCTGGCCACGGCCCAGAAGCGGCGCACCAAGCCCTGACGCAGCGATGCCCTGCGGTGCGTCGCCCGCCGCGCCGGCCGAACCGGCGGTGGTCTGGTTATCATTGACGTTTACGTAAACGTCAAGTTGATTGCCGATGACGGATCTGCCGAGCCTTGTCTTCGAGCCCCTGCCGCCGACGGCCTGGCGTGGCAGGATGGCGCCGATGGCCGGCCGCAGCGTGTGGTCACCTTGAGTGCCACGCTGATGTGCATCACCGGCCGCGCCAACGTGCGCCACTGAATCACCGCCCCTCAGCCCTTCCGCCCGCGAACCCCACCAAGGAGACCCCATGAGCCAACTGCCCGGACTCGACTTCCAGCTCGGTGAAGACATCGACGCCCTGCGCGACGCGGTGCAGGCCTTTGCCGCCGCCGAGATCGCCCCGCGTGCCGCCGAGATCGATCGCAACGACCAGTTCCCGATGGACCTGTGGCGCAAGATGGGCGAGTTGGGCGTGCTGGGCATCACCGTGCCCGAGCAGTACGGCGGCGCCAACATGGGCTACCTGGCGCACATGGTGGCGATGGAGGAGATCAGCCGCGCCAGCGCGTCGGTGGGCCTGTCCTACGGCGCGCACAGCAACCTGTGCGTCAACCAGATCAAGCGCAACGGCACCGAGGCGCAGCGCGCCAAGTACCTGCCCAAGCTGATCAGCGGCGAGCATGTGGGCGCGCTGGCGATGAGCGAGCCCGGCGCCGGCTCGGATGTCATCAGCATGAAGTTGAAGGCCGAAGACAAGGGCGGCTACTACGTCCTCAACGGCAGCAAGATGTGGATCACCAACGGCCCGGATGCCGACACGCTGGTGGTCTATGCCAAGACCGAGCCCGAGCTGGGTGCGAGGGGTGTCACCGCCCTCCTGATCGAGAAGACGATGAAGGGCTTCAGCGTGGCGCAGAAGCTCGACAAGCTGGGCATGCGCGGCAGCCACACCGGCGAGCTGGTGTTCAACAACGTCGAGGTGCCGGCGCAGAACGTGCTGGGCCAGGTGGGCGGCGGCGCGCGGGTGCTGATGAGCGGGCTGGACTACGAGCGCGCGGTGCTCACCGGCGGTCCGCTGGGCATCATGCAGAGCGTGATGGACAGCGTGGTGCCCTACATCCACGACCGCAAGCAGTTCGGCCAGAGCATCGGCGAGTTCCAGCTGATCCAGGGCAAGGTGGCCGACATGTACACCGTGCTGCAGGCCGGCCGCAGCTTTGCCTACACCGTGGCCAAGAACCTCGACAAATTGGGGGTCGAGCATGTGCGCCAGATCCGCAAGGACTGCGCCAGCGTGATCCTGTGGTGCGCCGAGAAGGCCACCTGGATGGCCGGCGAGGGCGTGCAGATCTTCGGCGGCAACGGCTACATCAACGACTACCCGCTGGGCCGCTTGTGGCGCGACGCCAAGCTCTACGAGATCGGCGCGGGCACCTCCGAGATCCGCCGCATGCTGATCGGCCGCGAGCTGTTTGCCGAGACCATGTAGCCAGCGCGCCGGTCGCGCGGTTGCGCGGTAGCGCTCGCAGGCCCTGCTTAAACTGTGCGCTGCAACATCAACACCGATCGCACCCCATGAGCGCTGAACTGCACGACCTGTTCGACAACAACCGCCGGTGGGCTGAACGCACCAAGGCCCGCGAGCCCGACTTCTTCAGCCGCCTGGCGCAGCAGCAGAGCCCGCGCTACATGTGGATAGGCTGCGCCGACAGCCGCGTGCCGGCCAACGAGATCCTGGGCCTCGACCCGGGCGAGGTGTTCGTGCACCGCAACGTGGCCAACGTGGTGGTGCACTCCGACCTGAACGCGCTGTCCACGTTGCAGTTCGCGGTGGAGCACCTGCGTGTCGAGCACATCATGGTGGTAGGCCACTACGGCTGCGCCGGCGTGCGCGCGGCGCTGCGCGGCATCCGCGTGGGCCTGGCCGACAACTGGCTGCGCCATGTGCAGGACGTGCGCCTGCGCCACCGCAAGCGGCTGCTGCACCTGCCCGCCGACGAGCAGGAAGACATCCTGTGCGAGATGAACGTGATCGAGCAGGTCGGCAACGTGGCCCTGTCCACCGTGCTGCAGGACGCCTGGGCGCGGGGCCAGCCCGTGGCCGTGCACGGCTGGGTCTATGGCCTGCGCGACGGCCTGCTGAAGAACCTGGGCGTGACCATGGATCGATCCGAGTCGGTGATCCAGGTGTTTGCCGCGGCGATCAAGCGTTATCCCCGAGGTTTGGCCATCGACCAGGAGTGAGCCGCGTCATGTTTCCCCATCGCCTGACGGACAGCCGCGCCTACAGCATCGCCGAAGTGATGCTCGACGGCTTCAACCGCCATTACCGGCTGTTCTCCGAGACCAATCGCGAGGCCAAGCGCCGCTTCGAGCAGGCCGACTGGCACGGCCAGCAGCGCGCCCAGCGCGAGCGCATCGAGTTCTACGACACGCGGGTGGACGAGGCCGTCGAGCGGCTGCAAAACGAGTTCGACATCGCCAGCCTGTCGGACGACACCTGGCAGCAGATCAAGCTGCACTACATCGGCCTGCTGGTCAACCACCACCAGCCCGAGCTGGCCGAGACCTTCTTCAACTCGGTCACCACCAAGATCCTGCACCACAGCTATTTCCGCAACGATTTCATCTTCGTGCGGCCGGCCGTCAGCACCGAGTACATCGAGAACGACGAGCCGGCCTCGCTGCCCACCTACCGCGCCTACTACCCCACGCGCGACACGCTGGCCGACACGCTGCTGCGCATCGTCGACAACTTCCAGCTGCAGCGGCCTTTTGAGGATCTGCCGCGCGACATCGCCGCGGTGCTCGACAAGCTGTACCGCCATGTCGGCGACAAGGTGCGGCTGCGCGCCAACTTCCAGATCCAGGTGCTGTCGTCGATGTTCTTCCGCAACAAGGGCGGCTACATCATCGGCAAGATCGTCAACGGCTTCTCCGAGACGCCCTTCGTGCTGCCGGTGCTGCACAACGACCGCGGCCACCTCTACATCGACGCCGCGCTGTTTGCCGAGGACGACCTGCTGATGGTGTTCAGCTTCGCGCGGGCCTACTTCATGGTCGACATGGAGATCCCGTCGGCCTATGTGCAGTTCTTGCGCTCGCTGATGCCACGCAAGCCGCGCAACGAGATCTATTCGGCGCTGGGCCTGCAGAAGCAGGGCAAGAACAACTTCTACCGCGACTTCCTCTACCACCTGCGCCACAGCAGCGACCAGTTCGGCATCGCCCCCGGCATCAAGGGCATGGTGATGCTGGTGTTCGACCTGCCCTCGTTCCCCTACGTGTTCAAGGTGATCAAGGATTTCTACCCGCCGCAGAAGGACACCAGCCGCGAGCTGATCAAGAGCAAGTACCTGCTGGTCAAGACGCACGACCGCGTGGGCCGCATGGCCGATACGCTGGAGTACACCAGCGTGGCCTTCCCGCGCTCGCGTGTCAGCGACGAGCTGCTGGCCGAGCTGCAGCACTTCTGCCCCAGCCAGATCGAGTTCGACGACGAGGCGCTGGTGATCCGGCACGTCTACATCGAGCGCCGCATGATCCCGCTCAACATCTACCTGCAGGACGCCACGCCCGAGCAGATGGCGCATGCGGTGGTCGAATACGGCAACGCCATCAAGGACCTGGTGGCGGCCAACATCTTTCCCGGCGACATGCTGTGGAAGAACTTCGGCGTCACCCGCCACGGCAAGGTGGTGTTCTACGACTACGACGAGATCGAATACATCACCGACTGCAACTTCCGCAAGGTGCCCAACCCGCGCAACGAGGAAGAAGAGATGTCGGGCGAGGTCTGGTACACGGTCGGCCCCAAGGACGTGTTCCCCGAGACCTTCGGCCCCTTTCTGCTGGGCAACGACGCGGTGCGCCAGGTCTTCATGAAGCACCACGCCGACCTGCTGGAAGCCTCGTTCTGGCAAGGCCACAAAGAGCGCATCAAGGCCGGCCATGTGCACGACGTGTTTCCGTACGACGCGCACAAGCGCTTTGCCCACACCCGCGCCGCGTCGCACGCGCCCTGACGGCGCCGCTGCCTGCTGCGCCCTCTCTCTCCCACATCAGGAGCTTCTCATGGCCGAATCCATCGTCATCGTCTCTGCCGCCCGCACGCCCATCGGTGGCCTGCTGGGTGATTTTTCGTCGCTCGCCGCGTGGGAATTGGGCGCGGTCGCCATCAAGGCCGCGGTCGAGCGCGCCGGCGTGCCCGGCAGCGCGATCGACGAGGTGCTGATGGGCAACTGCCTGATGGCCGGCCAGGGCCAGGCGCCCGCGCGCCAGGCCATGCGCCGCGCCGGCCTGCCCGACTCGGCCGGTGCGGTGACCCTGAGCAAGATGTGCGGCAGCGGCATGCGCGCGATGATGTTTGCCAACGACATGCTGATGACCGGCAGCGCCAACGTGATGGTGGCCGGTGGCATGGAGAGCATGACCAACGCGCCGCACCTGATGTTTGCGCGCAAGGGCGTGAAGTACGGCGCCGCGCAGCTGTTCGACCACATGGCGATGGACGGCCTGGAAGACGCCTACGAGCGAGGCAAGGCGATGGGCGTGTTTGCCGAGCAGTGCGTCGACAAGTACCAATTCAGCCGCGAGGCGCAAGACCAGTTCGCGATCACCTCCACCACCCGTGCGCGCAGCGCCAACGAGGACGGCAGTTTTGCCTGGGAGATGGCGCCGGTCACGCTGGCGGGCAAGGCTGGCGATACGCTGATCGCGCAGGACGAGCAGCCGCGCAAGGCCAAGCTCGACAAGATCCCGGGTCTGAAACCGGCGTTCAAGAAGGACGGCACCATCACCGCCGCCAACGCCAGCAGCATCAGCGACGGCGCCGCCGCGCTGGTGCTGATGCGTGAATCCACCGCCCGCCAGATGGGTGCCACGCCGATCGCCCGCATCGTGGCGCATGCGGTGCATGCGCAGGCGCCCGAGTGGTTTGCCACCGCGCCGGCCGGCGCCATCAACAAGGTGCTCAAGCAGGCCGGCTGGGACGCCAAGAGCGTCAACCTGTGGGAGGTCAACGAGGCCTTTGCCGCGGTGACCATGGCCGCGATGCGCGAGTTCGACCTGCCGCACGACATCGTCAACGTGCATGGCGGTGCTTGCGCGCTGGGCCACCCGATCGGCGCCTCGGGTGCACGCATCGTCGTCACGCTGCTGGGCGCGCTGCGCAAGCAGGGCTTGAAGCGCGGCGTGGCCGCGCTGTGCATCGGCGGCGGCGAGGCCACCGCGCTGGCCGTCGAGATGCTCTGACCCCTGTCCACTGATCCCCCGGAGACCCCCCCCATGCTGCTCAGCGACGACCACCGCGCGGTGCAAGAGGCCGTGCGCCAGTACGTGCAGGCCGAGATCGCGCCGCATGCCGCGGCGTGGGACAAGAGCGGCGTTTTCCCCCAGGCCCAGCTGCGGGGCCTGGCCGCGCTGGGCTGCTACGGCGTGGCCGTGCCCACCGAGCTGGACGGCGCCGGACTGGATTACCTGGCGCTGGCGCTGATCCTCGAGGAGATCGCCGCCGGCGATGGCGCCACCAGCACCATCGTCAGCGTCACCAACTGCCCCGTCAACTCGATCCTGATGGCCTTCGGCAACGCCGACCAGCAGCAGCGCTTTCTCAAGCCGCTGGCGCGCGGCGACATGCTGGGCGCCTTCTGCCTGACCGAGCCGCATGTGGGCAGCGAGGCGGGTGGGCTGAAGACCACCGCCGTGCTCGACAAGCGCGGCGACGGCGACCACTACGTGATCAACGGCGTCAAGCAGTTCATCACCAGCGGCAAGAACGGTGACGTGGCGATCGTGATGGCGGTCACCGACAAGGCCGCCGGCAAGCGTGGCATCAGCGCCTTCCTGGTGCCCACGTCCACGCCGGGTTATGTGGTGGCGCGGCTCGAGGACAAGATGGGCCAGCACGCCAGCGATACCGCGCAGATCCTGTTCGAGAACTGCCGCGTGCCGGTGGCCAACCGGCTGGGCGACGAGGGCCAGGGCCTGAAGATTGCGCTGTCGGGGCTGGAGGGCGGGCGTATCGGCATCGCCAGCCAGGCAGTGGGCATGGCGCGCGCGGCGTTTGAATGCGCGCTGGCCTACAGCAAGGAGCGCAAGGCCTTCGGCGTGCCGATCTTCGAGCACCAGGCGGTGCAGTTCAAGCTGGCCGACATGGCCACCAGGATCGAAGCGGCACGCCAGTTGATCTGGCATGCGGCCACGCTGAAGGATGCCGGCCTGCCCTGCCTGAAAGAGGCGGCCATGGCCAAGCTGATGGCCAGCGAGATGGCCGAAGCCGTGTGCTCGGCCGCCATCCAGGTGCTGGGCGGTTATGGCTACGTCAGCGACTTCCCGGTCGAGCGCATCTACCGCGACGTGCGCGTCTGCCAGATCTACGAAGGCACGTCCGAGGTGCAGAAGATCCTGATCGGCCGCGCGCTGGCGCAGGCCACGGGCTGACCGGGGCGTCCGGCCTCAATCCTTGGGCAGATACAGGCGGTCGGAGTAGGTGGCCAGCCACTCGGGCCGGAAGGCCACGAAGATCGCCGTCAGCATGCCGGTGAGGAAGGCCTCGCCCGAGGCGGTGAGAAAGCGCGCCAGCAGCAGGTCGCCGGTGTCGGTGCCGCGGGGTGCATCCACCAGCACCAGCGCCAGCGCGCCGGCGGTGGCGGCGGCGATCCAGGTGATGAAGAAGCCGCGGCCCATGATGTAGATGAACAGGTGGTTGGGCAGCCAGCGCCGCAGCGCTGCGCCCAGCGCCATGGCCAGCGTGGCCGGCACCAGGCCCAGCCACACCAGCCGGTGCAGCGCCTCGGGCCAGTCCAGCCCACCCACCGCCACCATCACGCCGGCCAGCGGCAGCAGGGCCAGCACCGTCAGCGGCCAGCCGGCCAGCAGCACCAGCAAGGCCGCCCCCGACAGCGGCTGGATGATCGGCGCCGAGGCGATCTTGTCGGCGCCCCAGAACAGCGGCAGCACCGCCCACCAGGCCAGCCACGGCCAGGGCGGACCGGCCAAGCCCAGGCTGCGCCAGGGCCGCAGCGCCAGCGCCAGACCCAGCATGGCCAGCAGCATCAAGGTGTTGAGCATCATCGACCGCATTCTGCGGGGCGGCCCGGCGCGCCGAATGCGCAGGGTCATGCGGCGCCACGCGGTCGGCCCGGTGGTGCGCGGGCTGGCCGGCGAGAATCGGGCTATGACTGATTCGAGCGGCGCGCCCCAGCCCCTGGTCCACTGGACCGACGACGATGGCACGCCGCAGCAGGCGCGCTGGCGCTCGCTGGCCGGGCATCCCCCGCCGCCACAGCTGGTGCTGGCCGACGATGCGCTGGGCGCCGACGCGGCCTACCGCCTGCTGAACGCGGGCACCGCCATCCTGTGGCTGGGCGACTACCAAAATGCACGCCACCTGCTGCAGGCGCTGGGCCGGCGGCTGGACAAGCGGCTGCAGCGGCCGGGCCGCCCCCACCACCACCCCACCGCGTCGCTGACCGAGGCCTTCCACACCCAGCGCCGGGCCCAGGCCGAGCGTGCCCGCATCCTGGGTGGGCTGCTGCTGCCCTTCGATGCCGACCACGGTGTGCCGCTGCGCCGCGCGCCCGACCTGCGTGCCGCCGGCGCGCAGGCGCATGGCCCGGTGGCCGCGCATTACGTGCAATCGCTGCGTGAGCTGCTGGGGCTGGTGGGCGCGTTCGAGTGGCGCCGCAAGGGCGTGATGATCCCGGCGCTGGGCGCGGCGGTCCACCCGCACCACGGTGTGTTTTCGCCGGTGCGCGGCGAGTACGTCGATCTGGTGGCGCAGGCGCCGCTGCCAGCGGCCGCCGAGGATCAGGGCGCCTTCGACATCGGCACCGGCACCGGCGTGCTGGCGGCGGTGCTGGCCCAGCGCGGCCTGCGCGTGGTGGCCACCGATCTGTCGGATGCTGCCTTGGCCTGCGCGGACGACAACCTGCGGCGCCTGGGCCGGCAGCGGATGGTCTCGCTGCAGTCGGTCGATCTGTTTCCCGAGGGCCGGGCGGGGCTGGTGGTGTGCAACCCACCCTGGGTGCCGGCGCCGGCCGGCTCGGCGCTGGAGGCCGCGATCTACGACCCCGACAGCCGCATGCTGCGCGGCTTTCTGGCCGGGCTGGCGGCGCACCTGGCACCGGGCGGCGAGGGCTGGCTGATCCTGTCGGACCTGGCCGAGCACCTGGGCCTGCGTTCACGCGATCAGCTGCTGGGCTGGATCGCCGCGGCGGGGCTGCAGGTGCTGGGCCGGCTGGACACCCGGCCGCGCCACGGCAAGTCGGCCGACGCCAGCGATCCGCTGCATGCCGCACGGTCGGCCGAAGTCACGTCGCTGTGGCGCCTGGGCGCGGCCTGAAGCCGGCGCCCTGAAGGCCGCGATCGATCGCAGGTCAGCCGCGTATCAGCCGCGTATCAGCCGGGTATCAGCCGCGTTGGGCCGCGGTGGCCGCGCTGGCCTGCGCTTGCTGGGCGGCGGCGGCCTTGGCCATCACGGTGGCGGCATGCTGCTCGGTGGCCAGGTGGTTCAGACTGCCCAGCGTGGCCAGCGTGAACATCAGCGCCAGGCCCAGGGTGGTGGTGCGGGCGGTGAAGGTGGTGGTGGTGGTGTTCATGCTGCGCTCCGGTGAGGGCTTCGGGGTGTCGATGGCCTGAACTCTAGGCACCCGCCCCCTGGTCTGCACGCGGCTTGCGACGAACCGTCCGCCGCGCCAGATCAAACGTGAAAAGCCGCGACGAGCCGATCGGCGTCAAGCCGCGGTGTCGTCGCGCCGACCGTAGGCCGGATCGATGTGCAGCAGCGCGGCGGCGATGAACGACGGCAGCGTGGCCACGCACACCCAGACGAAGAAGCCGGTGTAGCCCAGCTGGCTCTGCAGCCAGCCCGCGGCCATGCCCGGCAGCATCATGCCCAGCGCCATGAAGCCGGTGCAGATCGCGTAGTGCGCGGTCTTGTGGGGGTTCTCGCCGCCGCCGCCGGGCCGGCTGCCTTCGGCCACCATCAGCATGAACACCATGTAGGCGGTGAAGCCGAAGCCGTAGCCGAACTGCTCGGCCGCCAGTGCGGTGCTGACCAGCCACAGGTCTTGCGGCTGCCACACCGCCATCGCCACGAACAGGCCGTTGGGCAGGTGCATGCACAACATCAGCGGCCACAGCAGGCGCTTGAGTCCGCCGCGCGAGATCACCCAGCCGCCCAGCAGCCCGCCCAGCGTCAGCGCGGCCACGCCCACCGTGCCGTAGGCCAGCCCCACGGCCTGAGTGCCCAGTGCCAGGCCGCCGGCCGCGCGCGCATCCAGCAGGAAGGGCGTGACCAGCTTCAGGGCCTGCGCCTCGGCAAAGCGGTACAGCAGCAGGAAGGCCAGGATGCGACCGATGTCGGGCCGGCGGAAGAAGGCCGCGAACACCGCCAGCGCCTCGCGCGCCAGCGCGGCCTGGCGCGGTGCGGCCACGTCGGCGGCCGGTCGTGGCAGCGCCCAGGCGTGCCACGCCGCAGCCACGACGAAGCCGCCGGCCAGCAGCCAGAAGACCAGGCGCCACGAGTCGACCACCGCCGCCGGCGTGCCGCCGTGGCGCTGTTGCAGCCAGCCGGCCAGCATCACCAGGCCACCCTGGCCGGCGATCATCGCCAGCCGGTAGAAGGTGCTGCGCACGCCGACGAAGGCCGCCTGTGTGCGCTGCGGCAGCGCCAGCATGTAGAAGCCATCGGCGGCGATGTCGTGCGTGGCCGAGGCAAAGGCCATCAGCCAGAACACCGCCAGGCTGGCCTGCCAGAAGCCGGCCAGCGGCAAGGTCAGCGCCACCAGCGCCAGCGCCGCGCCCAGCGTGAACTGCAGCCCCACGATCCAGCCGCGCTTGCGGCCCAGCAGATCGACCAGCGGGCTCCACAGCGGCTTGATCACCCAGGGCAGGTACAGCCAGCTGGTGTAGAGCGCGATGTCGGTGTTGCTGACGCCGAGGTTCTTGTAGAGCACCACCGACAGCGTCATCACCACCACGTAGGGGATGCCCTGGCCGAAGTACAGCGTCGGTATCCAGCGCCAGGGCGTGGGCGCGCTGCTCACGCCGGGCACCGAAACGGGGGAGGTGCGTCGGATTCAAACCACATCGACGGCACTTTACAGGCCATGGCAGGGCTCACTCCAGATTACACCTGCGTTACACACGCGAGTCGGTACGGTAAAGTGATTTGAAGATTTGCTGCTTCGAGGCCTGCGCAGGCTCATCGGGCCCCGGCCCGGCAGCAAGGATCAACAACGGGATGCAAGCGGCCGAGGCCGGAGGAGTGCTGGATATGAAGCTCAAGTCGATCGTTCGGGCCATTGCCCTGCTGAGTGTGGCCGCGCCGGTGCTGGCGCAAACCACCCCCGCGGTGCAGCGGGTGGAGATCACCGGGTCCAGCATCAAGCGTTTCGCCAAGGAGGGGGCGCTGCCGGTGCAGGTGATCCGCGCGGCCGATCTTCAGCAACTGGGCATCGTCACCGCCGAGCAGCTGCTCGACCAGGTGGGCGCCAACGCCGCCAGTGTCGACAACGCCACCTCGCGCAACAACGTCTTCGGCGCCGAGCAGGACCGGCTGACAGGCGGCTCGACCTTCGCCAACCTGCGCGGCCTGGGCCCCACCGGCACGCTGGTGCTGCTCAACGGCCGGCGCGTGTCCACCCACGGCATGAGCGGCGGCGCCGTTGACCTCAACGCCATTCCGATGGCCGCCGTCGATCGCATCGAGATCCTGAAAGATGGCGCCTCGGCCATCTATGGCACCGACGCGATCGGCGGCGTCATCAACTTCATCCTGAAGACCGACTTCACCGGCGTCAGCGTGGGCGCCACCTACAGCCAGCCGCTGGCCTCGGGCGGTGGCGCCAAGCGGCGTGCCCAGATCACGGCGGGCATGGGCTCGCTGGACAAGGAGGGCTTCAACCTGATGGCCAGCCTGACGGCCGACAAGAACGACATCCTGCGTGGCATCGACCGCGACTGGGCGACTGGCTTCCAGCCGGCGCGCGGCCTGTCGCCCGACACCACCAGCGCACCGCATGCCAACGTCCTGGGCTCGGGCACCGGCACGACGGCGCTGGATGCCGCGGGCTCCACCGTCGGCCCCACCGATCCGCTGAAGTACACCAACCTCAACCTGCTGGCGATCCAGAACCAGTGCGACGGACTGCCCTTCGGTGTGCCTCTGGCCCCCAACATCCAGCTGTGGGACAAGTTCGGCTACACCGCGGCCAACAGCACCTACCGTTGCGCCACGGACTACGGCCGGCAGTTTATGCTGGCGCCGCCTGTCGATGCCTACAACCTGGTGGCGCGCGGCACCTTCAAATTGTCCGGCGCGCACACCGCTTTCGTTGAGTTGGTGGGCTCGCGCACCGAGGTATTGGCCGAGTTCACGCCCTACCAGTTCAGCACCACCTCCAACGCCGCCACGCACTATCCGGTGGGCGGCCCGCACTACCTGAACCTGCTGAACTACGGCGCCAACCAGTTCGATCCGACCAAGCCCATTGCCTACCGCCTGCGTATGGCCGATTGGGGCTACCGCACGCTGGAGAACACCTCTGACAACGTGCGCCTGGCTGCCGGCCTGGACGGCGAGATCGGTGCCTACAACTACAAGTTGGGCCTGTCTACCGGGCGTGCCGAGGGCGAGTCGGGCATGGTCGACGGTTATGCCGATACCAACAAACTGATCGCCGCATTGGCCACCGGCTTGATCAATCCGTTCCTGATGCCCGGCCAGCAGCAGACGCAGGCCGCCAAGGACCTGATCGAATCGACCAAGGTCCGTGGCCGGCTGTTCGGTGGCAAGACCGAGCTGATGCAGTTCGACGGCACGCTGTCGGGCGAGCTGATGAAGATGCCGGCCGGCCCGCTGGAGTTCGCGGTCGGCTTCGACCTGCGCCGCGAGTCCTACGACTTTTCCGGCTCCCAGGGCTTCACCTGCGTCAGCACCTTCACGGTGACCAATGCCGCGTTGCCCAATTCGGTGATGGGCTGTCCGGGCAACCCTTCGTCGCCCGACAAGTCGCGCGACGTGAAGGCCGTGTTCGGCGAGCTGATCGTGCCGGTGCTCAAGAACCTGGAAGTTCAACTGGCCGTGCGCCACGACGAGTACTCGCAGGTGGGCGGCACCACCAACCCGAAGGTGGCGTTCCGCTTCCAGCCGATCGACAGCCTGGTGCTGCGTGGTTCGGTGAACACCGGCTTCCGCGCACCCACGGTGCAGCAGCTCAACCTGGGCGTGGTCGAACTGGCGCTGACCGGCAACTTCAGCGACCCCGAGCGCTGCGCGATCGATCCGGCGCAATGCGCCCGTGTCAGCCTGCCCTACCGCGCCGGCGGCAACCCGACGCTCAAGCCCGAGACCTCCAAGCAGGCGTCGCTGGGCCTGGCGTTCCAGCCGATGCCCGCGCTGCAGCTGACGGCCGACTACTGGCAGGTCAAGCTCAACGACCGCATTCGCTCGCTGTCACCGGCCTTCATGATCACGAACTACGCGCTGTTCAAGGACAGCTTCATCCGCGATGCGCAGGGCAACGTGAGCTACATCCAGGCCGGCTGGGTGAACGCAGCCGAAAGCGAGACCAAGGGCCTGGATCTGGGCATGACCCACAGTGCCAATCTGTTCGGCGGCAAGCTGAGCACCACGCTGACCGCCACCAAGATGATCAGCCACAAGGAGCGGTTGATCGAAACCGCCCCGCTGAAACAGTACGTGGGCGAATGGAGCGGCACCACGCTGTACCTGCCCTGGAAGGCGTCCGGCAGCGCCGGCTTCAAGACCGGCCCCTGGAACACCACCCTGTCGATCAACTACAAGTCGAGCTACAACGACGAGAACATGTTGGGCTACGACAGCACGCCGCTGCCGGCGCGCAAGGTGTCCGACTACACCACCTTCAACCTGTTCAGCACCTACACCGGGATCAAGAACCTGACGTTGTCGGCCGGCATCATCAACCTGTTTGACAAGGAACCGCCGTTCACGTGGCACAACGTCGACGGCGTGGTGGGCGCGGGTTGGGACCCCCGTGTGGCCGATCCGCGCGGCCGCACCGTGCAGCTGTCGGTGAGCTACGACTTCAAGTAAGGGCCTGGACGGGGTGGACGCGCTGAATCTTCAGACGCCGGTGCGCGTCGAAGACATCGCCACGCACCCCGATTTCCGCCCGCTGGCCGGGCTGGTGGGTGTCGCGTTTGACCTGCGTTATGCCGGCAGCAACAACTTTGCCGGCAAGGTGCTTGACCAAGGGCTCGATTGCGCCTGGCTGCGCCGCGAGGCGGCGGCCGGCGTCGAGGCCGCCGCGGCCTGGCTGGCGCAGGCGCGGCCGGGTTGGCGGCTGCTGGTGCTCGATGCCTTGCGCCCGCACCGCGTGCAGCAAGCGATCTGGGCCGACGTGGCCGGCACGCCGGCGCAGGCCTACTTTGCCGATCCGGCGCGCGGCTCGATCCACTCCTTCGGCATGGCGGTGGACGTGACGCTGATCGACGCCCACGGCCGCGAGAGCGACATGGGCAGCGGCTACGACGAGATGACGCTGCGCTCGCACCCGATGCTCGACGCCGAGCACCTGGCGCTGGGCGTGCTGAGCGCCGCGCAGGTGGCCGAGCGGGGCTGGCTGCACGCGGCGATGGCGCGCGGTGGTTTCCGCGCCATCGCCACCGAGTGGTGGCACTTCGATTTCGGCGACCGCGACGCGGTGCGGCGCGATCTGCCGCGGGTGGATTGAGCGGGGGCCGGCGATGACCGCAACCCTGCGCCGACGCGCGCTTCTCAGACAAGGCGTCACGCTGACCGGCGCCACGCTGCTGCCTTGGGGCGCCGCGCCGGCGATGGCGCAAACCGCCGTCACCCGGTTGCCGGTGCTGCGCGCACCGCGCCTGAAGCCGGGCGACACCATCGGCCTGTTCAGCCCGTCGGGCGCCACCTACGAGCGCGCGCCGTTCGAGCAGGCCGCCGAGGTGCTGGCGGCGCTGGGTTTCCAGGCGCGCGAGGCGCCCAACGCGCGTGCGCGCCGCGGCCAACATGCCGGCAGCGCCGAGCAGCGCGCGGCCGACCTCAATGGCCTGATCGCCGACCCATCGGTGCACGGCCTGCTGGCGGTCACCGGCGGCTCGGGCGCCAACCGCATGCTGCCGCTGATCGACTACGCGGCGATACAGCGCCAGCCGAAGGTCATCGCCGGCTTCAGCGACGTGACGGCGCTGCTCAATGCGGTGACCGCGCGCACCGGGCTGGTCACCTTCCATGCGCCGGTGGCGGTGTCGGAGTGGAACGCCTTCAGCGTGGCCGAGTTTCGCGCGGTGCTGATCGACGCCGAGGCGCGCACGCTGCGCAATGCCGAGGACAGGGGCGACCACCTGATCGTCAAGGCGCACCGCATCCAGACGCTGCGCCCGGGCACCGCGCGCGGCCCGCTGGTGGGCGGCAACCTGGCGGTGCTGACCTCGATGGCCGGCTCGGCCTACCTGCCCAGTTTCGACGGCGCGATCCTGTTCCTCGAAGAGATCAACGAGTACATCTACCGCGTCGACCGCATGCTGTCCACGCTCAAGCTGATGGGCGCGCTCGACCGCCTGGCCGGCGTGGTGATCGGCGCCTTCAGCAACTGCGGGCCGGGCGACGGCAACTACGGCACGCTGACGCTCGACGAGGTGTTCGACGACTGGTTCGGCGCGCTGGGCGTGCCGGTGTACCGCGGCGCGATGATCGGCCACATCCGCAAGAAGTTCACCGTGCCGGTGGGCTTGCCGGTGGAGATGGATGCCGGCGCCGGCACGATCCGGCTGCTGACGCCGGCGGTGCGCTGACCGGCTGGGTTGGGGTGTTGGCGGCGGCTGCCGGCGTCAATGCAGCGGCTGCTGCGGCGCGGTGTGCTTCACCAGCCACGCCGTGGCCTCGGCGGCCGACAGTGGCCGGCCGAGGTGGAAGCCCTGGCCGAAGCCGCAGCCCATGCGGCGCAGCTGGTCGGCCTGGTCCAGCGTCTCGATGCCCTCGGCCACCACCTGCTTGCCCAGCGCGCCGCCCAGTGTCAGCACGGCCTGCACCACGGCGGCCTCGTGGTTGCCTTCGGCCAGGTCGTGCACGAAGCTGCGGTCGATCTTCAGGCTGTCGATCGGCAGGCGCGCCAGCCGCGCCAGTGACGAGTAACCGGTGCCGAAATCGTCCACCGACAGGTGCACACCCAGCGCGCGCAAGGCCTGCAGGTTGGCCGTGGCGGCATCCAGGCGCGTCATCACCGCGTCTTCGGTCAGCTCCAGCACCAGGTGGCGCGGCGCCAGGCCGGCGGCAGTCAGCGCATCGCCGACACGGCCCACCACGCCGCGGCTGGTGATGTCGTGGCCCGAGAGGTTGACGCTGACCGTCAGCTCGGCCCAGGCCGGGTTCATGCGCTGCCAGCGCACCAGCTGGGCGCAGGCGCTGTGCAGCACGAAGTCCGACAGCACGGTGATCAGCCCGGTCTCCTCGGCCATCGGGATGAAGGCCTCGGGCCGGATCGCGCCCTGCTGTGGGTGCTGCCAGCGCACCAGCGCCTCGAAGCCACCGGCGCGGCCGGTGGCCAGCTCGATCTGCGGCTGGTAGGCCAGCGTCAGTGCGCCGTCGGCCAGCGCGTGGCGCAGATCGCTCTCGAGCTGCACGCGCTGCGTCACCGCGGCATGCAGGCCGGGCTCGAACAGCGCGTAGCGCCCCTTGCCCAGCGCCTTGGCCTGGTACATCGCGGTGTCGGCGTCGCGCAGCACCTCGTCGGGCGAGGTGTAGCCGAAGCGGCTGAAGGTGATGCCGATGCTGGCCCCCGCGTACAGCGCCTGGCCGGCCACCTCGAACGGCTCGCGCATCGCCTCGACCAGCCGCTCGGCCAGCAGCAGCGCGTCGTGCTCGGCCTGCAGGCGCGGCAGCAGCACCGCGAACTCGTCGCCGCCCAGCCGTGCCACCACGTCGCTGGGGCGCAGGTTGTCCTGCACGCGGCGCGCCAGCTGCACCAGCAGGCTGTCGCCAGCGTTGTGGCCCAGGCTGTCGTTGACCAGCTTGAAGCGGTCGAAGTCGAGGTACATCACCGCGTACGACGCACCGGCATCGCTGCGGTGGCGCTCGACGGCATCGGCCAGGCTGTCGAGGAACTGGCGCCGGTTGGGCAGGCCGGTCAGGCTGTCGTGGAAGGCCAGCCGGTGCAGGCCGGCCTCGGCCTGGCGCCGCGCGCTGATGTCCAGCAGCTGCAGGATCAGGCAGGGTGCGCCGGCCTGCGGCTCGGTGAACTGGCCACCGTGGGCCAGCACCCACACCAGGTGGCCATCGGCACGGCGGCAGCGCAGCTCGAGCTGGAACGAGCCCGCGGCGCCAGCCACCGCCGGCTCGCCGGCGCGCAGCCGGGCATCGAGCAAGTCGCGGTCGGCGCCCTCGAGCACATCCTGAAAGTGCAGCGGCAGCGTTTCGTCCTCGGCCAGCCCGAGCAGGCTGCGCAGTGCCGGGTTGGCCTGCAGCAGCCGGCCGTCGAAATCCACCAGCGCCATGCCGATCGCGGCATGGGTGAAGGCACCGTGAAAGCGTTGCTCGCTGGCCTGCAGCGCATGCAGGTGCCGCTCGGCTTGCGCCGCCGCGCGCTCGGCGGCGCCCTGCATGGCCAGGCTGGCTTCCTGCTGCAGAAAGTAGTAGTGCAGCGCCACGATCAGCAGCACCAGCACGGGCAGCACCACCAGCAGCACGCCGCTGCCCGACTGGCGGTAGCTGAGGTACAGCAGCGAGGCCATCACCGCACTGCCCAGGTAGGCCAGGCCCACCCAGCGGAAATCACGCAGCAGCGCGGCCCACTGGAAGAAGGGTTCGTCGCGCTTGAGGCGCGGCACGCCGGCAACCATCTGCACGGTGAACAGCGCGTTGGCCGCAGCGAACAGCAGCATCACCGCCACCAGCATGGCCGGGTGGTCGAGCCGGCCCAGGTGCGGCGCCAGCGCACCGGGCAGGCTGCCGGCCAGGTTCATCGACAGCACCGCCACCGCCGGGCTGTACAGACGGCTGGTCCAGCGCCGCGAGCTGCGCCACGAGCCGACCATGGCCTCGATGCCGGCGGCCAGCGCAGCGGCCGCCGGGCCCTGCATCAGCAGCAGCAGGAAGATGAAGATGTCGCCGGCCACGAACGACTGCTTGGTGCCCGGCAGGCGCACCGGAAACAGCCCCAGCAGGATGGCGAAGCCGGCGCCGGCGGCGATCTGCAGGGCCTCCTGCAGCGTCCAGCCACGCAGGCTGCCGAGGTTGGTGATCAGCCCCGCCGCGCCCAGCCCCACCACCGTCCACCAGAAGGTGGTGGCCGGGCGGTTGTAGTCGGGCATCAGCGCGCCGTGCAGGCGCTGCCACCAGGGTGGGCGTGAGGGCGGTTGGCGGGGGGTGGTCAAGGCCGGGTCCTGGGCAGGTGGCGCACCGGCCGGCACCCGGGGCTCAAGCCCTTGCGCGGCTGCCGAAGATGGCGGTACCCACGCGCACCATTGTCGCGCCCTCGGCGATGGCGGCTTCCAGGTCGGCGCTCATGCCCATCGACAGCGTGTCCAGCGTCAGGCCCTGTGCGTTCAGCGTGGCCAGCAGGTCGCGCAGCGCCCGGTGCGGCGCCCGCTGCGCCGCCTCGTCGCCCGCGGGTTCGGGGATGGCCATCAGCCCGCGCAGGCGCACCCGCGGCAGCGCCGCGACGGCGCGCGCCACGGCCGGCACCTCGGCGGGTGCCAGGCCGCTCTTGCTGGCCTCGCCGCTGATGTTGACCTGCAGGCACAGCTGCAGCGGCGCCAGCCCGGCCGGGCGCTGCTCGCTCAGGCGCTGCGCGATCTTCAGCCGGTCGATCGAGTGCACCCAGTCGAAGGCCTCAGCCACCGGCCGCGTCTTGTTGCTTTGCAGCGGGCCGATCAGATGCCATTCGATCTGGCGGCGCAGATCGGCCAGCGTGGTGATCTTGTCCAGCGCCTCCTGCACGTAGTTCTCGCCGAAGGCCCGCTGGCCGGCGGCAAAGGCGGCGCGCACCGCGTCGGGTGATTGCGTCTTGCTCACCGCCAGCAGCGTGACGCTGTCCACGACACGGCCCGCCGCGGTGCAGGCGCGCGCGATGCGGCTGTGGACTTGCTGCAGGTTGCCGATAACGGTCGTCATAATGTTGCGAGCCTAACCCGAGCCACCATGGACATCACCCAACTGCTGGCGTTCTCCGTCAAGAACAAGGCCTCCGACCTGCATTTGTCGGCGGGCCTGCCGCCGATGATCCGCGTCAACGGCGACGTGCGGCGCATCAACGTCGAGGCGCTGGGCCACAAGCAGGTGCACGACATGGTGTACGACATCATGAACGACGCCCAGCGCAAGATGTACGAGGACACGCTGGAATGCGACTTCTCGTTCGAGATCCAGGGCCTGGCGCGTTTTCGTGTCAACGCCTTCAACCAGAACCGCGGCGCGGGCGCGGTGTTCCGCACCATCCCGAGCAAGATCCTCACGCTCGACCAGCTCAACGCGCCCAAGATCTTTGCCGACCTGTCGCTGCGCCCGCGCGGCATGGTGCTGGTGACCGGCCCCACCGGCTCGGGCAAGAGCACCACGCTGGCGGCGATGGTCAACCACCTGAACGAAAACGAATACGGCCACGTGCTGACGGTGGAAGACCCGATCGAGTTCGTGCACGAGAGCAAGAAGTGCCTGATCAACCAGCGTGAGGTGGGCCCGCACACGATGAGCTTCAGCAACGCGCTGCGCTCGGCGCTGCGCGAAGACCCGGATGCGATCCTGGTGGGTGAAATGCGCGACCTGGAAACCATCCGCCTGGCACTCACCGCGGCCGAGACCGGCCACCTGGTCTTCGGCACCTTGCACACCAGCAGCGCGGCCAAGACGGTGGACCGCATCGTCGATGTGTTTCCCGCCGCCGAGAAGGAGATGGTGCGCGCGATGCTGTCGGAGTCGCTCGTCGCGGTGATCTCGCAGACCCTGTGCAAACTCAAAGACGGCAGCGGCCGCGCCGCGGCGCACGAGATCATGATCGGCACCGCCGCCATCCGCAACCTGATCCGCGAGAACAAGGTGGCGCAGATGTATTCGGCGATCCAGACAGGCCAGAACATCGGCATGCAGACACTCGACCAGAACCTGGCCGATCTGGTGCGCCGCAGCGTGATCTCGGCGTCCGAGGCGCGCTCGAAGGCGAAGATCCCGGAGAACTTCCCCGGCTGATCCCAGCGCTTGAACGGGCCGGGGGGTAACACCCGGCTGCGACACCATCAAAACAAAGTACCCGGGAGTGAAGCACCATGGAACGCGACCAGGCCTCCAAGTTCATCAACGACCTGCTGCGGCTGATGGCCACGCGCGGCGGCTCGGACCTGTTCCTCACCGCTGAATTTCCGCCCGCCATCAAGGTGGACGGCAAGGTGACCCGGGTGTCGCCGCAGCCGCTGACCGGCCAGCACACGCTGGCGCTGGCGCGCTCGGTGATGAACGAGCGCCAGGCGGCCGAGTTCGAGCGCACCAAGGAGTGCAACTTCGCCATCTCGCCGCAGGGCATCGGGCGCTTCCGCGTCAACGCCTTCATGCAGCAGGGCCACGTGGGCATGGTGATGCGCACCATCCCGCAGGTGCTGCCCACCATCGACGGGCTGGGCCTGCCGCCGGTGATGAAGGAGATCGCGATGACCAAGCGCGGTCTGGTCATCATGGTGGGCGCCACCGGCTCGGGCAAGAGCACCACGCTGGCGGCAATGGTGGACCACCGCAACGAGAACAGCTTCGGCCACATCATCACCATCGAAGACCCGGTCGAGTTTGTGCATCCGCACAAGAACTGCATCGTCACCCAGCGCGAGGTGGGCATCGACACCGACGGCTGGGAGGCGGCGCTGAAGAACACGCTGCGCCAGGCGCCCGACGTGATCCTGATGGGCGAGATCCGCGACCGCGAGACCATGGAGCATGCGGTGGCCTTTGCCGAGACCGGCCATCTGTGCATCACCACGCTGCATGCCAACAGCGCCAACCAGGCGCTCGACCGCATCATCAACCTGTTTCCCGAAGAGCGCCGCCAGCAGCTGCTGATGGACTTGTCGCTGAACCTGAAGAGCATCGTCTCGCAGCGGTTGCTGCCGCGCCAGGAAGGCAAGGGCCGCATCGCCGCGGTGGAGATCCTGCTGAACACGCCGCTGATCAGCGAGCTGATCTTCAAGGGCGAGGTGGCCGAGATGAAGGACCTGATGAAGCGCAGCCGTGAGCTGGGCATGCAGACCTTCGACCAGGCGCTATTCGACCTGTACGAGGGCAACGAGATCACGCTGGAAGACGCGCTGCGCAACGCCGACTCGGTCAACGACCTGCGCCTGCAGGTCAAGCTGCACAGCCACCGCGCGCGCAACCGCGACCTGTCCGCCGGCACGGAACACATGAGCATCATGTGACCGCTTGAGCCCCCGGGTGCCTGGCGCCCGCCCCCTAGGGGCTGCGGAACGCGGCCGGGCAACCCGTCGGCATTCCGGGCGTATCTTCGGCACCGCACCCCCTGGCCGCCTGCGGCGACCTGTCCCTGTGGGGGAAAATGCGCGTCTGCCCAATACCTCTCGTCGAGACATCACCATGAAGACCTACGAAGCTACTCCTGCCCGCCGCGTGGCCTTTCTCGGCCTGGGCGTGATGGGCCATCCGATGGCCGGGCACCTGGCGCGTGCCGGGCACCAGGTCACGGTCTACAACCGCACCGCCGCCAAGGCGCAGGCCTGGGCCGCCGAGTACGGTGGCCGGGCTGCCGCCACGCCGCGCGAGGCGGCCACTGGCGCTGATTTCGTATTCGCCTGCGTCGGCAACGACGACGACCTGCGTGCCGTGGTGCTGGGCGCCGATGGTGCGCTGGCCGGCATGGCGCCGGGCGCGGTGTTCGTCGACCACACCACCGCCTCGGCCGAAGTGGCGCGTGAGCTGTATGGCGCGGCTCGCACGCTGGGCATCAAGTTCATCGATGCACCGGTCTCGGGCGGCCAGGCCGGTGCCGTCAACGGCGCGCTGACGGTGATGTGCGGCGGCGACGCCGAGCCGTTTGCCGCGATGCAGCCGGTGGCGCTGGCGTTCTCGCGCGCGGTCACGCTGGTGGGCGGGTCGGGCGCCGGTCAGCTGGCCAAGATGGTCAACCAGATCTGCATCGCCGGGCTGGTGCAAGGCCTGTCCGAGGGCATCGCCTTCGGCCAGAAGGCCGGGCTGGACATGAAGCAGGTGCTCGACGTGATCGGCAAGGGCGCCGCGCAGAGCTGGCAGATGGACAACCGCGGCAAGACCATGGTCGACGACCAGTTCAACTTCGGCTTTGCCGTCGACTGGATGCGCAAGGACCTGGGCCTGGTGCTCGACGAGGCGCGCCGCAACGGCGCGCGCGTGCCGGTCACGGCCCTGGTCGACCAGTTCTACGCCGACGTGCAGGCGGCCGGCGGCAACCGCTGGGACACGTCAAGCCTGATCACCCGCCTGAAGTGAGCGCACCGCGCGCCAGTGCGATCACCGGGTTTGAAGTGCGGCCAGTTCGGCCTCGCTGATCACCTCGAACACCTTCACCACCTTGCCCACGCCGCTGACCCCCCGGGCCAACTCGGTGGCGCGGTTGGCTTCGCGCTCGGTGACACGCCCCAGCAGGTAGACGGTGCCACGCTCGGCCACCACCTTGATGGCGTTGGCCTGCAGATCCTTGGCGTCGATGTACGAGGCCTTGACCTTGCTGGTGATGATGGCGTCGCTGCTGCGCGCGGTGAGCGAGCTGTTGCCCATCACCGCCAGCTCGTTGACGGTGGCGCGCACGTTCTCGATGCGGGTGATGGCCTGCTCGGCGGCACTGCGGTCGGCCTCGGTGGGCACCTCGCCGGTCAGCAGCGCCGTGCGGTTGTAGCTGGTGATGTTGATGTGGCCACGGTCGCCCACCGCGTCGCGCAGCCGGTTGATGGCCTTGAGCTCGATGCCCTCGTCCTCGAGCTGCGTGCCCGAGGTGCGGCGGTCGGTGATCGAGAGCGCCGTGCCCACCATCGCACCGCCGACGATCAGCGGGGCGCAGGCGCCCAGCAGCGTGGTGGCGGCCAGTGCGGCGGCCAGCAGGGCCGTGCGGGGCACGGTGATGAATTTCATGGGGGTCATGCAGGATCCTGTTCGCCCAGCAGTTGCAGATCGATCGCGTCACACAGGCAGTGCAGCACCAGCAGGTGGGTTTCGAGCACCCGCACGCGGCGGTCGTGGGGCACGGCCACCAGCACATCGGTTTCGCTCAACACACCGCGCAGCGCGCCGCCGGTGCGCCCGGTGAGCGCGATCACGGTCATGTCCTTGCCCTGCGCGGCCACCGCGGCGGCCAGCAGGGCGGGGTGGTCACCGACGCTGTCAATCAGCAGCAGCAGATCGCCCGGCTGGCCCAGCGTCTCGACCTGGCGCGCCAGCACCGTGTCGAAGCCGCCGGCCGACGGCAGCGCCGCCAGCGCCGACAGCACCGGGCCGTCCACCCCCAGCGCCAGCGCGGCCAGGCCCGGCCGCTCTCGCTCGAAGCAACCCATCAGTTCGGCCGCCACCAGTTGCGCCAGGCTGGCCGATGCGCCCAGACCGGCCACCAGCAGCCGGCCACCGGCGGTGAGGCCGGCCACCAGCGCGGCTGCCGCCTGTTCGATCGGACGGCCCAGCACCTCGGCCGCCTGGTACTTGAGGTCGGCGCTTTCGAAGAATTGTTGCTGGATGCGCTGTTCGAGCATGGACATCATCATAGGACAGCGCCTCGGCGCGGCAGTTCCGCGGCCGGGGTGCCGCCGGGTTCAACCGCCCCCGGCGTCGAAGGCCCCGGGCAGCCACTGCAGCTGGTCGCCGTCGATGGCCACCACGTCGAAGCGGCAGGGCGGCAGCACGGCCAGCCCCATCAGGTAATGCTGCGCGGCGCGCACGAGGCGCCGCTGCTTGGCCGCCGACACGCTGCCGGCCGCGCCGCCGTGCGAGGTTTCGCGCCGGCTGCGCACCTCCACGAACACCAGCGTGCCGTCGGGCGTGCGCAGGATCAGGTCGATCTCGCCGGCGCGCTGGCGCGGGCCACCGGCCAGCCGATAATTGCGCTGCACCAGCCGCAGGCCCTGCTGCTGCAGAAACGCCAGCGCCCGGTCTTCGCCGCTGTCGCCCACCGCCTTGGTGCTGGGGCTCGATGGCCCCAGCCCGCCCAACCCGCCACGCGAGCGGCCCCAGCCCTTGAACATCGTTTCCCCACTGCTGCAACAGGCCGCGGCCGCCGCCACCGGCGGCCAGCACCACCCGGCGGGCTCACTGTACGTGGTGGCCACGCCCATCGGCAACCTGGCCGACATCACGCTGCGCGCGGTGTTTGTGCTGGGGCTGGTGGACGCGGTGGCCTGCGAGGACACACGCATCACCGGCCAGTTGCTGCGCCACCTGGGGCTGGACAAGCCGCTGATCGCGCTGCATCAGCACAACGAGCAGGCCGCCGCGCGCGGCGTGGTCGAGCGGCTGGCGTTGGGCCAGCGCGTGGCCTATGCCAGCGATGCCGGCACGCCGGCGATCAGCGACCCCGGCGCCTTGTTGGTGGCCGCGGTGGCCGCCGCCGGCCACCGCGTGCTGCCCATCCCCGGCGCCAGCAGCGCGGTGGCTGCGCTCAGCGCCGCAGGTGATACCTTGGCGCAAGGCTTCACCTTCATCGGCTTTGCGCCGGCCAAGGGCGCCGAGCGCCGCGGCTGGCTGCAGGCGGCGGCGGCCGCGCCGGGCTGCCAGGTGATGTTCGAGGCGCCGCACCGCATCGAGGCGCTGGTCACCAGCCTGGCCGAAGCTGCACCGCAGCGCCGCATCACGCTGTGCCGTGAGCTGACCAAGCAGTTCGAGACCATCGCCACGATGGCCGCGGCCGCGCTGCCGGCCTGGCTGGCCGCCGATGCCAACCGCGCGCGCGGCGAGTTCGTGCTGGTGCTGCATGCACTGCCGGCGGCGGTGGTGGCCGATGACCACGGCCTGCCGCCCGAGGCCGAACGGCTGCTGGGCCCGCTGCTGCGGGAGCTGCCGCTGAAACAGGCGGTGGCGCTGGCCGCCGAGTTGAGCGGCGCGCCGCGCAATGCCATCTACCAGCGTGCGTTGGCGCTGCGGCGCGCAGCCGAGGCATCTGCCGGCGACGGTGACGATGGCGAGCCGCAGGACACCGACTCGGCCTGAACAGCGCCCATCAGCGGCGGTTTGCGGAGGTGAAACCCGCCCCCCTGCGCGGAGACCCCCGGTGCCTACAATCCGCCGATGATCTCTCGTGAACCCACCCTCGAACGCCTCGCCATCGCCCAGCAACTGCTGATCGAGCCCTTTGGTCTCGACGAGGCCAAGCTGGCCGGCGCGCTGGGCGTGATCGGCGAGCACCGCATCGACGACGCCGACCTGTACTTCCAGATCACCCGCCACGAGGGCTGGAGCCTGGAAGAAGGCATCGTCAAAAGCGGCAGCTTCTCCATCGACCAGGGCGTGGGCGTGCGCGCAGTGGCCGGCGAGAAGACCGCCTTCGCCTACAGCGACGACATCTCGGAGGCCAGCCTGCTCGATGCCGCGCGCACCGTGCGCAGCATTGCCGCGGCCGGCCAGAGCCGGCGTGTGAAGGTGGGTCGTGCGCCGCGCATTGCCACCAGCCGCGCGCTGTATTCGCCCACCGACCCGATCGCCACGCTCGACAGCACGCAGAAGGTGGCGCTGCTCGAGAAGATCGAGAAGATGGCCCGCGCCCGCGACCCACGCATCGTGCAGGTGATGGCCGGTGTGGCCGCCGAGTACGACGTGGTGCTGGTGGCGCGTGCCGACGGCACCCGCGCCGCCGACGTGCGCCCGCTGGTGCGGCTGTCGATCACGGTGATCGCCGAATCCAACGGCCGCCGCGAGGTGGGCTCGGGCGGCGGTGGTGGGCGCTTCGGGCTGGGCTATTTCCAGGACGAGCAGCTGTCGTTGTACGTCGACCAGGCGGTCAACGCGGCGCTGACGAATCTTGAATCGCGCCCGGCCCCGGCCGGCGTGATGACCGTGGTGCTGGGCCCGGGCTGGCCCGGCGTGCTGCTGCACGAGGCGGTGGGCCACGGCCTCGAAGGCGACTTCAACCGCAAGGGCTCGTCCACCTTTGCCGGGCGCATCGGCCAGCGCGTGGCGGCCAAGGGCGTCACCGTGCTCGACGACGGCACCATCGCCGACCGGCGCGGCTCGCTCAACGTCGACGACGAGGGGCACGCCAGCCAGCGCAACGTGCTGATCGAGGACGGCATCCTCAAGGGCTACATCCAGGATTCGATGAACGCCCGGCTGATGGGCGTCAAGCCCACCGGCAACGGCCGCCGCGAGAGCTATGCCCATGTGCCGATGCCGCGCATGACCAACACCTACATGCTCAACGGC
>MESD01000167.1:65171-74383 GCA_001770815.1 Burkholderiales bacterium RIFCSPHIGHO2_12_FULL_69_20
CGAGAGCTATGCCCATGTGCCGATGCCGCGCATGACCAACACCTACATGCTCAACGGCGACAAGACCCGCGACGAGATCGTCGGCAGCATCAAGCGCGGGCTGTACGCCACCAACTTCGGCGGCGGCCAGGTCGACATCACCAGCGGCAAGTTCGTGTTCTCGGCCAGCGAGGCCTACTGGGTCGAGAACGGCCAGATCCAGTACCCGGTCAAGGGCGCCACCATCATCGGCAACGGCCCCGAGGCGCTGAAGCGCGTGTCGATGATCGGCAACGACATGGCGCTGGATTCCGGCGTGGGCGTGTGCGGCAAGGACGGCCAGAGCGTGCCGGTGGGCGTGGGCCAGCCCACGCTGCGCATCGACGGCCTGACGGTGGGCGGCACCGCCTGATCTGGCAGTTTCGGCTCTTTGCTGCTGGTTGTTGCTGGGCTTGAAAGCCGGCGGTCGACGGCCTGAGCGATCGCGCCGGCCCGGGCGGGCATGCTCTGCTCCGTGTCATTCCGGGCCTGCGGCCCTCCCTTCTTTACCTACGCAGAGCATGCCCGCCCGGCCCGACGCTCAGGCACCACCGCGGCACGCGGGTTCGAGAGACCGCGCCAGTGCGCCAGCGGTGGGTAGCCGAGGGCGTCGGGTGAGCGGATGCCGCAGGTAAAAGAGGAGGGCCGAAGGCCCGGGGGACACGGAGGCAGCCGGTCACCCGGTGGCCTCGGCTTCGCGCTGAACGATGAACGACAGGTCTACAGGCAGCACCAACAGCCGCAACGAGCCGATACCGGCCCGCTCCGCTGCTACAGCTCGAAGATCTTGCCCGGGTTCAGGATGTTCTTCGGGTCGAGCGCGCGCTTGAGCAGCCGCATCATGTCGACCGTGGCCGCGCCCGCCTCGTCGACCAGGAAGCCTTGCTTGTGCAGGCCGATGCCGTGCTCGCCGGTGCAGGTGCCTTCCAGCGCCAGCGCGTGGTGCACCAGCTGGTCGTTCAGCCGCTCGGCGGTGTCGCGCTGCTCGGGTTTGGTCGGGTCGATCAGGTAGGCGATGTGAAAGTTGCCGTCGCCCACATGGCCGACGATGTAGTAGGGCAGGCCGGCCTCGTCGGCCTCGGTCACCGCCTTGGCGATGCATTCGGCCAGCCGCGAGATCGGCACGCAGGTGTCGGTGGTCACGGTGCGGCAGCCGGGGTTGGACGACATGCCGGCAAAGTAGGCGCGGTGGCGCGCGGTCCACAACCGGGTGCGCTCTTCCGGCGTGGTGGCCCAGGCGAAATCTTCGCCGCCATGCTCACGCGCCACGTCCTGCACCACCTTGGCCTGCTCGGCCACGCCGGCCGCGCTGCCGTGGAATTCCATCAGCAGCATCGGCTCCTCGCGCAGTGAGAGCTTGTCGTGCTTGTTGACCGCGCGCACCGCGTTGGCGTCCAGCAACTCGCAGCGGGCGATGGGCACGCCGAGCTGGATCACTGCGATGGTGGTCTTCACTGCCGCGTCGATGCTGGGAAAGTGGCAGATCGCCGCCGACACCGATTCGGGCTGCGGGTAGAGCTTGACCGTCACCTCGGTGATGATGCCCAGCGTGCCTTCGCTGCCCACCATCAAGCGCGTCAGGTCGTAGCCGGCGCTGCTTTTTTTGGCGCGGGTGCCGGTGCGGATGATCTCGCCGCTGGCCGTCACCACCTGCAGCGCCAGCACGTTCTCGCGCATGGTGCCGTAGCGCACCGCATTCGTGCCGCTGGCGCGGGTGGCGGCCATGCCGCCGATCGACGCGTCGGCACCCGGGTCGATCGGGAAGAACAGCCCGGTGTGGCGGATTTCGTTGTTGAGCTGGTTGCGCGTGACGCCGGGCTGCACGGTGACGGTCAAGTCCTCGTCGTTGATGCGCAGCACCTGGTTCATGCGCGAGACGTCGATGCTGATGCCGCCCTGCACCGCCAGCAGATGGCCCTCCAGCGACGAGCCTGTGCCGTAGGCGATCACCGGCACCGCGTGCTGGCTGGCCAGCGCCACCACCGCGGCCACCTCGTCGGCGCTCTCGGCGAACACCACCGCCTCGGGCGGCGGCACCTCGAAGGGCGATTCGTCGCGGCCATGCTGCTCACGCACCGCCTGCGCGGTGCTGCAGCGTTCGCCGAAGCGGGCTTTCAGCGCGGCGATCATCTCGGCCGGCACCGGGCGGGGTTTCAGCATGCGGGCGATGTCGACAGGGGCGTTCATGGTGGTGGCTCCAGCGGGGCAGGCGGACAAGACCGCGATGGTATGACGTTTGACCTGGCGCATGCGGACGCGGTGTTGTGCCGCGCGGCCGGTCAGGCGGGCGATGTTGGGGCAACATCCCGGGCTCAGCGTTGTTCAGCCCCGAATCCAGGAGACCGCCAGATGGCCAACCGCCTCACCCAGATCGCCACCCGCACCGGAGACGACGGCAGCACCGGCCTGGGCGACGGCAGCCGCGTGCCCAAGCACCACCTGCGGGTGATGGCGATGGGCGACGTCGACGAGCTCAACTCCACGCTGGGCGTGCTGCTGGCCGAGCCGTTGCCCGACGAGGTGCGCACGCTGCTGGTGGTGATCCAGCACGAGCTGTTCAACCTGGGCGGTGAGCTGTCGATCCCCGGCTTCACGCTGCTCAAGGACGAGGCGGTGAAGCAGCTCGACGACGCGCTGGCGCACCACAACGCCGCGCTGCCGCGGCTGGCCGAGTTCATCCTGCCGGCGGGCACACGCAGCGCGGCGCTGGCGCATGTCAGCCGCAGCGTGGCGCGCCGTGCCGAGCGCGCGGTGGTGCTGCTGTCGTCGCACGAGGCGGTGAACGACGCGCCGCGCCAGTACCTCAACCGCCTGAGCGACCTGCTGTTCGTGCTGGCCCGGGTGCTCAACCGCGCCAACCTCGACGGGCTGGGCGGCGACGACGTGTACTGGCGCAGCGAGAAGCTGGCCCGCGGCGCGGGCTGAGGCCGTTCGCCGCCAGGCCCGGTCCGCGCCGGCGGGCTCAGCGCGCCGGGCGCAGTGGCAGCAGTCGTTGGGCGGGCGCGCCGCCGCGGTGCAAGACCGGGGCGGAGGGCAACGCTGCCGATGAGGCCGCGCGCGGCATCGCCGGCTGGCGATGGGGGTCTTGCACGGGCGCCGGGCGGCGCATCGTCAACGAGGGCATGGACATGGGCGTGTGTCTCCAGCGGCCGCAGCGGGCCGGCCCTCACCGGGCCAGCGTCTGCAGCGGCGCTTGACGGACTATCGGATTGCCCGCCCCCGACTTGAGGGTTGTTGCAGCAAGTGAGGGTGCCATTTGTAAGCGCCCGCATCGCGCCCGGTTGCCTGGCCGGCGGTCGGCCGGCCCTCAAACGCTCAGGCGGTGCGGCGGCGCCAGCCCGCCAGCCCGACCAGGCCTGCCAACAGCAGCATCCATTGCCCCGGCTCGGGCACATGGGTGACAAACACCCGCGAAAAACCCGGCGGCACACCGCCATCGGCCGAAGCCGGCCCGTTGGCGTTCATGAAGCCGGTGTGGGCCGCTGTATGCAGGTCGGGCGGCAGATGGTCTTGCACCATCATCGCCGTGAAGTTGCCTGAACCCGGTGTGAACACTGCGCTGCCAATCCAGTGCGACGCACTCTCGGCGGCTTCGCCGTGTGGGCCCACCATGTGCTGGTACCAGGCGTACACCACCCATTGGCTGCCTGACCAGGTGGGCGTCAGCCAGGCCTGCCAGTTGGCGCTGGCATAGCTGCCCGTCAGACCGGTGTCGCCGGCATAAAAAGTCCAGTCGATGTCCAGCGAGGTGATGGTGTCGGTGGTGACGTTGGTGACGGTGGTCACCGCGTGCGCCGGCGTGGCCAGGCTGGCGCCGGCCAGGGCCAGCATCAGAGCAGAGAGAGGATGGGTCAATTTCATGGGACACCTCCGTGCCGTTGCAGGGCCGATCGAGAGACACCCCGCCGTGCCCTGTCCGCAAACTAGGCTTGGTGCCGGGCAAAGTCAATCGACGCAGGTCAAGACGCACCCTGCGCACGGGGGAGACGGCAAAAAAAGGGGCGCCGCGGTCGGCCCGCAGGATCAGGCCGCCGGTGCCACCCAGCCGCGGGGTACCGCGCCCAGCAGCCGCCGCGTGTAGTCCTGCTGCGGCGCGGCCAGGATCTGCGCGGCACTGGCCTGCTCCACCACCTCGCCGTCCTTCATCACCAGCACCTCGTCGCTGATGAAGCGCACCACCGCCAGGTCGTGGCTGATGAAGACGTAGGCCAGGCCCAGCTCGTCCTGCAGGTCGCGCAGCAGGTTCAGCACCTGCGCCTGCACGCTGACGTCGAGCGCGCTCACCGCTTCATCGAGCACCAGCACCTCGGGGTTCAGCGTCAGGCAGCGGGCGATGGCCACGCGCTGGCGCTGGCCGCCGGAGAACTCGTGCGGGTACTTGCCGAAGGTCTCGGGCCCCAGGCCCACCTTGGTCAGCAGCGCGCGGGCGCGCTCTTCGCGCTCGGCGGTGTCGGCGCCGATGCCGTGGATGGCCATCGGCTCGACCAGCGTCTGGCCGATGGTGAAGCGCGGGTTCAGGCTGGCGTACGGGTTCTGGAACACGATCTGGATGCGCCGGCGCATCAGCTGGCGCTCGCGGTCGCTCAGCGTCAGCAGGTTCTGGCCGTCGAAGATCACCTCGCCGGCGGTGGGCTCGTGCAGCCGCAGCAGCGTCAGCCCCATCGTCGTCTTGCCCGAGCCCGATTCGCCCACCACGCCCAGGGTGTGGCCGCGCCGCAGCTTGAAGTTCACGCCCTGCACGGCCTTGAATTCACGCTGGCCGAACAGCCCCTGCTTGATGAAGAAGCTCTTGGCCAGCGAGCGCACCTCCAGCACCACCGGCGCCGTCGGGTCCTTGGCCACCGCGGCGGTGGACGCAGCCGCCGTGCCGCCCGCGATGTGCTCGTCGATCACCGTCAGCCGCGACGGCGTGTCGGTCAGGCTGGGCCGGCAGGCCAGCAGGGCGCGGGTGTAAGCATCTTGCGGCGCGCTGAAGATCTGCGCCACCGGGCCCTGTTCACGCACCGCGCCGTGGCGCATCACCACCACCCGGTCGGCAATCTCGCCCACCACGCCCAGGTCGTGGCTGATGAACAGCACGCTCATGCGCAGCTTGTCCTTCATCCGCGCGATCAGCTCGAGGATCTGGCGCTGGATGGTCACGTCCAGCGCGGTGGTGGGCTCGTCGGCGATCAGCAGCTTGGGCTCGCAGGACAGCGCCATCGCGATCATCACCCGCTGCTGCTGGCCGCCCGACAGCTCGTGCGGATAGGACTTCAGCCGCCGCTGCGGCTCGGGCAGGCCCACCTCGTTGAGCAGCTCTTCGGCGCGCGCCATCGCGGCGCGCCGGCTGAAACCCAGGTGCTTGACCAGCGGCTCGGCCAGTTGCGCGCCGACGGTGAACACCGGGTTCAGCGACTGCATCGGGTCCTGGAACACGCAGGCGATCTCGCGCCCGCGCAACGCCTGCAGCTCGGGCCGGCTGGCCGTCAGCAGATCACGCCCCTGCCACAGGATGCAACCGCTGCGCTGCGCGTTGTCGGGCAGCAGGTTCAGGATGGACATCGCGGTGACGCTCTTGCCCGAGCCCGATTCGCCCACCAGCGCCAGCGTGCTGTTTTCGGGGATGTCGAAGCTGACGCCCTGCACGGCGTTGACCACGGTCTTGGCGCCGCGCTCGCCGAGGCGGAAGGCGACTTGCAGGTCTTGGATGGAGAGCAACATCACTCGGCTCCTCTGAGCTTCGGATCGAGCGCATCACGCCAGCCATCGGCCATCAGCGAGAACGCGGTGACGAAGACGGCCATGAAGGCCGTGGCGGTCGCCAGCTGCCACCAGTGGCCCAAAATCAATTCACTCTGGGCTTCGGCCAGCATCGTGCCCCAGCTGACCTGGTCGATGGGCACGCCCAGCCCCAGGTAGGAGAGGATCACCTCGCTCTTGATGAAGCCCACCACCAGCAGGCTCATGCGCACCAGGATCACGTGGCTGACGTTGGGCAGGATGTGGCGGAACATGCGGCTGGTGGTGGAAGCGCCTATCGCCTCGGCGGCGCGTACATATTCACGTCCGCGGTGCTTGATGAACTCGGCGCGCACCTGGCGGTACAGCCCCGTCCAGCCGGTCAGCGCCAGGATCAGCACCACCGTGTCGACGCCCCGGCCCAACACTGCTGCAAAGGCGAAGATCAGCAGGATGTCGGGCACGGCGGTGAAGACGTTGTAGACCCACTCCAGGAAGTCGCCCACCTTGCCGCCGAAGAAGCCGCCCAGCGCGCCCAGCACGGTGCCGATCACCGTGGCCAGCAGGGCCGCCAGCACACCGACGAAGACCGAGATCTCGGTGCCCTTGATGGCCTTGGCCAGCACGTCGCGGCCCAGCCGGTCGGCGCCCAGCGGCAGTGTCTGTGCCTTCACCGTCTCGGTGGTCTGCAGCTTGGAGGCGCGTTCGGCCCACTCCTTGTAGCGCGGCGCCAGCGGGTCGATGTCGCTCAGGTCGACCGGCGGCTGCGCCTGGCTTTCGGGGCCAGCCAGCGTGCCGGCATCCTCGCCCGCGCGTGGGCCCAGGATCGTCGGCGGCGCGTTGGGCACCGCCAGTTCACGCTGCCACTGGCTGGCCACCAGCCCGGTGGTGGCCGCGGCGATCAGCAGCAGGAAGGCCGCCACGACCACCATCGAGACCATGCCCACGCGGTCGCCCTGGAAACGTCGCCAGGCCGTGAGCCAGACACCGGCCGAGCGCTGCACCGGCACATCGGCAGAAGACGTCATCACGGCGCTCATTTCAGGACGACTCTCGGATCGACCACCTTGTAGAGCAGGTCGGTGCCGAGGTTGATCAACATCGTCAGCATCGCCAGGTAGACGGTGGCGGCCTGGATGACGGGGTAGTCGCTGCGGTTGACCGCCAGCAGCACCTCGCGGCCCAGGCCGGGGATCGAGAAGAACACCTCGATCAGGAACGAGCCGACGAAGATGCCCGGCAGCGCCAGGCCCACGTTGGTGAGGATGGGGATCATCGCGTTGCGCAGCACATGGCGGAACAACACCACCGGCTCGGTCATGCCTTTGGCGCGTGCGGTGCGCACGTAGTCGTGGCCCAGCTCATCCAGGAAGAAGCTGCGGTACAGCCGGGTCTGCGGCGAGATGCCCACCATCACCGCCAGCAGCACCGGCAGCGGGGCGTACTGGGTCAGGTTGGTCCAGGTGCTGTTGCTCCAGCCCTGCACCGGAAACCAGCCCAGCTGGAAGCCGAACACATACTGGCCGACGATGACGTAGACCAGGAAGCTGATCGACAGCGCCACCGTGGTGGCCACCATCAGCGTGCGGTCGGTCAGCGAGCCGCGCACATAGGCCACGCCCAGCGCGATCGGCACGGCCAGCACGGTATCGAGGATCAGGATCGGCAGCATCACCGTCAGCGTGGCCGGCATGCGCGTGGCAAACAGCGTGCTCACCGCCTCGTTGGTGGCCCAGCTGCGGCCCCAGTCGAAGGTGGCGATCTGCTTGAGGAAGATGCCGAACTGCACGTAGGCCGGCTGGTCCAGCCCCAGCTGCTGGCGGATCGCGGCGATCTGCTCGGGCGTGGCGTTCTGGCCGGCCAGGATGATGCTGGGGTCGCTGCCGAAGAAGTGGAACAGCAGGAACACCAGCAACACCACGCCGAAGAGCGTGGGCACCATCTGCCACAGGCGTTTGATCACATAGGCCAGCATCGGTGCCTTGCTCCGGGGGACGGGTGGCCTGGCGCTTGTGGCGCGGCGGCCGGGATTTCGGGATGCGCGAGTCTAGGTCAGGCGCCCGAGCCCGCCGGACTATCGCAAACCCCGTGCAAACCCCGTGCCCGCCCGGCTGCAGGCGGCTGCGCCGGGCGCGGTGGCGCCGCTAGACTGCGCGCTTCATCCTGAACCCCTGCACCGCATCGGCCAGCACCCCGGCCGGCCGTGGCCGCACCCCCAGCGCATGCACCCGACATCGCCCTTCAACCCGCAGCGGCGCGCGCTGCTGCTGAGCCCCGCGCTGGCCGCACTGGCCGCGCCCCTGGCCGCCGACGCCGCCGGCCCGGCCGCCGCGCCCAAGGTGCTGCGTGTGGCCTTCAGCTCGGCCGAAACCAGCTTCGACCCCGCACGCATCAGCGACCTGTACTCGCGCACGATCACCTCGCACATCTTCGAGGCGCTTTACGGCTACGACCATCTGGCGCGGCCGGTCAAGCTGGTGCCGCGGCTGGCCGATGGCCTGCCCGAGCACTCGCCCGACTTCAAGGTGTGGACGGTGCGGCTCAAGCGCGGCATCTACTTCGCCGACGACCCGGCCTTCAAGGGCCAGCGCCGCGAACTGGTGGCCGACGACGTGCTCTACGCCTTCAAGCGCGCGGTCGATCCGGCCAACAAGAGCCCGATGGCCACCTCGGTGCTCGACGAGGGCTTCATCGGCCTGGCCGAGCTGCGCCAGGCCGCACTCGACCAGCGCCAGCCCTTCGACTACGACGCGCCGGTCGAGGGCCTGCGCGCGCTGGACCGCCACACCGTGCGCTTCAGCCTGAAGGCGCCGCGCCCGCGCTTCGTGCAGACGCTCACCGCCAGCGACATCCTGCCGCCGCAGGCGCGCGAGGTGGTGCAGCACTACGGCGAGACCATCGGCGACCACCCGGTGGGCACCGGGGCGTTCCGCCTCAAGACCTGGGTGCGCGGCAGCAAGATCGTGCTCGAGCGCAACCCCGGCTACCGCGAAGAGGTCTACAGCGCCGAGCCCGCGGCCGACGATGCCGAGGGCCAGGCCATCCTGGCGCGCTTCAAGGGCCGGCGCCTGCCGCTGGTCGACGAGGTGGAGGTGTCGATCATCGAAGAGAACCAGCCGCTGTGGCTGAGCTTCCTGAACGGCCAGATCGACGGCCTGGTGGCCAACACCGGCTCGGTGCCGATCGACTTCGCGATGCTGGCGGTGCCCAACGGCCGGCTCGCGCCCAACCTGGCCAAGCTCGGTGTGCAGTTGCAGCGCACCCTGCGATCGGACTGCGCGCTGCTGTACTTCAACATGGACGACCCGGTGGTGGGCGGCTACACCCCCGACAAGGTGGCGCTGCGCCGTGCGCTGTCGCTGGCCTACGACGTCGAGCGCGAGATCCGCCAGGTGCGGCGTGGCCAGGCGGTGCCGGCGCAATCGCCGCTGTTGCCCGGCACCACCGGCTACGACCCGGCGTTTCGCAGCACC
>MESD01000168.1:0-16932 GCA_001770815.1 Burkholderiales bacterium RIFCSPHIGHO2_12_FULL_69_20
GGCGAGACGGTGGTGGTCTCGGCCGCCAGCGGCGCGGTGGGCAGCGCGGTGGGCCAGCTGGCCAAGGCCCGCGGCGCGCGTGCGGTGGGCATCGCCGGCGGTGCCGACAAGTGCCGCTACGTGGTCGAGGAACTCGGCTTCGACGCCTGCGTCGACTACAAGGCGCACGCTGATCTGAAGTCGCTGACCCAGGCGCTGAAAGTGGCCTGCCCGCAGGGCATCGACGGCAACTTCGAGAACGTCGGGGGCATGGTGCTCGACGCGGTGATGGCCAATGCCAACGCCTTCAGCCGCGTGGCGCTGTGCGGCATGATCAGCGGCTACAACGGCGAGCCGATCCCGATGGCCGCGCCGTCGCTGATCCTGATCAACCGCATGAAGGTGCAGGGCTTCATCGTCAGCGAGCATCCGCAGCACTGGCCCGCCGCGCTGAAGGAGCTGGGCGAGCGCGTGGCCAGCGGCCAACTGAAGTACCGCGAGACCGTGGCCCAGGGCCTGGAGTCGGCGCCCGAGGCCTTCATCGGCCTGCTCAAGGGCCGCAACTTCGGCAAGCAGCTGGTCAAGCTGGTCTGAGCGGGGAGGGCGGCCCGCGATGCTGAACCTGGCCTGGACCTGGCAGCGCTTTGCCGAACTGGGTGTGGACAACCTGTACGACCTGCTGGCGCTGCGCTGCCGCGTCTTCATCCTCGAGCAGGGGCCCTACCTCGACCCCGACGGCGTCGACCGCCACAGCTGGCACCTGCTGGGGCGCGACGAGGCCGGCGAGGCGCGGGCCTGCCTGCGCCTGGTCGATCCCGGCATCAAGTACGCCGAGCCATCGATGGGCCGCGTGGTGCTGGACAAGGCGCTGCGAGGCAGCGGCCTGGCCGACCAGTTGGTGGCCGAAGGCCTGGCCCGTGCCGACGCGGCCTGGCCGGGCCACGGCAACCGCATCAGCGCGCAGGCGCACCTGCAGCGCTTTTACGGCCGGCATGGCTTTGCGTCCATCGGCGAGCCGTACATCGAAGACACCATCCCGCACATCCAGATGTGGAGGCCCCCATGCACCCCGTGATCACGCATGACGTTCTCAACCAGGCCGAGCCGCTGGTCGGCGCCAACCTGTTTGCCGGCAACCGCGCGCTGCAGGACGCGCTGCGCTTCAACCGGCCGGGCTACGACGTGCAGCGCTTCACCGCGCTGGGCGCCGAGGCCGGCTCGGCGGCGATGCAGCAGCATGCGCGGCTGGCCAACTTCCACCCGCCGCAGCTCAAGAGCCACGATCGGCTGGGCCGGCGCATCGACGAGGTCGAGTTCCACCCCAGCTACCACGCGCTGATGGCCGCCGCCATGCGCCAGGGGCTGCACGGCACGCCGTGGTCCTTGGGGCCGGGCGCGCATGTCGACCGGGCGGCGGCCTTCATGCTGTTCACCGAGGCCGAGCCCAGCATGCTGTGCCCGATCTCGATGAGTTATGCCGTCACCCCGGCGCTGCGCGCCAACCCGGCGATCTTTGCCGACTGGGGCCCGGGCCTGGCCAGCACCCGGTACGACGAGCGCTTCCTGCCTTTCGACCAGAAGCGCGGCTTGACCATGGGCATGGGCATGACCGAGAAGCAGGGCGGCTCGGACGTGCGCGCCAACACCACCCGCGCCGAGGCCGATGGCCAGGACGGCTGGGGCGCGCGCTACCGCCTCACCGGCCACAAGTGGTTCTTGTCGGCACCGATGTGCGATGCCTTCCTGGTGCTGGCCAAGACGGGCGAGGGCACGGCTGCTGGCCTCAGCTGCTTCTTCCTGCCGCGCTGGCTGCCCGACGGAAGCCTCAATGCCATGCGCGTGCAGCGCCTGAAGCACAAGCTGGGCAACCAGGCCAATGCCAGCTCGGAGGTCGAGTTCCACGGTGCCACTGCCTGGCTGGTGGGTGACGAGGGCCGCGGCGTGCCGCAGATCCTGGCGATGGGCGCGATCACCCGGCTTGATTGCGCGCTGGGCAGCGCCGGCCTGATGCGCCAGGCGCTGTCGATCGCGCTGCACCACACGGCGCAGCGCCAGGCCTTCGGCAAGCGGCTGGATGCGCAGCCGATGATGTTCAACGTGCTGGCCGACCTGGCGCTGGAAAGCGAGGCCGCCACCGCGCTGGCGCTGCGGCTGGCGCGCGCGGTCGACGCCACCGAGAACGGCACCGATGCCAGCGGCCACGAGAAGCTGATCGGCCGCGTGCTGACGCCGATCGCCAAGTTCTGGATCTGCAAGCGCGGCAGCTATTTCGCCCAGGAGGCGATGGAATGCCTGGGCGGCAACGGCTATGTCGAAGAGCAGGGCGAGGGCGTGATGGCGCGCATCTACCGCGAGATGCCGGTCAACTCGATCTGGGAGGGCGCCGGCAACATCATGGCACTCGACCTGCTGCGGGCGCTGCGCACCGGCGCCGTGGTCGATGCACTGGCTCATGAGATGGCGCCCGCCAAGGGTGCGCATCCGGCGCTGGACGCCGCGCTGGCGAGGGTGCTGCACGGCCTGGATGGCTCCACCGATGAAGCGCAGGCCCGCCGCCTGGCCCGCGACACCGCACTGGTGCTGCAGGCCGCGCTGCTGCGCCAGCATTCGACCGACGCGGTGTTCACCGCCTTCTGCGCCAGCCGGCTGGACGATCGCAGCGATGTGTTCGGCGCGCTGCCGGCGGGCTGCGACCTGGCCGCCATCGTCGATCGCGCACGACTTCAATGAGGAAAGAACCGATGATCGTCAACGTGCAGCGGGCCGAGCGCCGGGCCGCTCCCAAGCCGGCCCGCATCCCCTCGGGGGATCGGTCGATGTACCCATCGAACGAGGGGTCGACGTGCTGATCCTGCACCACTACGACATGTCGCCCTTCGCCGAGAAGGTGCGGCTGATGCTGGGCTTCAAGGGCCTGGCCTGGCGCTCGGTGCACATCCCGCCGGTGATGCCCAAGCCCGATGTGATCGCGCTGACCGGCGGCTATCGCAAGACGCCGGTGCTGCAGATCGGTGCCGACATCTATTGCGACACCGCACTGATCGCACGGATGCTCGAGGCGCGCCAGCCCACGCCCACGCTGTATCCGGCCAGCGCGCCGCTGGCCGTGCCGCTGGCGCAGTGGGCCGACGGCACGCTGTTCCAGGCGGCGGTGTGCTGGGCGATGCAGCCGGCCGGCGTGGCGGCCATCCTGGGTGACCCCAGCCCCGAGGTGCTGAAGGGCTTTGCCACCGACCGGGCGGCAATGCGTGGCAGCGTGCCCCGCCTCACATTGCCCGACGGCACGGTGCAACTGCGCGCCCACCTGGCCGCCATCGACGCACAACTGGCCCACGGTGGGCCCTGGCTGTTCGGCGCGGCACCGTGCATCGCCGACTTCTCGGTCGGGCACTGCCTGTGGTTCATCCAGCGCGCCTCGCCGGTGGCACACCTGCTGACCGACTACCCCGCGCTCAGCGCCTGGCTGGCCCGCCTGCTGGCGATCGGCCATGCCACCAGCACCGAGCTGGACTCGGCCGACGCCGTGGCCGTGGCGGCTGCCGCCACCGGCCATGTCTCGGTGGCGGTGGCGCCGGGCCTGGGTTTCGAGCCCGGCCAGGCCGTCAGCGTGGCCGCCACCGACTACGGCGCCGACCCGGTGGCCGGCACGTTGGTCGGCCTGAGTTCCGAATCCGTCACCGTGCGGCGCAGCGATGCCCGCGCCGGCACGGTGCATGTGCACTTTCCCCGCTTCGGCTTCCAGATCAAGAAGGACCTCACCGCATGAACGATTTCAAGGGTTTCAAGGGCCAGACGGCCGTGTTGACCGGCGCGGCCTCGGGCTTCGGCCTCGAATGCGCGCGTTTTGCCGCGCGTGAAGGCATGCACGTGGTGATGGTCGACGTGCAGGCCGACGCGCTGGCCACCGCCGCCGCCGAGATCACCGCGCTGGCCGCGGCGCAAGGCGGCCGGGTGCTGGCGCGCCAGGTCGACGTGTCCAGCGCCGAGGCCATGCAGGCCCTGGCCACCGAGGTGCAGCAGCAGTTCGGCGCGCCCAGCGTCGTGTTCAACAACGCCGGCGTGGGCAGCGGCGGGCTGGTGTGGGAGAACACCCTGAAGGACTGGGAGTGGGTGCTGGGCGTCAATGTGTGGGGCGTGGTGCATGGCGTACGCCTGTTCACGCCGATGATGCTGGCCGCGGCGGCGGCCGATCCGTCCTTCCAGGGCCACATCGTCAACACCGCTTCGATGGCGGGCCTGCTGAACCCGCCCAACATGGGCGTCTACAACGTCAGCAAGCATGCGGTGGTGTCCTTGAGCGAGACGCTCTACCAGGATCTGGCGCTGGTCAGTGATCAGGTGCACGCGCATGTGCTGTGCCCGTTTTTCGTGCCCACCGGCATCACCGCCAGCCACCGCAACCGGCCGGCCGGGATGAGCGATGCCGACGCCCAGCCCACCCGCAGCCAGCTGATCGGCAAGGCGATGAGCGAGAAGGCCGTGGGCAGCGGCAAGGTGAGTGCCGCTGACGTGGCGGCCAAGGTGTTTGCCGCGCTGCGCGACAAGCAGTTCTACATCTACAGCCACCCCAAGGCATTGGCCTCGGTGCAGACGCGTTTGGAAGACATCGTTTTGGCGCGCAACCCCACCGATCCGTTCAAGGACAAGCCCGAGGTGGGCCAGCAACTGCGCGCGGCCCTGCGCGGCGCCTGAGGTTCATCAGGCGGGCGCGGCGTCGTGGCGGAACATGCGCACGGCCTGCGTCACCACCTCGGCCTGGCCGTAGAGTGACGAGGCGGCTGCGGCCAGCTCTTCGACCATCGCGGCGTTTTGTTGTGTCAGGCTGTCGAGCGCGGCCACCCCGGTGTTGACCTGCACCACACCCTTGGATTGCTCGATGGCGGCCATGCTGATCTCGCTGATCAGCGCATGCACCCGGCGCACCGCGGCCTGGGTCTGGCGGGTGGTGTCGCCGGTGGCTTCGGCGAGCTTGGTGCCCGACTCGACTTTGGCCGACGAATCCTCGATCAGCACCTTGATCTCGCGTGCTGCACTGCTGGTGCGCTGCGCCAGGGCGCGCACCTCGGCGGCCACCACCGCGAAGCCGCGGCCGGCGTCACCCGCGCGTGCGGCTTCCACCGCGGCGTTGAGCGCCAGGATGTTGGTCTGGAACGAGATGCCGTCGATCACGCCGATGATCTCGCCGATGCGGTGAGACGAGCCGCGGATCTCGCCCATGCGCTCGGCCACGTGGCGTGCGGCTTCGCCGCTGCGCTCGGCCACCTCGGCCGCCTCGCCGGCCATGCTGGCCGCCGCCACCGCAGTCTCCGCGGTCTGGCGCAGGGTGCCGGTGATCTGTTCCATCGACGCGGCGGTCTGCTGCAGGTTGCTGGCCTGCGCCTCGGTGCGGTTGCCCAGGTCGTGGTTGCCTTTGGCGATCTCGCCAGACGCCAGGGTGATGCCTTCCACCTCGCGCCGCACGTCGCTGACGATGGCCTGCAGGTTGACGTTGAGCTGGGTCAGGCTGCGGGCGAGCTGGCCCACTTCGTCCAGTCGATCCGCCTGCAGCGTCTGCGACAGATCGCCGGCCGACATGCGCCGCGCCACCGCCACCGCCTGCCGCAACGGCGCCAGCGCCTGCTGCCGTATCCAGGCGGCCATGCCGGCGCCGATGACCAGGCTGAGCGCCAGTGCGGCCCAGAGGCCGAAAGCCGATAGCTGGTGGCTGGCCACGGCCGCCGCCGCCGTGCTGCCCATGGCGATCAACACCAGGCGCGCGCCCAGGCCGGGCCGCTGCAGGCGCGCCAGCGCGGCACCGGCACCGGCACGATGCAGTTCGCCGCGGCGCAGGGTGTGCTGCAGACGACCCGCGGCGGCCTGCTCGCGCATGCGGGCGTACAAGGCCTCGGCCGCGGCCACCTCGTCGCGCCCGGGGGTGGTGCGCACCGACATGTAGCCCGCCACGCGCCCCGCCTCCAACACCGGCGTCACATTGGCCCGCACCCAGTAGTGATCGCCGTTCTTGCGGCGGTTCTTCACCAGGGCGGTCCAGGGCTCGCCCGCCTTCAGCGTGTCCCACAGGTCTCGGAACGCCTCGGCCGGCATGTCGGGGTGGCGCACCTGGTTGTGGGGCTGGCCGATCAGCTCCTCCGCCGTGTACCCGCTGACCTGGATGAACGCCGGATTGCAGTAGGTGATGTGGCTCTGCAGGTCGGTGGTCGATACCAGCGTGGTGCCTGCCGGGAGCACGTACTCGCGCTGGGAGACGGGGCCGTTGTGGCGCATGGTTGCTCCTGGTGATTCTCAAAGGGCGGCCCCGCATCGCGGCGTGGGCTACCGGCCGGCCCTGCCGACGAGGCGAAAGCAGTGACTGGATTTCGGGCTTTGCCTGCCAACGTTGAAGCCGCGCGTGCGGGGAGGCCTTGATGGACCCTGTGGGGATTTGGCGCCGTAGACCTGGCCCGAATCAAGCAGCCCGCTCCGCTATCCTTGCGCCCCATGATCAAGCGCTGGTTTCGCCGCCCCGACCCGGCCCGTCTGCGGGTGCTGATGGTGTGCATGGGCAACCTGTGCCGCTCGCCGATGGCCGAGGCGGTGCTGCGCAGCAAGCTGCAACGCGCCGGCCTGGGGGATGCGGTGGCGGTGGATTCGGCCGGCACGCATGGCTTCCACAAGGGCTCGCGGCCCGATCCGCGGGCGGTGGCGCAGGCCGCCCGCCGCGGTTACCCGTTGGACGGCCTGAAATCGCGTCCGCTGGTGGCCGACGATTTCAGCCGCTTCGACCTCCTGCTGGCCATGGACCGCGACAACCTCGACACCTTGCGGGACCGCTGCCCGCCGCAGGCGCAAGACCGCCTGCAGTTGCTGATGCCGTTTGCGCAGTCCGCGCCCACCGACGAGGTGCCCGACCCCTACTACGGCGCCGTGAGCGGCTTCGATCTGGCGCTCGACCTGATCGAGCCGGCCTGCGACGGCCTGCTGCAAGAGCTGCGTCGACGCCTGCAGGCTGCCGCCTGAACGGCGCGCCGCGCCGCCCGCCATCGCCTGAAAGACCCTTCAGCGCAATGCCGACAAAAACAGTCGGCTTCAGCTATACTTGAGCACATCAGTCGGGTACCTGCCGGCCTGTCGCGAAAGCGATGGATGCCAGCACGATCCGTGCCGTTGAATGCCATCAGGAGAGGCTCCCATGCGATTGACCACCAAAGGCCGTTTTGCCGTCACGGCCATGATCGATCTGGCGCTGCGCTCGAACAACGGGCCGGTGGCCCTGGCGGCCATCAGCCAGCGCCAGCAGATCTCGCTGTCCTACCTCGAGCAGCTGTTCGGCAAGCTGCGCCGCCACGAGCTGGTTGAATCCACCCGCGGGCCCGGCGGCGGTTATTCGCTGGGCCGCAAGAGCGACGCGATCACCGTGGCCGACATCATCGTGGCGGTGGACGAGGCGCTCGACGCCACCAACTGCGGCGGCAAGGAAAACTGCATGGGCGAGGACGCCGGCCGCTGCATGACGCACGACCTGTGGTCCAACCTCAACCAGAAGATGATCGAGTACCTCGATTCGATCTCGCTGAAGAAGCTGGTCGAAGACCAGCTGGCCAAGGGCGTGTCGATCGAGGAGGCGCCGATCAAGCGCGCCATCTCCAGCGTGCCGGTGGTCAAGCCGATCAAGATCACCGCGCCCAACTCGGTCTTTGCGCTCGGCAGCGCGCTGAGCAAGTAACGCCGAACGCCGCCATCAACAAACCCGCCACAGCCCTCGCACCATGACCCCGCACTTCCCCATCTACCTCGATTACGGCGCCACCACGCCGGTGGACCCACGCGTCGTCGACGCCATGATTCCGTGGTTGCGCGAGCATTTCGGCAACCCCGCCTCGCGCAGCCATGCCTGGGGCTGGGAGGCCGAAGCCATCGTCGAGACATCGCGCGAGCAAGTGGCGGCGCTGATCAACGCCGATCCGCGCGAGATCGTCTGGACCAGCGGCGCCACCGAGAGCAACAACCTGGCGATCAAGGGCGCGGCGCAGTTCTACAAGAGCCGCGGCAAGCACATCATCACCGTCAAGACCGAGCACAAGGCGGTGCTCGACACCGTGCGCGAACTTGAGCGCCAGGGTTTCGAGGCCACCTACCTCGACGTGCAGGAGAACGGCCTGCTCGACCTGGACAAGTTCAAGGACGCGTTGCGGCCCGACACCATCCTCGCCTCGGTCATGTTGGTGAACAACGAAATTGGCGTGATCCAGGACATCCCGGCCATCGGCGCGATCTGCCGCGAGCGCGGCATCCTGCTGCACGTGGATGCAGCGCAGGCCACCGGCAAGGTGGCCATCGACATGAGCACGCTGCCGGTCGACCTGATGAGCCTGGCCTCGCACAAGACCTACGGCCCCAAGGGCATCGGCGCGCTGTACGTTCGGCGCAAGCCGCGCGTGCGGCTCGAGGCCCAGATGCATGGTGGCGGCCATGAGCGCGGCATGCGCTCGGGCACGCTGCCCACCCACCAGTGTGTGGGCATGGGCGTGGCCTTCGAGATCGCACGCCAGGAGATGGGCAGCGAGCAGGAGCGCATCCGCATGCTGCACACCAAGCTGGTGAGCGGGTTGACCGACATCGAGCAGGTGTTCATCAACGGCGACATGGCCCGGCGCGTGCCGCACAACCTGAACATCTCGTTCAACTACGTCGAAGGCGAGTCGCTGATCATGGGCGTCAAGGGCCTGGCGGTGTCGTCGGGCTCGGCCTGCACCTCGGCCAGCCTGGAGCCCAGCTACGTGCTGCGTGCGCTGGGCCGCAGCGACGAGCTGGCCCACAGCAGCCTGCGCATGACCATCGGCCGCTTCACCACCGAGGCCGAGATCGACTACGCGGTCGAGACCCTGAAGGACCGCGTGGCCAAGCTGCGCGAGCTTTCACCGCTGTGGGACATGTACCGCGACGGCATCGACATCAGCTCGATTCAGTGGGCCGCCCACTGAACCTCATTTCGCTTTTTGGAGATTGACATGGCATACAGCGACAAGGTCATCGACCACTACGAGAACCCCCGCAACGTGGGCGCCTTCGACAAGGGCGACGAGGACGTCGGCACCGGCATGGTCGGCGCACCCGCCTGCGGCGACGTGATGAAGCTGCAGATCAAGGTGAACCCGGCCACCGGCCTGATCGAGGACGCGCGCTTCAAGACCTACGGCTGCGGTTCGGCGATTGCCAGCAGCTCGCTGGTGACCGAATGGGTCAAGGGCAAGACGCTGGACCAGGCGCTGGAGATCAAGAACACCAACATCGCCGAAGAGCTGGCGCTGCCGCCGGTGAAGATCCACTGCTCTATCCTGGCCGAGGACGCGATCAAGGCCGCCGTCAGCGATTACAAGGCCAAGCACGGCGAGGCCGCGGCCGACGCGCAGGCGCAGGCCCAGGCGTCCTGACACCATGGCCGTCACCCTGTCTGAAGCGGCGGCACGGCATGTGTCGCGTTACATCAGCAAGCGCGGCAAGGGCGTGGGTGTGCGCCTGGGCGTCAAGACCACCGGCTGCTCGGGCCTGGCCTACAAGCTGGAGTACGCCGATGACGTGGCGCCCGAGGACGTGATCTTCGAGGCCCACGGCATCAAGGTGCTGATCGATCCGAAGAGCCTGCCCTACCTCGATGGCACCGAGCTCGACTTCGTGCGCGAGGGCCTGAATGAAGGCTTCAAGTTCCACAACCCGCGCGAGAAAGACCGTTGCGGCTGCGGAGAATCCTTCCGCGTGTGAGGTCCTTGGCCGGGCTGATCGCCCGGTGGTGTGCAAGGCGCGGTGAGTCCCTCCCGCGCCTTCGTCTTGTGTGCCCCCCGATGAACCCCTGCGCGTTTCTGGCATGACTTTGGCATGACCCCGGCGATGAAGCTCAGCGACGACGATTTCACCCTGTTCGGGCTGCCGCAACGGCATGCACTGGATCGCAGCGAGCTTGACGAGCGCTGGCGCGCGCTGCAGTCGCAGGTGCACCCCGACCGCTTCACCAGCGAAGGCGCCGCCTCGCAGCGGCTGGCCATGCAGTGGGCCGTGCGGGTCAACGAGGCCTACCAGCGCCTGAAAGACCCGCTCAAGCGCGGCGCCTACCTGTGTGAGCTGCGCGGCGCTGCCATCGATGCTGACAACAACACCGCAATGCCCAGCGCCTTCCTGATGCAGCAGATGGCCTGGCGCGAGGCGCTGGACGACGCCGCCGATGCCGACGCGGTGCGGCAGCTCGACGACACCGTGGCCGCCGACGAACACGCCTTGCTGGCCACGCTGGAGCGCACGCTCGATCAGCAGGGCGAGCCCCGGGCCGCGGCGCAGCAGGTGCGTGCGCTGATGTTCGTGGCCCGCTTCCGCGACGACATCCACCGCCGCCTGGACGCGCTGGACCCTTGAGCCGACGGCTTGGCCGGCGTCACGCCAGAATACCCTCCCACCTACCGCTGATTCAATCAAGACGACATGGCCCTGCTGCAACTCTCCGAACCCGGCCAGACGCCCGATCCCCATGCCCGCCGCATCGCGGTGGGCATCGACCTGGGCACCACGCATTCGTTGGTGGCGGCCGTGCGGCATGGCGTGGCCGAATGCCTGCCGGACGGCCAGGGTGAGGGCCAGGGCCGGGTGATCCTGCCGTCGGTGGTGCGCTACCTCGATCACAACCGCCGCCAGATCGGCTTCGACGCCCGCGATGCGCAGGCCGAAGACCCCGAGAACACCATCGCCAGCGTCAAGCGCTTCATGGGCCGGCGCCTGGCCGACCTGGTGGGCCATGAACGGCTGCCCTACCGCTTTGTTGACCAGCCCGGCATGGTGGCGATTGCCACCCGCGCCGGCGTGAAGACGCCGGTGGAGGTGTCGGCCGAGATCCTGGCGACGCTGCGCCACCGCGCCGAGGACACCTTCAACGACGACCTGTTCGGCGCGGTGATCACCGTGCCGGCCTACTTCGACGACGCCCAACGCCAGGCCACCAAGGATGCGGCGCAACTGGCCGGCCTGAACGTGCTGCGCCTGATCAACGAGCCCACCGCCGCGGCCGTGGCCTACGGGCTGGACAACGCCAGCGAGGGCCTCTACGCCGTCTACGACCTGGGCGGCGGCACCTTCGACATCAGCCTGCTGCGCCTGCAGCGTGGTGTGTTCGAGGTGGTGGCCACCGGTGGCGATGCCGCGCTGGGCGGCGACGATTTTGACCAGGCGCTGGCCGACTGGGCGCTGGCCCAGGCGCATCGCGGCGCCGACACCGCGCACGACAAGCGCGCGGTGCTGGTGGCCGCCCGCGCCGCCAAAGAGGCGCTGACCGAGGCCGCCGACACGCTGCTGACCTGCAACTTGAGCGGCCAACCGGTGAGCGTGCCGGTCAGCCGCGCGCAGTTCGACGCCATCACCCGCCCGCTGATCGACCGCACGCTGGCGGCGGTGCGCAAGGTGCTGCGCGACGCCCGCCTCAAGCGCGACGAGGTGGCCGGCGTGGTGATGGTGGGCGGCTCCACACGCATGCCCGCGGTGCAGGCCGCGGTGGGCGAGCTGTTCGGCCGCGTGCCGCTGACCAACCTGAACCCCGACGAGGTGGTGGCGGTGGGCGCGGCGATCCAGGCCAACGCATTGGCCGGCAACGGCCGCGACGGCGAACTGCTGCTGCTCGACGTCATTCCGCTCTCGTTGGGGCTCGAGACCATGGGCGGGCTGGTCGAGCGCGTGATCGAACGCAACACCACGATCCCGGTGGCCAAGGCGCAGGACTTCACCACCTTCAAGGACGGCCAGACGGCGATGGCCATCCACGTGGTGCAGGGCGAGCGGGAACTGGTGGCCGACAACCGCAGCCTGGCCCGCTTCGAGCTGCGCGGCATCCCGCCGATGGTGGCGGGCGCGGCGCGCATCCGGGTCACCTTCCAGGTCGATGCCGATGGCTTGCTCAGCGTGGCCGCGCGGGAGCTGGGCTCGGGCGTCGAAGCCTCGGTGGTGGTCAAGCCCAGCTACGGCCTGGCCGACGACCAGATCGCCGGCATGCTCAAGGACGGCTTTGCCAGCGCCGAGGCCGACATGGTGGCCCGCTCGCTGCGTGAATCGCGCGTGGAGGCCGAGCGCATGACGCTGGCCACCCGCGCCGCGCTGGCCGCCGATGGCGAGTTGCTGACCGAGGCCGAGCGCCAGGCGATCGAGGCGCTGCTGGTCGACCTGGCGCGAATCGCGGCAGGCGAGGACCATGCCGCCATCGACAGCGCGGTCGAGCGCCTGGCCGAGGGCACCGAAAGTTTTGCCGCCGCGCGCATGAACCGCGGCATCCAGGCTGCGCTGACCGGCCGCAAACTCAACGACCTCTGATCGCCCGCCCCAACACCATGCCTGTCATCAAGATCCTGCCCCATGCCGAACTCTGCCCCAACGGGGCCGAGGTCAAGGCGCCACGCGGCACCTCGGTCTGCGAGGCCTTGCTGGACAACGGCATCGCGATCGAGCATGCCTGCGACATGAGCTGTGCCTGCACCACCTGCCACGTGATCGTGCGCGAGGGCCTGCGCTCGCTCAATGAGATGGAAGAGGGCGAGGAAGACCTGCTCGACCGCGCCTGGGGCCTGGAGCCCAACTCGCGGCTGAGCTGCCAGGCCATCCTGGCCGATGCCGACCTGACCATCGAGATCCCGAAGTACACGATCAATCACGCGCGCGAGAACCACTGACCCGCGTGACCGGCTGCGGGCCGGTCGGCCGGACTACGACTCCTGCCGCGGGAACACCAGGATCATCGTCGCCGGGATGCGCCCGTCGGTGTCGCGCGGCAGGGTGCCGGTGCGGTCGATGGCGCGCAGCACGGTCTCGTCCCAGGCGGCGTTGCCGCTGGGCTTGACGATGCGCCGGCCGACGATGCTGCCGTCGGGCGCACATTTCACCTCCACCTCGGTGGTCGGGTTGCCGCCCACGTCGACCAGCAGCACGATGTTGGGCTTGATGCGGGCGACGATGCGGCCGGTGTAGGCCGCCGAGGGCGCGGCATCACGCGCGGCCTTGCCGCTGGCGTTGGCGGCGCCGGTGCCGCCCGCCGCGCCGGTGGCGCCAGCCTGGCCCAGCATGCGCTTGAGGTTCTCTTCGCGCTGCTTGGCCACCAGCGCTTCCTGCACCTTGGCCTCGCGTTCCCGTTCTGCGGCTTCGCGTGCCTTCTCGGCGGCGGCCAGGCGCTCCATCTCGGCGGCTTGGGCGGCCTTGGCCGCCTTGGTGGCCACCTCCTTCTGGCGCTTGTCCTCGCGGGCCTTGTCTTCCTTGGCTTGCAGCAGCTTCTTGCGCTGGGCCGCCTTATCTTTGGCCAGGCGCTGGTCCTCGAGCTTCTGCTTCAGGCGCAGGGCCTGGTCCTGTTCCTGCTGGGCCTTCTTGCGCTGCTCGGCCTTCTGCAGCGCGATCTCGGCCTCACGCTCGGCGGGGCTGGGCGCCGGTGGCGCGGCGCGGCGCTCAGGAGCGGGCACCGGCGTGGGCGCGGGCGCGGGCGAGGGTGCGGGCGGCGGCGGCACCGGGCTGGGCGCCGGTGTCGGGGGCGGTGCCACCGGGGCGGGTGCGGCCGGTGCGGGTGCGGCCGATTGCGGCACCGCGGCCCACAGTTCGGCACTCAGCACCGCCTCTTGTCTGGGCAGGCGCCAGTTCAGGCCCAGTGCCAGCGCACCGATCAGCCCGGCGTGCGCCAGCAGCGCCAGTGCCGCACCCAGGCCGAGCCGGCTGTCGTGGCGCGGCAGCAGGGTGCCGTGGGCCAGGGCCTGCATCGGGGCGATCCTCAACCGCCTTGCTTGACCGACAGGCCCACGCGCTGGATGCCGGCGCGCTGCAGCGCGTCCATCGTCCGCACCACCTGCTCGTACTTCACCGCCTTGTCGGCCGAGATCACCACCGGCACTTTCGCATTGCCGGCCTGCAGCCCCTTCACCACGCCCGCCAGCTTGCCCAGCGTGGTGGGCTGCGGGTCGGCGCCATCGAGCCGGATGCGCAGCTTCTCGTCAGTGCCCACGATCACCTCGACCACACTGGTGGGCCGCTGGGCGGCGCGGCCCACGCTGGGCAGGTCGACGACGCCGGTGGTGATCAGCGGCGCGGTGACCATGAAGATGATCAGCAGCACCAGCATCACGTCGATGAAGGGCACCATGTTCATCTCGGCCATGGCGCGGCGGCCGCGGCGGCCGCCTCTGGAGGCAACGGCGGGCATGGGGCGTCAGCGCGCGCCGGCGGTGGCCGGCGGCTGCCCTGCGTTGCGTTGCAGGATGTTGGTGAACTCTTCGATGAAGCTCTCCAGCTGGATCGCGATGCGGTCGATGTCGCGCGCAAAGCGGTTGTAGGCCACCACCGCGGGGATGGCGGCGAACAGCCCGATGGCGGTGGCCACCAGGGCCTCGGCGATGCCCGGCGCCACCGTGGCCAGCGTCACCTGCTGCACGTTGGCCAGGCCGACGAAGGCATGCATGATTCCCCACACCGTGCCGAACAGGCCCACGTAGGGGCTGACCGAGCCCACGCTGGCCAGGAAGCCGACGTTGCCTTCGATGACATCGAGCTCACGCTGCAGGCTGGCGCGCATCGCGCGGCGCGCGCCGTCGAGCTGGATGCTGGCCTCCTGCCGGCGCTCGCGCAGTTTCAGGAACTCACGCATGCCGCTGGCGAAGATGCGCTCCATCGGCGAGTTGTCGGTCTTGCCGGTGGCGCTGGTGAACAGGTCGTTGAGGTTCTTGCCCGACCAGAAGTCGCGCTCGAACTCCTCGTTGCCCTGGCGCAGCCCACGCAGGCTGAACACCTTGCCGAAGATCACCGTCCAGCTCGCCAGTGAGGTGAGCAGCAACCCCACCATCACCAACTGCACCACCAGGCTGGCGTGCAGCACCAGGGTAATGATCGAAAAATCCTGGTTCATGGGTGCAGTGTCTGGGTGACTTGAGGTGGAAAACGGCGGGGACGGAAGCTGCTGGCATCGACGCAGCCGATGCGGATGCGGCCTTCGCACAGCAGGGTGGATTCTTCACCATCCGCGTTGCCGGCCAGTTTCCAGGCTTGTTGCTGCAGTGTCATCGACGCGCGGCCGGTCTCGACCGGCAGCACGGTGATGCGCAGTTGGTCGTCGAGCCGGGCCGGCGCCAGGTAGCGCAGCGTGGTGTCGGTGACGATGAACATCGCGCCGGTGTCTTCGCGCAGCCTTTGCTGCGCCACGCCCTTGGCACGCAGCCACTCGGTGCGGGCGCGCTCGAAGAACTTCAGGTAGTTGGCGTAGAACACCACGCCGCCGGCATCGGTGTCTTCCCAGTACACCCGCAAGGTGTGGTGCCAGGGCGCGGCGTCGATCACGCCAGCACGCGCTGCAGCCGGTGCAGCGCTTCGTCGAGCTTGTCGCGGCTGCTGGCAAACGACAGCCGCAGCCAGCGCTGCGGGTCGTGCCGGCCGAAGTCGCGCCCGGGCGTCAGCGCCACATGCGCGCTGTGCATCAGCTCGAAGGCGAAATCCCAGCTGTTGCGGCTGTACGCGCTGCAATCGGCATAGGCGTAGAAGGCGCCGTCGGGCATCACCGGCACCGACAGGCCCAGGCGTTGCAGCGCCGGCACCACCGCATCGCGCCGGGCGCGAAATTCGGCGCGGCGGCGTTCGTACTCGGCGATCGATTCGGGGTGGAAGCAGGCCAGCGCCGCATGCTGGGCGATGGTCGACGCGCAGATGAACAGGTTCTGCGCCAGCCGCTCGACCGGTGCCACCAGCGCCTCAGGCAGCACCAGCCAGCCCAGGCGCCAGCCGGTCATGCTGAAGTATTTGGAGAAACTGTTGACCGAGACGATGTGCTCGCCCAGCTGCAGCGCGCTGTGGCCGTAGGTGTCGTCGTAGCTCAGGCCCAGGTAGATCTCGTCGACGATGCTGACGCCGCCGTGGCCCTGCACCAGGTGGTCGATGCGGCGCATCTCGTCGGGGTGGATCGAGGTGCCGGTGGGGTTGGACGGCGAGGCCAGCAGCACGCCGCGCGTGGCCGGGCCCCAGGCCTGCGCCACCGTTTCGGCGTCGAGCTGGAAGCGCTGCTCGGGGCCGGTGGGCAGCAGCCGCGCCACGCCTTCAGCCGCGGCCACGAAATGCCGGTTGCAGGGGTAGCTGGGGTCGGGCATCAGCACCTCGTCGCCGGCCTCGAACAAGGCCAGGCAGGCCAGCTGCAGCGCCGCCGACGCCCCCGCGGTGATCATGATGCGGCGCGCCGGAATCGCCAGCCCGAAGCGCTGCGCATACCAGGCCGACAGCGCCTCGCGCAGCGCCGGCAGGCCCATCGCCTCGGTGTACTGCGTGCGGCCAGCGCGGATGGCGCGTTCGGCGGCCTCCTGCACCAGCGGCGGCGCGGTGAAATCGGGCTCGCCGATGTTCAGGTAGATCATGCGCTCGCCACCCTGGGCCGGATCGCAGGCCGGGCTGGCGGCAATCTGCTGCGCCGCCTTGGCGCACTCCATCACATAGAAGGGCTCGATGTGGTCGAGCCGCCTTGCGAGTTTCATGTCTGCCCCTCGGACGCCGGATACGACGTCCGATCCCCCGGGGGGATGCGGGCCGGCTTGGGAGCGGCCCGGCGCTCGGCCCGCTGCTTCATTCCGCCCTGCGAGCCGCCTGCCGCGCCTGGACCTCGACCGCGCGCAGATCGCCGGCGGCCTTGTCGAGCACGCCGTTGACGTACTTGTGGCCATCGGTGCCGCCGAAGGCCTTGGCCAGTTCGACCGCCTCGTTGATCACCACGCGGTAGGGGATGTCCAGGCAGTGGGTCAGCTCGTAGGTGCCGATCATCAGCACGCCGTGCTCCACCGGCGACAGCTCGGTGGTCTTGCGGTCGACATGGCGGGACAGCACCGCATCCAGCGCCGCCGCCTCGGCGATGCTGCCGTGCAGCAGCGCGTCGAAGTGGGCGCGATCGCACTTCTCGAAGCCTTCGGTCTCGCCGAGGTGGGTTTCGATCTCGGCACCGTCGGC
>MESD01000168.1:17039-26795 GCA_001770815.1 Burkholderiales bacterium RIFCSPHIGHO2_12_FULL_69_20
ATTGGCCATCTCGACGGCCACGCGCGCCGCGTCGCGGCCCTTGTCTTCGGCGCGGGCCCAGGCCTGCTCCATGTTCTCCACCGTGAGGATGGCGTTGGCCACCGGCAGGCTGGTGTCGAGCGAGACGCGGGTGACGCCGGCGCCACTCTCGTTGGCCACCAGTTCGAAGTGGTAGGTCTCGCCGCGGACGATGCAGCCCAGCGCGATCAGCGCGTCGAACTCGTCGGTGTCGGCCAGCGCCTGCAGCGCCACCGGGATCTCCAGCGCGCCGGGCACCAACACATGGCGGATGCTGTCGGCCGGCACACCCAGCACCGCCAGCTCAGCCAGGCAGGCCTCGGCCAGCTTGGCGGTGATGTCGGCATTGAAGCGGGCCTGCACGATGGCGACGGTCAGGCGCGAGCCGTCCAGGTTGGCGGCATCGCCTTGGTTAACGTTTTGCATGAGGGCTCGGTAGGGAAAGGGAGCGGCGCCGCGTTCAGCGGTCGGCCGGCTGGAAGCTGGTGACCTCGAGGCCGTAGCCCACCATGCTGGGCATGCGGCGCGGGCTGCCCAGCAGCTTCATGCGGGTGATGCCCAGATCGCGCAGGATCTGCGCGCCCACGCCGTAGGTGCGCAGATCCATCTGCATGCCACGCGGCGCACGCTGGGCCTGCTGCGGCAGCACCTGCGGCAGCAGGGTCTCGACGTCATGGCCGCAGTTCAGCAGCACCGCCACGCCGGCCGACGAGGCCTGGATGGCCGCCAGTGCCTTGGGCAGCGACCACGAATGCGCGCTGCGGCCGACGTCGAGCAGGTCCATCGCGGTGAAGGGCTCGTGCACCCGCACCAGCACCTCGTCGCCGGGCACCCACTGGCCCTTGCGCAAGGCCAGGTGCAGGCCGCCGGAATGGTCGCGGAAGGCCTGGCACTGGAAGTTGCCTTGCGGCGTGACCAGCTCACGCTCGCCCAGGCGCTCGATCAGCGTCTCGTTGTGCGAGCGGTGGGCGATCAGGTCGGCGATGGTGCCGATCTTCAGACCGTGTTGCTGCGCAAACACCTGCAGCTCGGGCAGCCGGGCCATGGTGCCGTCGTCGTTCATGATCTCGCAGATCACCGCGGCGGGCGTGCAGCCGGCCATGGCCGCCAGGTCGCAGCCGGCCTCGGTGTGGCCGGCGCGCATCAGCACGCCGCCATCCTGCGCCTGCAGCGGGAAGATGTGGCCGGGTTGCACCAGGTCGGTGGCGGTGGCGTCGCGCGCCACCGCGGCCTGCACCGTGCGCGCGCGGTCGGCGGCGCTGATGCCGGTGCTGACGCCGGTGGCCGCCTCGATCGACACGGTGAACGCGGTGCCGTGCACGGTGCCGTTGCGCGCGGCCATCGGCGGCAGCTGCAGGCGCTCGCAGCGCTCACGCGTGAGCGTGAGGCAGATCAGGCCGCGGCCATGCTTGGCCATGAAGTTGATGGTCTCGGGTGACACGTGATCGGCGGCAAGCACCAGATCACCTTCGTTCTCGCGGTCTTCTTCATCGACCAGGATCACCATTCGGCCAGCGGCCAGCTCGGCGACAAGCTCGGGGACAGGGGAAAGTGCCATCGGCCGATTGTAGGCGGGCAGGGTGGGCGGCCGCTGTCGCCGGCGGCGCAGGCAGGCCCGGTCCCGATGGCCGACTCAGGGTGGAGTCGCTGCGGCCGGTTCGGCCCAATCCCAGCGGCCTTCCTGCAAAACCTGGTACGGGCGGAAGCCGGCCTTGTAGGCCATCTTGTCGCTCTGCGCGATCCAGTAGCCCAGGTACAGGTGCGGCAGCTTGAGCTGGCGCGTCTGCTCGATCTGCCACAGCACGCCGTAGGTGCCCAGGCTGCCCTTGAAATCCGGGTCGTAGAAGGTGTAGACGGCCGAGATGCCGTCGTTGAGCACGTCGACGATGGACACCATGCGCAGCGTGCCACTGCCGTCGGGCGTCGGATCACGAAACTCGACCAGCCGCGAGTTGACCCGGCTCTGCAGCAGGAACTGGGTGTACTGGTCGACGCTGTCGTGGTCCATGCCGCCGCCGGCATGCCGGCCCGACTGGTAACGCAGGTAGAGCTGGTAATGCTCGGGCACGAAGCACAGCCGCAGCACCCGGGATTTCAGATCCTGGTGGGCCTTGAAGGCGCGGCGCTGGCTGCGCGTGGGCACAAACGTGGCCACCGGCACACGCAGCGGCACGCAGGCGCGGCAGCTGTCGCAGTAGGGCCGGTAGGTGAACATGCCGCTGCGCCGGAAGCCGTTGGCCACCAGCCCCGAATAGGCATCGGCATGAATCAGGTGGCTGGGCGTGGCCACCTGCGAGCGCGCCATGCGGTCGGGCAGGTAGCTGCACGGGTAGGGCGCCGTTGCGTAGAACTGCAACGACGACAGCGGTAGCTCCTTGGGATGGGTCACGCGGGGTCGGGTGGGGCGGTGGAGGGGGCGGGTTCGGTGCTGGAGGATGCGGGCGAAACCTCACCCAGATCAAGCAGCGCCCACAGCCGCGGATGATAGGCCCAGGCCTGCGGCGGCGCGGCCCCCAGGGTGCGGGAGAGATGGGCTTCGAAGGCGCTGCGCGTGATCTCTCGTGCACCCAAGCGTGCCAGGTGGCCGGTGTTCTGCTGGCAGTCGATCAGCGTGATGCCGTTGCCGCGGCAAAAGGCCACCAGCGCGGCCAGCGCGATCTTCGAGGCGTCGGTGCGGTGCGAGAACATCGATTCGCCGAAGAACATCGCGCCGATGCCCACGCCGTAGAGGCCGCCGACCAGCTGCCCATCGATCCAGGTCTCGACGCTGTGGGCGCGGCCCATGCCATGCCAGGCGCAGTAGGCGTCGATGACCTGATCGACGATCCAGGTGCCCTGCTGGCCATCGCGCGGGGTGCTGGCACAAGCGGTTATCACGCGGCGAAAGGCGCTGTCGAAGCGGATTTCACAACGCGGGTCGCGGATGAAGCGGCGCAGCGTCTTGCGCAGGTTCTGCGACAGGTGGAACTCGGCCACCGGCAGCACCATGCGCGGATCGGGCGTCCACCACAGCGGTGGGTTGGTCGGGTTGTACCAGGGGTAGACGCCCAGCCGGTAGGCCTCTTCCAGCCGCTGCGGCGTGACCTGCCCACCGGCGGCCAGCAGGCCGGGCGCCTCGCTGTCGGGCCCCAGCGCCAGCGCGGTGGGCGGCAGCGGCTCGTCGTCGTGGATCCAGGTCAGGTGGGCGCCGGGCATGCTGCCCGGCATCGTATTTCAGTTCTCATCGGCGCCGATGCGCGGCCAAATATGCATGCAGCCAACCATGGCAAGCGGCCGCCGCGGAACCGGCTTCGCCGGGCCGCAGGCGGCGCCCCCCTTGGGGGGAGCGCCGAAGGCGCTTCGGGGGGTAACCTAGATCGTCACGCCACCGTCGATCACCAGGCTCTGCCCGGTCATGAAGCGGCTGGCCGGGGCGGCCAGGTAGACCGCGGCGCCGGCGATCTCGTCGGGCTCGCCGATGCGGCGCAGCGGCGTCTCGGCGTTGCGCGCGGCCAGCTGCTCGGGGTTGTCCCACAGCGCCTTGGCGAAATCGGTCTTGATCAGGCCCGGCGCGATGCAGTTCACGCGGATGTTGTCGGGGCCCAGCTCGCAGGCCAGGTTGCGCGCCAGCTGCATGTCGGCGGCCTTGCTGATGCAGTAGGCGCCGATCACGGTGGAGCCGCGCAGGCCGCCGATCGACGAGACGATGATGATCGAGCCGTCGCGGCGGGCGCGCATCTGCGGCGCCACCATCGTCACCAGCCAGTTGTTGGCGACGATGTTGTTGTCCAGGATCTTGCGGAACTGCTCGTCGGCGATGCCGGCCATCGGCCCGTAGTAGGGGTTGCTGGCGGCGTTGCACACCAGCGTGTCGATGCGGCCCCAGGTGGCCAGGGTCTTGTCGACCATGGACTGCAGCGCGTCCTTGTGCGAGATGCTGGCGGCGATGGCCAGCGCGGTGCCGGCGCCGTGCTTGGCGTTGATGGCGGCGGCCACCGCGTCGCAGGCATCCTGCTTGCGTGAGGAGATGACCACCTTGGCGCCGTGCTCGGCCAGGCGCTCGGCGATGGCACGGCCGATGCCGCGGGACGAGCCGGTGACGATGGCCACCTGGCCTTTCAGGTCGAACAGATTCATGGGTGTTCCTCGTTGTGATGGGCTTGCATGCCGATCTTTCCAAGGGCCGGCACGTCCGGCCATTGGTACTTACGGTATAACCGCGGGCTTCGACCATACCGCAACCACCAAAAGGCGAGCTCCCGCATGACCCTCGACTTCACCGGCCGCGTCGCCATCGTCACCGGCGCCGGCGGCGGCCTCGGCCGCGCCCATGCCCTGGCCCTGGCCGCACGCGGCGCCCGCGTGCTGGTCAACGACCTGGGCGGCACCACCGATGGCCAGGGTGGTTCACCCACCGCGGCACAGGCCGTGGTCGATGAGATCGTCGCCGCCGGCGGCCAGGCGCTGGCCAACGGCGCCTCGGTCACCGACCCCGCCGCCGTGGCGGCGATGGTGGCGCAGGCGATGGATGCGTGGGGCCGCGTCGACGTCCTGGTCAACAACGCCGGCATCCTGCGCGACAAGAGCTTCGCCAAGATGCCGCTGGCAGATTTCCGCGAGGTCATTGAGGTGCATTTGATGGGTGCGGTGCACTGCACCCAGGCGGTGTGGCCGATCATGCTGGCGCAGAAGTACGGCCGCATCGTGATGACCACCTCGTCGTCGGGCCTGTTCGGCAACTTCGGCCAAAGCAACTATGGCGCGGCCAAGATGGCCCTGGTCGGCCTGATGCAGACGCTGTCCATCGAAGGCGCCAAGAGCGACATCCGCGTCAACTGCCTGGCGCCCACGGCCGCCACCCGCATGACCGAGGGCCTGCTGCCGCCCGAGGTGCTGGCGGTGCTGACGCCCGAGGCAGTGGTGCCGGCGATGCTGTGGCTGGCCTCGCACGAGGCGCCCACCCGCGCGATCGCCTGCGCCGGTGCCGGCACCTTCGAGGCGGCGCACATCACCCTCACCAACGGGCTGCATCTGGGCACGGCCGCCGACACGCCCGAGCAACTGGCCGCGGCCTGGGCCCGGGTGAGCGATCGACAAGGCGATCAGGTGCCCGGCAGCGGCGCCGCACAAGGTGGCAACGAGGTGACGCAGGCGCTGGCCGCACGACGCGCGCCGGCCTGATCGATCCCGCCCACCCGATGCCGCACCGCCACCATCCGCCGCACTTTCCGCCGCCGCTGGCACCCTTCGACGGCCAGCCACCGCCCGCGCCCGACTGGTTCAGCCAGGCGCTGGCCGATGAGCCCGAGCGCACCGAGCTGCGGGTGCAGGGCACGCCGGTCGAGACCCTGGCCTGGGGCCGGCGTGGTGACCCCGGCCTGCTGCTGCTGCACGGCAACGGTGCGCATGCCGACTGGTACAGCTTCATCGGCCCCTTGCTGAAACCAGGCCGGCGGGTGGTGGCGCTCAGCTTCTCGGGTGCCGGTGGCTCGGGCTGGCGCACCCAGTACAGCGTGGCGCAATGGGCCGACGAGGCGCTGGCCGCGGCCGAGGCCACCGGCCTGTACGAGGCGCCGGTGCTGCCGGTGTGGGCAGCGCATTCGTTCGGCGGCTTTGCGCTGATGAACGCCGCGGCGCGGCATGGCGACCGCATCGCCCGCGCGGTGATCGTCGACACGCCGCTGCGCCCGCCCAGCGCGGTGGACGCGCGCCGCCGCCACCGTGTCGACCGGCTGCGCTCGGCGCGGGTGTACGCCAGCCTGGCCGAGGCGCTGATGCGCTTTCGCTTCCTGCCGCCGCAGGGCTGCGCCCATCCGTACATCGCCGACGTGATCGCGCGGCGTGGCCTCAAGCAGGTGGTCGGGCGCGACGGCCAGCCCGGCTGGGTGTGGCGTTTCGACCCCTTCCTGTTCCGCCACTTCGAGTTTGGCCGGCCCTATCGCGACCTCAAGGCCGCGACCTGCCCGATCACGCTGGTGCGCGGTGCCCGCTCGCGCCTGATCACGCCGGAGCTGATGGCCCATGCGGTGGCGATGGCGCCGCCGGGCACGGCGGTGCTGGAGCTGCCCGACGCCGACCACCATGTGATGGTCGACCAGCCGCAGGGCTTTGCGCAGCTGCTGGCCGGGCTGGCGCCGCAGGCATGAGCGCGCCGGGCCGCTCCCAAGCGCGAGTTCCGCAGTGCGCAGCACGGAGGGCAGGCCAGTGACCCAGCCGCCGCGGGCCACGCTGCGCTTTGCCGAGAAGCGCGAGTTGATCCTCGACGGCGCGGCGCGGCTGTTCAACCGCCGCGGCATCCGCGCCGGCACGCTGGCCGAGGTGGCCGACAGCGTGGGGCTGGCCACCAACAGCCTGACCTACTACTACCGCAAGAAGGACAGCCTGGTGGGCGCCTGCCTGCTGCGCAGCATCGAGGCGCTGGACCGGATCATCGACCACGCCGCGGCGGTGGCGCCACCCGGCGACCTGGCCGGCCGGGTGCGCGCGGTGGTGCAGGGCTATGTCGCGCTGATGGGCGACATCGCCGAGCGGCGGCACCCGGCGCTGATCTTCTTCGGCGACATGCGCGCCTTGGCCCAGCCGCAGGCCGCGCCGGCCTTTGCCGCCTACGAGACGATGTTCCGCCACCTGCGCCAGGTGGTGCACGACGGCGCCGCCGGCGCCGGCGAGGCGCTGCCCGCGCGCGGCACACCGGCCCGGCAGGCGCTGAACGCCCGCACCCATGGCCTGCTGTCGCAGGTGCTGTGGGCCCGCGCCTGGCTGGGCCGCTACGAAATCAGCGACTACCCGCGTGTGGCGGCGACGATGAGCGACCTGCTGCTGCACGGCCTGGCCGCGCCCGGGCAGGCCTGGCCGGGCGAAATGCCCGCACCGGCGGCCGAACCCACCGCCGAACCCGCTGCCGAACCCACCACCACACCAGGCGCGCCGATGCCCGAGGTGGACGAACTGCGCGAGGCCTACCTGCGCACCGCCACCCGGCTGGTCAACGACCACGGCGTGGGCGGCGCCTCGGTCGAGCGCATCGCCGCCACGCTGGCGCTGACCAAGGGCTCGTTCTACCACCACCACGACACCAAGCATGCGCTGATCGACGACTGCTTCGAGCGCAGCTTTGCGCTGATCCGCCGCGTGCAACTGGCCGCGCTGGCGCAGCCCGGCAGCGGCTGGCAGCACCTGTTGGCCGCCACGCTGCCGCTGGTGGCGCTGCAGACCTCACCGCAAGGCCCGCTGCTGCGCCTGACCGCCTGGACCGAGCTGCCCGGCGAGCTGCGCTGGCAGAAGTACAACAGCATGAACCGGCTGGGCGAACGTTATGCCGCGATGGTGGTCGGCGGCATGATCGACGGCTCGATCCGGCTGGTCGACCCCGCGGTGGCGGCCCAACTGATCAGCGGCCTGATCAACGCGCTGGCCGAGGTCGAGCACTGGGTGCCGGCGGCCGCATCGGATCAGGGCACACCGGCGCTGCAGCCGCTGCTGGCCCGACCGCTGCTGATGGGCCTGCTGGCCCCCGACCCACCGCTTGCCAAGCCTTCCAGGAGACCTGCATGACCGAACCGACCACCGACAAGACCGCCGACAACTACGCCCAGTTCACCGGCACCCGCCCGGTGGCGCCGCAGCATGCCTTCGACGAGGCCCGGCTCACCGAATGGCTGCATGCGCACATGCCGGCGCTGGCGGCGGGACCGCTGCAGGTCGAGCAGTTCAAGGGCGGCCAGTCGAACCCCACCTTCCGCCTCACGGCCGCTGACGGCCAGCGTTATGTGCTGCGGCGCAAGCCGCCGGGCCAGCTGCTGCAATCGGCGCATGCGGTGGACCGCGAGTTCCGCGTCATCAGCGCGCTGGCCGGCACCGAGGTGCCGGTGGCCCGCAGCCATGTGCTGTGCCAGGACCCGGCGGTGATCGGCACCGACTTCTACGTGATGGACTGCGTCGAAGGCCGGGTGATGTGGGACCCCACGCTGCCGGGCAAGACGCCGGCCGAGCGCACCGCGATTTATGCCGAACTGAACCGGGTGATCGCCGCGCTGCACCGGGTCGACCCGTTTGCCATCGGGCTGGAGGGCTACGGCAAGGTGGGCGGTTACCTCGATCGCCAGGTCAAGCGCTGGACCCAGCAGTACCGCGCCGCCGAAACCGAGACCATCGCCTCGGCCAACGCGCTGATCGATTGGCTGCCGCAGCACATCCCGGCCGAAGGCGCCACCCGCATCGTGCACGGCGACTACCGGCTCGACAACGTGATGTTCCACCCCACCGAGCCGCGCATCCTGGCGGTGCTGGACTGGGAGCTGTCGACGCTGGGCGACCCGATGGTCGATTTCGCCTACCACTGCATGACCTGGCACATGCACAACGGCCCCACCAGCCGCGGCCTGGCCGGCCACGACCTGGCCGCGCTGGGCATCCCCGACGAGGCCGCTTACCTGCAGGCTTATCTGCGCAGCACCGGCCAGACCGGGCGGCAGATCAGTGCCGACGAATGGGGCTACTACCTGGTCTTCAACATGTTCCGGCTGGCGGGCATCCTGCAGGGCATCATGGCCCGCGCGCTGCAGGGCAACGCGTCGAACGCCGCGGCGCTGGAAACCGGCCGCCGGGCCCGGCCGCTGTTCGACCAGGCCAGGACGCTGGCGTTGACGCTGTTCCGGGGCTGACGCGGTCGTTCACGCTGGGGGCGGGTCCAGTCCGAACAGCACACGGCTGTTCAGATGCACCACGGCCGCCCCCGCGGCCGCGGCCACGTCCACCATGTGCTGGGTGCCGCCCGGCGCATCACCGCCCTGGCCGTCCCACAGCACCAGCAGGGTCAGCTTGTCGGCGCCGTAGGCCAGTGCCGACTGCAGCATCCATTGGTTGTTGCGCTCCCAGATTGCATCGTCGGGCGGCAGGCTGCCATCGCTGAGCAGGTGGCAGGCGCCGGTGGATTCGCAGCGCCGGTGAATCGTGTGGAAGCGCTCGATCCAGCCGGGTTGTGAATCGATCGCCGGGTCCACCTGCACCGATGCGCTGAGGTAGCCGGCAACGGGCAATGCCAGGTACAGCGCGGTGGTGATGCCCAACTCGGCGCACCCCTCGTGGAACAGGAGGTCGCCCCCATTCGCACCGCCGGCGATGCCCAAGGCGCTTGTGCCGGCAGGCCAGCAGGCTTGCGCCTGTGCGATGGCCGCCCGGATGGCGCGCCGCGCGGTGGCCTCGTGCGCCGCCGGAAAGCGGGGCTGGGCGCGGTTGGGCTTGTCGATCATGTGACCGGCGAACAGCAGCACGCGGTCGACCGCGGGGTCGGTCGCGGGGTCGATCAGCGCACCCTGAACAGGGTCGAGGGCTACCTGATAGCCTGTGCAGGCCTCGGACTTCTCCGTTGGTTGCACCATGGGCTGCAGATCGAGTCCGCTCTGACGCATTGCATTGCTCCTCACCGGTTTGTCCGGCGCATCGATGGTAGGGGCTGCAGCGGCGGTGTGGCCCGCTCAAGCTGCCTTGTCCCGAACCGGAACCACCATGCCGACAACGACCTCAACCCCGACGTCCGACCTGCTGCCACTTAACGAGGTGCGTTCGCGCCTGGCCATCCTGCTGCCGCGCTGGACCGTGCTGGGTGATGCGCTGCAGCGGGTGGTGCACACGGGCGGCTGGAAGGGCACGCTGATGGTGGTCAACACCATCGGCCACCTGGCCGAAGTGGCCTGGCACCACCCGGAACTGCAGGTGGCTTACGACCGCGTGACCATCACGCTGAGCACGCACGATGCC
>MESD01000169.1:0-682 GCA_001770815.1 Burkholderiales bacterium RIFCSPHIGHO2_12_FULL_69_20
GCACCAGGCCCTCGCCGCCGGCGGCCAGCACCTTGTTCAGCAGGCGCTGCAGTGCGACGCGATCGGCCACGGCACGCTGCGGCAAGGCCTGCAGCGCGGGCCAACCGACCTCGCCGCACAGTGATTGCAGCGTGGCCGCGCGTTCGGCAAAGCGCCCGCCCGCGGCTGGCAGCTCGAACACCTGGAACTGCACCGCCTGCCAGGCCGCGTCATCGGGCTGGGCACGGCGCACCAGGCCCGACAGCGCGTCGAAGCGGCCACGGCCCAGCCACAGTTCACCGTCCAGCGGCTGCGCCGGCAGCCGGTCGAGAAACCAGCGCGGCGCGGCCACCCGACCGCCACCGCGAAAGCGCAGCACGCGGCCGTCCCACAGCGCGCGCACACCGTCGAGCTTCTCGCTGACGAGGTGGCCGGCGGGGTCGGCATCGGCCGGCCAGTCACGCGCCAGCAGCAGCGCCGGGCCGGGTGCCGCGGCCGTGGGCTCGACGAACAGGCTGCCCAGCGCGGCCGCGCAGAAAGCGCGGCGGCTGGGCGTGGGCAAAGGGGTGGAGGTGGGCATCGTGGGCTCCGGCTGCAACCAGCCTGCAGCGTAGCCAGCACCGATGCCCGGGGCGATCCCACCGAGGGTGGGTCACCGGGGGCCCCCTTCGTGGGGGGCCGCGCCTCGCGAGGCGCCTTACTT
>MESD01000169.1:697-10683 GCA_001770815.1 Burkholderiales bacterium RIFCSPHIGHO2_12_FULL_69_20
GGCCGGTGCGCCGGCCTGGCGCAGCGCGTCGCTCATGCCGATCAGCACACCCGACACCAGCGCGGTGTAGCTTTCGGCAAGGGTCTGCGCGGCGCGCAGGCTGGCGGCGCGGGTCTCGCGCATGGCGGTGTGCATCTGCGCCATCTGCGCTTCCAGCTGCTCGGCGGCGCCGCTGGCCTTCAGGCCGGTCTGGGTGCCGCTCAGGTTGAGCTTCTCCAGCACGCTGGCCCAGGGGCCGGCCATCGGATCACCGGCGGCGGCGGCCGATTTCTTCAGCGTGCCCAGCAGCGTGTCCTCGAACTTGTCGAGGTCGGCCAGCGCCTTCTTGAGCTGCGTCTCGCGCAGGTCGACGCCCTTGTCGACGAACTGCTGCAGCGCCACGCGGTTGGCTTCCACCGCCTTGAGCAGCGCGTCGTCCATGCCGGCCACGGCGTTGTCGAGCAGCGATTCGGCATCCAGGTTGCCCAGCATCGGGTTCTTGGCGGCGCCGGTACTGGCGGCCTGGGCCACCGTGCCCAGCACGCTGCGGATGTTCTTCAGGCTCAGCTCGCGCCCTTGCAGCGCGCCCATCGTGGCCTTGAAGACGCCTTCGCGCAGTTGGGTGGTCTGCTGTGCGCTGGCGTTGGCGAACATGTCGATCAGGGCCTGCTGGTCGATACCGGATTTCATCATCGCTGTCTCCTGGGACGGTGGGTAGGGACGTCGGTTGACGTCGGTTGAACCCGCGCACTGTGCCACGGCCAACCCCCGTCAGGCTGACAGCCCCGCGCTGCCGCTACCAGCCGCGCCGCAGTTCGTCGGCATCCACCTGCAGCTTGATGAAGGCCTCGTTGCCGCGCGAGACCGCCGCCACGCCCTGCCCAACGCTCTGGCGGTTGCGCGCCGCGCCCACGTACAGCACCGTGCCGGCCGATTGCCGCCAGGCCCAGGTGATCGACCCGGTGGTGCCCTGGCTGTGCTGCGGCGCCAGCGCCGGCAGGCCGTTGCGCCCGGCCTCGGCCTGGCGCGACAGCGCGGTGTACTGCACGATGGCGCGCAGCGTCTGGCGCGGGCTGAAGTGCCAGCGCGCCAGCAGCTGGTGGGCCGATTCGGCGTACACCTGCGCGCCGTCGTGGCGCAGCCAGGCATAGCCCAGGCTGGGTTCCAGTTCCAGCGGCGGCAGCAGGCGGGTGTTGATCGACAGGCTGGCGCGGCCGCCGGGGCGCACCTGCTGCGCGCTGACGTCGGCCAGCCGGCCCCACTGCAGCTCGGCACTGAGCAGCGGCGCCCAGGCGCCGGGTGTGAAGACGGCGTAGGCCTTCAGGTAGCGCTGGTGCAGCAGCGGCGCGCCGGCCGCCGGGCGCAGCGCCGCTGTGCCCTGCCACAGGCCGTGCAGGTAGGCCCAGGCCTCGAGGTTGTGCGCGCCGGTCACCCACAGGCCGGGGCTCAGGTCCTGCGACACCAGCTCGCCGCTGTCGCGGCTGTGCACCCGCTCGCCCGTCACATCGACCCAGAACTCGTTGAACGGCCCCACCCCCGCCCAGCCCAGCGCCGCGCGGCCCTTGACCCGCCGCACGCCGCTTTGCGCGACGAAGCCGGTGTCGTCGCGGAAACCCGCCGCCACGTCCTCGGCGCTGACATCGGCCTCGCGCCGGTCGCCCTGGTAGACCAGCCGCGCATGCGCCAGGTGGCCTTGGGTGCGCTCGCCCAGCGCCAACCTGCCGGCCTGTGGCTGGGCAGTGGTGAGCGATTGCAACCACTGCGCACGCAGGCGCCAGGCGCCGTCGATCTGCCAGCCCAGGTCGGGACCGGCCACTTGGTTGTGGCCAAGGCCGCCTTCGTAGTTGCGCTGGGCCGCCAGCGCGCCCCACTGCAGCGCACCGGCATCACCACGCAGGCGCGCCACCAGGCCGCGCGAGGCGGGCTGCTCGGCCACGTCGGTGCCGAAGGCGCCGGGCAGCAGCACGAAGCCACCGCCCCGGTCGTCGATGGCGAAGGCGCTGCCGGCCAGCGCGCTGCCACGCCAGGTGCCACGCAGGCCCCAGCGCGGCTGGGTGAAGCTGCGCGTGTACAGCGCCTCGGTGGGCGAGCGCAGCAGGTCGCTGGATTCGAAGAAGAACGGCCGCGTCTCCGGAAACGACAGCGCAAACTGCGTATTGCCGACCAGCTGCGGCACGTCCAGCGCCACCTGCGAGAAATCGGGGTTCAGCGCGGCATCGACCACCAGCTCGTGCAGTGGGCGCCATTTCAGGTCCAGCGAGGCCTCGGCCGCATGCGTGTCTTGCACCGCCACGCCCGCCGGCTGCTGGCGCTGGGCGCGCCAGGTCAGGCTGGGCCGCAGCGTGAGGAACTGGTGGCGTTCGGGCAGCTGCACGCCAATCAGCGGCTGCATCGTGGCGATGAAGTTGGGCGCGTCGCGCGGGATCAGCGCCGAAGTGTGCAGGTAGAACTGTTGGCGCGGCACCCGCCGGGCCACCAGGATGCGCCAGGGCTGGGCCGTGCCCGCAGGCTGGCTGGCAAAGCGCAGCGATGCAAACGGGATGCGCAGCACCGCCGTCCAGCCGTCGGCCTGGCGCGCGGTGGCGGCATCGAAGTCGAAGTCGGGCGAGAAGTCCTCGCTGTCGTCGGCCGCAGTGTGCATGCCGTCGGCGGTGCTGCCCGCCGCATTGACGCGGAAGAACTGCGCCGATTGCCGGTTGCCGATGGCGTCGAGATAGACCACCACGAAGTCCTGCGTGCGGTTCACCCCGTCGTGCTTGACCAGCGGCGCGCGGATCAGCCCGGGCTGCGGATCCAGTGCCTCGATGCCCAGGTACAGCGCCTGCTCGTCGAACAGCACCCGCACCCGCGTGGTCTGCGGCGGGGCGGCACCGGTATTGGGCGATTTTTCGACGAACTGCCGGTGCACCGGCGCGCGCTGCCAGGCGGGGTGGGAAAGGCTGCCGTCCAGCCGCAGCCGTTCACCGGGCTGCAGGCGTTGCGCCTGCAGCGTGCCCGCCTCGGCCGCCAAGGGTGCCGGCTGGGCCTGGGCAAGCTGGGTCGCACCCGACAGCCCGGCTGCCCACACCAGCCCGACGCGGCACCGCGCCGCCCATGAGGCTCTTCGCCCGGCCCCGGTCATGGGCGCACGACGGTGCGCGCACCCCCGGTGGCGTCCGACGGCGGCCGGGCCATCTGCCGCACCCGCCACAGCAGGAACAGCGCCACCGACAGGTTCAGTGCATTCCACAGCGCGCCGTTGATGAAGGCCGCGTGGTAGCTGCCGGTCAGGTCGAACACCTTGCCACTCATCCAGCCGCCCAGCGCCATGCCGAACAGCGTGCACATGATCACGGTGCCCACCCGCGCACCGGCCTCGGCCGGCGGGAAATGCTCGCGCACGATGATCGCGTAGCTGGGCACGATGCCGCCCTGGAACAGCCCGAACATCGCCGACACCACGTACAGCGACAGCAGCCCGTCGAACGGGATGAACAGCAGCAGCGCCACACCCTGCAGAAAGCTGCCCAGCAGCAGCGTGCGCACGCCGCCGATGCGGTCGCAGATGGCGCCCGAGACCAGCCGGCTGACGATGCCGCTGGCCAGCATCAGGCTCAGCATCTCGGCGCCGCGCGCCGCGCCGTAACCCAGGTCGCCGCAATAGGCCACGATGTGCACCTGTGGCATGGCCATCGCCACGCAGCAGGCGGTGCCGGCCACGCACAGCAGGCCCTGCGCCTGGTTCAGGCTCAGGCCGAAGGGGCGCTCCGACGGCACCGGCCCGCCCAGCTTGACCGGCGCGTTGACGGCCGCCGGCGTCTTGGCGCGCATCGCCCCGGCCAGCGCCGCCATGCTGATGAAGCTGAAGATGCCCAGCCCGATGTAGGTGGGCCGCCAGCCCACCGTCTCGATGAAATGCTGTACCACCGGCGGCCAGATGGCGCCGGCCAGGTAGTTGCCACTGGCGCACACCGCCACCGCGATGCCGCGCCGCTTGACGAACCACAGCGAGGTGTCGGCCACCAGCGGCACGAAGGTCATGCTGCTGCCGAACAGGCCCACGAACAGGCCCTGCACCACGGCATAACCGGTGATGCTGTCGACATAGCCGCAGGCCACGAAACCCACCCCCAGGCTCACCGCGCCGAGCAGGATCACCGGCACGATGCCGTAGCGGTCGGCCAGCTTGCCGCCCAGCACGCAGCCCAGGCCGAAGCCGATCATCAGCGTGGTGTAGGGCAGCGACGCCTGGGCGCGGGTGACGCCGAAATCGGCCTGCACCGCCGGCAGCATCACCGACACCACGTACATGCCGGCCGAGCCGACGGTCATCAACAGCAGCGTGGCCAGCAGGCGCCACCAGGCCTGGCGGGTGTCGGGTTGGGGCAGGGTGCTCATCGCGCGATTGTCAGGCGGCGGCGCGGGCGCCACCACCGCCATTGCCCCGCATTGACAGCCTCATGGCGCACCGATGTGCCGCCCTCAGGCCTGCGGCAGCTCGAGGTAGAAAGTGGCGCCCTGCCCGGGCGCGCTCTCGGCCCAGGCGCGGCCGCCCATGCGCTCCATCGCCTTGGCCACGATGGCCAGGCCGACGCCGGTGCCGGGGTAGTCCTCGGCGCGGTGCAGGCGCTGGAAGATCTGGAAGATGCGGTCGTGGAAGCCCATGTCGAAGCCCACGCCGTTGTCGCGCACCCACAGCCGCACCCGCCCGTCGATGCCCTCGGCGCCGATCGCCAGCACGGGCGTCGGCGTGGTGGTGCTGAACTTCAGCGCGTTGTCCACCAGGTTGCGCAGCGCCAATTTCAGCGCCTCGACGTCGGCACGCAGGGTGACCACCGGCAGGTCGAGCGTGAGCACCACGCCGCGGCGCTCGCGCTCGTCGGCGCAATCGGCCAGCACCGACTTGACCAGCGCGCCCAGGCCCACCGCGCCCAGCGCCTGCGTGCGGCGCTCGAGCCGGGCATAGGCCAGCAGATCGTCGGTGAGCTGCGCCATCTGCTGCGCCGCGCCGCGGATGCGCTGCAGGAAGTGCTGGCCCTCCTCGTCGAGCTGCGCCGCGTGGCGGCTGAGCAGCAGCTGGCTGTAGCCGTCCAGCCCGCGCAGCGGCGCCTTCAGGTCGTGCGAGACCGAGTAGGTGAAGGTCTCCAGCTCGCGGTGCGCGCGCCGCGCCTCGGCCAGGCTGGCGTCGAGCTCGGCGCTGAGGCGCTGCAGCTCGGTGACGTCGACCAGGCTGGCCAGCGCGGTGCCGTCGCCGCCCGGGTCCATGGTCGGCAGCGCCAGCGCCAGCTGCACGTGACGCAACTCACCATCGGCGCGGCGCAGCGTGCGGGCATGGTCGTGGCGGCGCCGGCCGGCCAGCAGCGCGGTCAGCTCGTCGACAAAGCCCTCGGCGCTGTCGTACATCGCAAACAGCTCGGCCAGGCGGTGCGGCGCGTCGTCGTCGGCATGCAGGCCGTACAGCGCGGCCGCCGCCGGGTTCAGGCGCACCAGGCGGATCGCCTGCAGGCAGGTGGCCACCAGTGCGGGCTGCGCCTGCAGCCAGGCGTGCGGATCGGCCGCCGCGGCGGCCCGGTGCGGCGCCAGCAGCGCGATCGCCTCGGACCAGTCTTCCTCGACGATGGCCATGGGCACCAGCTCGAAGATGCTGCGGTAGCGCCGCTCACTGTCGGCCAGCTGGCGGGTGCGCTCGCCCACGCGCCGCTCCAGGTCTTCGGTCAGGCCGCGCAGCGCCTGCTCGGCCTGCAGGCGCTGGGTGATGTCGCGTGCAATGGTCATCAGGCAGGGCTCGCCGTCGACCTCGATCGGCTCGGCCGAGATCTCGACCACCCCGCGCCGATCGCCCCGGCCCTGGAAGTGCGCCTCGAAATGCCGCACCCGGCCCTGCCTGGCCAGCTCGGCCCGAAAGTAACGCCGCACCGACTCGTCGGCCCAGATGTTCAGCTCAGACGCGTTGCGGCCGATCAGCTCGTCACGGCGATAGCCCGACAGTTCGACGAAGGTGTCGTTGACTTCCAGGTACAGGCCGTCGGACAGGCGGCTGATCAGCAGCGCATCGGGGCTGACGGCAAACGCCGCCTGGAAGCGCTGCTGGCTCTGGCGCATCGCCTGCAATGCACCCTCGCGCTCGGTCACGTCGCGCCAATTCAGCACGATGCCGCGCACCGCCGGGTCGTCCATGAAACTCTGGCCCAGCGCGGCGACATGGCGCCAGCTGCCGTCGGCATGGTGCAGCCGGTACAGCGACTCGACGCCCGGGTTGCAGCGCTGCACCACCTCGCCGAACTCCGCGCGCGCCAGGTCACGGTCGTCGGGGTGCATCCAGTCGAACAGGAATTCGCCCAGCAGCGCCTGCGGCGCGCGGCCCAGCAGCGCCAGCGCGGCCTGGCTGGCGTACAGCACCCGGCCGACGGGGTCGCACACCAGGGTCAGCACCTGGGCGCGATCGGTCAGCGCCCGAAAGCGCCGCTCGCTGGCCTGCAGCGCCAGTTGCGCCTCGTGCTCGGCGGTGATGTCCTGCACCGTGCCCTCGTAACACAGCGGCTGGCCCGCCGCATCGCGCACCAGGTGCGCCGTCTCGCGCACCCAGATGCGTTCGCGGGTGCGGTGGCGCCGGGCTTCGGAGACGAAATCGATCACGCGGCCGTCACGCGCCAACAGGCGCGCAAACTCATCGCGCCGGCCGGGCTCGACGTACCACTCGCTGGCGATGTCCTGCACCGCGGCCAGCAGTTCGGCCTCGCTGGCATAGCCGTTGAGCCGCACCAACGCGGCGTTGGCACGCAGCTGCCGCCCCCCCAGCGTGCTGCGGTACACGCCGATCGGCAATTGTTCGAACAGGGGTGGCAGGTCGGTGTCCGGCATCCGGCAGGTGTAGATCGCCCGGGCCCAGGCGCCAGCCATTATTGGTCACGCCGCGGGCTGTTGCGCGGGCCGCTGCAGCCGCTGCGCAGCATCGATACTCTGGGGCCATGCAAGCCTCCACCGCCCCCGCCGGCCCCCCCCTGCTGACCCTGCAGGACGGCCGCGCCACCCTCACGCTGAACCGCCCGGCGCACCACAACCGCCTGCATGTGCAGGACCTGCTGGCGCTGCTGCGCCACTTCGATGCGCTGGCCGCCGATCCGGGCGTCAAGCTGCTGGTGCTGACCGCCACCGGGCGCAGCTTCTGCTCGGGCTTCCACATCGGCGACTTCGACGGCGAGCCCGCTGCGCCGGGTGGGCCCCAGTTGGCCGGGCCGCACCTGTTCGAGCAGACGGTGGACGCCTTGGAGGCGCTGGCCGTGCCCACCCTCTGCCGGCTCAACGGCAGCGTGTACGGCGGCGCCACCGACCTGGCGCTGGCCTGCGATTTTCGCGTCGGCGTGGCCGGCATGGCGCTGCGCATGCCCGCGGCCCGGCTGGGCCTGCACTACTACCCCAGCGGCCTGCGACGTTATGTGTCGCGGCTGGGGCTGGCCACGGCCAAGCGGCTGTTCCTGCTGGCCGAAGAGGTGCCGGCCGAGGAATTGCTGGCGCTGGGCTACCTCGACCGGCTGGTCGCGCCCGACCAGCTGGACGCCACGGTGCAGGCCATCGCCGATGCGCTGGCCGCCGGCGCGCCGCTGGCGCTGCGCGGCATGAAGAACTCGCTCGACGAGATCGCCCGCGGCGAGTTCCACCTCAGCCGCCTGCGCGAGCGCGAGGCGCTGTGCGCCCACAGCGACGATCTGCGCGAGGGCAAGGCGGCGTTTGCGGAGAAACGCGCGCCGCGCTTTCAGGGCCGCTGAACTGGGCCGCTGAACGGCGCACGGTGTACGCTGGGCCGATCACCGAGCCCAGGAGAGCGCGCATGACCGCCAACGACACCCACGTCATCCCCCCCGTCACCACCGCCAGCGCCCCGCACCCCTACGCCGACACCTGCGTCGCCTTCGAGCCGGCCCCCGGCAAGCGTGGGCTGCTGTACTCGCTGCCCACGCTGGGCCGCCACCTCGGGCGGGATCTGCAGCGCCTGCCGGTGTCGATCCGCATCGTGCTCGAGAGCCTGCTGCGCCACTGCGACGGCAAGCGCGTGCTGAGCGAGCAGGTGGCGCAGCTGGCCGCCTGGCAGCCGGTGGCACCGCGCAGCGCCGAGATCCCGTTCGTCGTGGCGCGGGTGGTGCTGCAGGATTTCACCGGCGTGCCGCTGCTGGCCGATCTGGCGGCGATGCGCCACGCGGCGCAGCTGCTGGGCAAGCCGGCCAGCGCCATCGAGCCGCTGGTGCCGGTCGATCTGGTGGTCGACCACTCGGTGATGATCGACCACTGGGGCGACCAGCAGGCACTCGACCTGAACATGGCGCTCGAGTTCCAGCGCAACCGCGAGCGCTACGGCTTCATGAAGTGGGGCATGCAGGCCTTCGGCAGCTTCGGCGTGGTGCCGCCGGGCTTCGGCATCGTGCACCAGGTCAACCTGGAATACCTGGCGCGCGGCGTGCACCGCACCGACAAGGCGCGCGGCGCCACCCAGCTGTACTACCCCGACACGCTGGTGGGCACCGACAGCCACACCACGATGATCAACGGCATCGGCGTGGTCGGCTGGGGCGTGGGCGGCATCGAGGCCGAGGCGGCGATGCTGGGCCAGCCGGTGACCCTGCTGACGCCCGACGTGGTGGGGGTGGAGCTGACTGGCCGGCTGCGCGAGGGCGTGACCGCCACCGACCTGGTGCTGACCATCACCGAGCTGCTGCGCCGCGAGAAGGTGGTGGGCCAGTTCGTCGAATTCTTCGGCCAGGGCACCGAGAGCCTGGCCCTGCCCGACCGCGCCACCATCGCCAACATGGCGCCCGAGTTCGGTGCCACGCTGGCGCTGTTTCCGGTTGACGAGAAGACCGTGGCCTACCTCAAGGGCACCGGCCGGCGGCGCGAGGAGGTGGCCGCCTTCGAGGCCTACTTCAGGGCCCAGGGCCTGTTCGGCGTGCCGCGCGCCGGCCAGATCGACTACAGCCGCGTGGTCCAGCTCGACCTGGGCCAGGTCACGCCCTCGCTGGCCGGCCCCAAGCGGCCGCAGGACCGCATCGAGCTGGGCCAGGTGGCGCGCCAGTTCGACACGCTGTTCTCGGCCCCGGCCAGCGCCAACGGCTACCAGCAAGCGCCCGAGCGGTTGGCCATCACCGCCCCTGCCGGCCCCGGGCTGGACCTGCACCACGGCGACGTGCTGATCGCTGCCATCACCTCGTGCACCAACACCAGCAACCCCGGCGTGATGCTGGCCGCCGGCCTGCTGGCGAAGAAGGCGGTGGCGCGCGGGCTGACGGTGGCGCCGCACATCAAGACCTCGCTGGCGCCGGGTTCGCGCATCGTCACCGATTACCTCGAGAAGGCCGGCCTGGCCAAGCCGCTGCGCAAGCTGGGCTTCTTCGTCTCGGCCTACGGCTGCACCACCTGCATCGGCAACGCCGGCGACCTGACGCCGGGCATCAACCAGGCCATCATCGAGCACGACCTGGTGTGCGCGGCGGTGTTGTCGGGCAACCGCAACTTCGAGGCGCGCATCCATCCCCACCTGAAGGCCAACTTCCTGGCCAGCCCGCCGCTGGTGGTGGCCTACGCGATTGCCGGCACGATGCGGCGCGACCTGATGACCGAGCCGCTGGGCCATGACCCGCAGGGCAACCCGGTGTTCCTGGGCGACGTGTGGCCCAGCAGCGAAGAGATCCACGCGCTGATGAAGCACGCGATGGACCCCGGCGTCTACCGCAGCAACTACCAGCAGGTAAGCGAGCGCCCGGGCAAGCTGTGGAAGGCCATCGCCGGCGCCAGCGGCCCGGCCTACGACTGGCCGGCCAGCAGCTACATCGCACGCCCGCCGTTCTTCGACGGCTTTGCGATGACGCCGCCGGCGCAGGTCAACAGCGCAAGTAACGTGACAGGCGCCCGCATCCTGGCGCTGTTCGGCGACTCGATCACCACCGACCACATCTCGCCGGCCGGCAACATCGCCGCCGATTCACCGGCCGGGCGCTGGCTGCAGGCTCAGGGCGTGGCGCCCGTGGAGTTCAACAGTT
>MESD01000170.1:0-388 GCA_001770815.1 Burkholderiales bacterium RIFCSPHIGHO2_12_FULL_69_20
CCCGACAGCGTCATCAGTCAGCCGGGCGCAGTTTCTTCACTTCTGCATCGCTGGGCTGGTACTTCGTGCCGTCGAGATAGATGTAGTCCACCATCGTGCCCTTGCCCTTTTCCAGCCTGGTCTTGCCGACGTAGGCGCCCATCGTGCTCTGGTTGTCCTGCGCGCGGTAGGTGGCCTTGCCGAAGGGCGTCATCACCTCCAGGCCCTTGAAGGCGGCGATCAGCTTCTCGGTGTCGGTGCTCTTGGCCTTGGTGATGCCGGCCGCCAGGCTCTTGATCGCCGAATAACCCACCACCGAGCCCAGGCGCGGGTAGTCGTTGTACTTGCGGTGGTAGGCCAGGAAGAAGGCCTTGTGCTCGGGCGTCTGGATGCCGTACCAGGGGTAGCC
>MESD01000170.1:405-6417 GCA_001770815.1 Burkholderiales bacterium RIFCSPHIGHO2_12_FULL_69_20
CCGTACCAGGGGTAGCCGGTGACGATCCAGCCGTTGGGCGATTCGTCCTTCAGCGGATCGAGGTACTCGGGCTCGCCGGTGAGCATGCTCACCACCTCGCGGCCCTGGAACAGCCCGCGGGTATTGCCCTCACGCACGAACTTGGCCAGGTCAGCGCCGAACAGCACGTTGAAGATCGCGTCGGGCTTGGCATCGGCCAACGCCTGCACCACGCTGCCGGCGTCCAGCTTGCCCAGCGGCGGCGCCTGCTCGGCGACGAACTCCACATCCGGCTGCGCCGCCTTGAGCAACTGCTTGAAGGTGGCCGCGGCACTCTGGCCGTATTCGTAGTTGGGGTAGACCACGGCCCAGCGCTTCTTCTTCAGCTTGGCGGCCTCGGGCGCCAGCATCGCGCTCTGCATGTAGGTGGACGGACGCAGCCGGTAGGTGTAGCGGTTGCCGTTCTGCCAGACGATCTTGTCGGTCAGCGGCTCGCTGGCCAGGTAGAAGAACTTCTTCTGCTTGGCAAAGTCGGTCAGCGCCAGGCCGATGTGCGAGAGAAAGGCACCGGTCAGCACGTCGACCTTCTCACGCGAGACCAGCTCTTCGGCGGCGCGCACCGCGTCACCCGGGTTGCCGTTGTCGTCGCGGGTGATCAGCTGCACCTGCTTGCCATTGAGGCCACCGGCGGCGTTGATCTCCTCGACCGCCAGCTCCATGCCCTTCTTGTAGGGCTCGAGGAAGGCGGGCTGCACCTTGTAGCTGTTGACTTCGCCGATCTTGATGATGCCCTGGGCCTGAGCCAGCGGCGCGGCCAGGGTGGTCAGTGCAGCCAGGGCGGCCAGAAAGTGCTTGCGGTTCATGGAGCGGTCCTCGAAGTGATGGAAACGGGGTGAACGATAACGCCGGTGCGGGGCGCGGTCAGCGCAGGCCGTCCTGGCCGACGATCTCATGCGCCTGCAGCCCGCCGATGCGCGGCAGCGGCCGGCCGCTGTCGGTGACGGCCACCGCCACCACGATCTCGTTGGCGCGTGGCGCATCACTCACCCGTGCCTCGATGGCATCGAAGTGGCTGCGCACGAAGGCGGCGTCCTTGTGGCCCAGCGGCACGTCGACCGCGGTGCCCACGCCGCCCTGCTTCTTGGCCGACGGCACCAGCGCGGCGCCCTTCTCCACGGCCTTGCGCAGCGGCGCGCCCAGCTTGGGGTGCAGGATCGCGGCGGCATGCTCCAGCTCGCCGGCCTCACCGACGATGGCGGCCTTGCCGTAGCTCTGCGCCTGCGCAGGCGTGATGCCCAGCGCCTGCACGCAACGCTCGCCCAGCAGGGCGCCCAGCGCCTCGCCGATGCTGATCAGCGCATCGAGGTTCTCCTCGTAGCGGCCGGCATACGGGTTGGTGATCACCGCCATCGCCAGCGCGCGGCGGGTGGGCGGGGCCACGTCGCGGCCCATCTCGCGGCGGATCTCATCGACCTGCACCACCAGCTTGCGGACATAACTCGGAACTTCAATGGTCATGGTGTGGATGTCCTGTTCGGTCTGGGCGGGATCAGCGTTGGCCGTCCCACTTGGCAATCGCGTCAGCGGCCAGGCCGCCGACCCGTGCGTGCACCCGCGCGCCGGTGCTCATCGCCAGGATCACGATCATCTCGTCGGGCCGCGGCGCACCGGGCACGCGCACTTCCATCGCGTCGAAATGGCTGCGCACGTAGGCGGCGTTGATGTGCGTCAGCGGCACGTCCAGCGTGGCGCCGGGCCCGCCCACCTTCTTGGTGCTGGGCACGATGGCCAGCGCGTTACCGCTCTGCCCGCCGCTCGAAATGCCTTTGGCATAGGCCGCGGCATCACCCTTCCAGCCCAGCAGCTCGCGCATCGCGTAGCCGCCCGGCACATGCCACAGCGCGCCATGCTCCAGCTCGCCGGCCGCGCCGATGATGGCGCCCTTGCCATAGCCCTGGATGCGCTCGACCGGCACGTCCATCGCCGCCAGCAGCCGGCGCGCCAGGTCCAGCCCCACGGGGTTGAGCGCCTCCATCATCGGCAGGATGTCGGCTTCGTAGCGCCCGGCGTAGGGGTTGGTCAGCACCGCCGCGATGGCGCCGCGCCGCAGCGGCTGGGCCGCGCGCGGCCCCCCCTCGTGGTAGATGTCTTCGACCTGGGTGAAGACGCGGCGGATGTCGATCAGCGACATGTCGACCCCTCGTCCGCAGGGTACTGCAGCCGATCCCCCGAGGGGATGCGGGCCAGCTTGGGAGCGGCCCGGCGCTCGGCCCGCCCGCTTCGTTCGACATCGAGGATTTGCATATGATTTGATGTAGCAATTACTGAACCAACTCGGGTGGCAACTCTAGCGCGGACACCGCCGGCAGCCGAGCGAGGGAACCCTGACAGACCAGCAGCGCCGCCTGCACCAGGCCCAGCGCCTGCAGGCGCCGCGCACAGGCCAGGCCGCGCTGCAGCGCCTGCTCGATCAGCGCTGGCGGCAGCGGCGGCACCGCCACGGTGACCAGCCGCTCGCCCAGATCGCTCTCATCGCGCACCGCGTTCGCGGGCTGCCGCTGGATGCGGGCATCGTCCACGTCCACCACGTTGGCGATCACCGTCGCGGCGGCATCGGCCATCGCGGCGCTGGCGGCCAGGACGGTGACGGCGTCGGCGATGCCGCGCGATTGGCTGCGCCCGCGCCAGCCGCTGGTGGCCACGCCCCGCACCGGGTCGCCGGCCTGCACGGTGAAGCCTGCATCGGTGCGCAAGCTCCCCTCGGTGGTGCGTGCCGCCGCGGCCACATCGAAGCGGTCCAGGTCGGCAAACAGCCCCACGCGCGCCGATGCGCCGGGTGCCAGGTGCAGCGCGATGTCGCCGCCGTTGTTGACCCAGGCGCGCTGGATGCCGGGGCGCTGGTAGCAGGCGATCAGTTCCTGCGCGACCGCGCCCGCCACCGCCGCCATCGGCGTGATGAAGCCCGCGGCCTCGGCGCGCAACGGCACGCAGGCCGACCACATGCGTCGCGCCACCGGGCCCTGCAGCGGACAGGCGCTGGCGGCGTCGGCAACGGGTTGGCGCAGGTGCGGCAGTTCGGCCACCAGTTCGGCCAGCAACGGCTCGAACCGCGCCCAGGCCGCGGCATCGGCAGCCGCCACCGCCCCGGGCTGGCCTTCGGCGCCGATCACGAGGTCGATCGGCCCGTGCTGGAAATGCCAGCGCCCGTCGGGCAGGCGCGCACGCTGGGCGGTGCTCATCGTGCGGGCAGCTTCACTGCGTTCAGCCCAGCAGGGGCGCGCGGCCCAGCGGCCAGGGGTTGCCCGGCCCGGACGCGATGAAGCGCCGCGCGGTGGGCGCACCATCGGCATGCCAGGCGCCGGTGGCCAGCGCCTGGGCCAGCGGCCGCACATAGGCCATGTGGCCGCCCAGTGCCTGGTAGTCATCCAGCCGCATGCTGAACTCGATGGGCGCCACGATCGCCGGCGTGGGCACGGTGCCGAAGCTGTTGGCCGGCATGCGCATCACGTCGACCATCAGCGTGATGCCGCCGCCCGGCCACACATAGGCCGGCGCGCCGCCGCAGGTGACGTTGACCAGGCTCTGCTTGATCGCGCGGGTCAGCCGCACCGGGTTGTCGGTGACGCCCGCGCGCAGGCTGCCGCCCGCGCCGCCGACGAACAGCACGGTGCACAGCGACGGCTCGCAGTTCTCGCCGATGCGCTCGACGATGGCCTGCACCGCCGCGGGCATCACCGCCGGCTGGGGCTTGAGCGCTGCATCCAGCTCGAACCAGGCCGCATGCTCGCCGGTGGTGCTGACCATCAGCAGGCGCTGGCCGGGCCAGGCCTCGCCGGCGTCCCAGGGCTCCAGGATGCTCAGTGGGTCGGCGATGTCGGTGCCGCCCCAGCCGGTGCCCGGGTTGGCGACCTGGAAGTAGCGCCCCGGCGTGCTCTTGCGGCCGCGGATCTTCAACCCCGAGCGCCGCATGCCGAGGCAGCGCCCGGCCTGGTGCTCGGTCAGCACGCCGGTGATGTGGTCGTCGACCACCACCACCTCGTCGACCAGGCCCATGAACTGCTGCGCGAAGATGCCGATGGTGGCCGAGCCGCAGCCCAGCCGCATGCGCAGCTCGGGCACGCCATTGACCACCGGCGCCACGCCCGCCTGCACCCGCACCTGGGCGCCGCCGTCGATGCTGAGGTCCACCGCCTGCTGGTTGCCCAGCGCGGCCATCATGTCCACCGTGATGCGGCCCTCTTTCTTGCTACCGCCGGTGATGTGGTGCACACCGCCCAGGCTCAACATCTGCGAGCCGTACTCGGCCGTGCTGACATGGCCCACCACCTCGCCCTGACAGCGCACGTTGGCCTGCTCGGGGCCCAGCCAGCGGTCGGTGTCGATCTTCAGCTTCAGGCTGCAGTAGCTGAAGATGCCCTCTGTGACCACGGTGACCATGTCCACGCCCTCGGCACGCGACGAGACGATGAACGGTGCAGGTTTGTAGTCGGGGTAGGTGGTGGAGGCACCCACCGCGGTGACGAAGATCGCGGCGTCGGCCTCGTCGGCAGGCTCGAGCGGCAGCGGCGGCGCACCCGCGGCCAGGAAGGGCACCAGATCGGCCGCCCCGGGCGCATCGCCCCCTGCCGCCGCGTCGACACGCCGGCGCACCAGCAGCACCGGATCCACCCGCACCAGCACGCCGGTCTGGTTGGCATAACGATCACAGGCGCCCACCTTGCCGTCGCTGATCTGGCACAGCACCGGGCAGGCGTTGCATTCGATCTTGTGCGCGGCCATGCGCTCGTGGCGCGGCGCGGCGCGCCAGGCTTCGGCGCCGGCGGCCAGCGCGCTGCCGGGTGGCAGCTGCGACAGCGGTGGATCGCCCAGGCCATCGGTCTTGGTGTGCTCGTGCTCGGACATGCAGGCCCTGGTGGTGATGCAGATCAAGCCGCGCCCCAGGGACAACCCTGGGCCTGAGGCACAATCGCGGGCGATGCGGCGGGCATGGATTTCATGTAGTGCCCGCTACACCAAGATGTAGCCGATGCTACATTCAGGGCGCAGGCAGCGCAAGCGCGCGGGGTGACCCGGCGCCGGTGGTGCCACCGGCCCTCCCCGCCTTTCGCCACACTGCCTTCGACCCCGGTCGCATCCATCATGAGTGCCTTCAGCGAGCAAACCGTCCTCAGCGTCCACCACTGGACCGACCGGCTGTTCTCCTTCACCACCACGCGCGGGCCCTCGCTGCGCTTCCTCAACGGCCACTTCACGATGATCGGCCTGCGGGTGGACGGCAAGCCGCTGCTGCGCGCCTACAGCGTGGTCAGCGCCAACTACGAAGAGCACCTCGAGTTCCTCAGCATCAAGGTGCAGGACGGCCCGCTCACCAGCCGGCTGCAGCACATCCAGATCGGCGACACCGTGATCGTGGGCAACAAGCCCACCGGCACGCTGGTGATCGACTACCTGCTGCCGGGCAAGCGCCTGTACCTGATGAGCAGCGGCACCGGCATGGCGCCGTTCATGAGCATCATCCGCGACCCGGCCACCTACGAGAAGTTTGCCGAGGTGGTGCTGGTGCACAGCGTGCGCCAGGTGGCCGAGCTGGCCTACCACAACTACCTCACCCAAGAGCTGCCCCGGCACGAGATCCTGGGCGAAATGGTCAGCGAGCAGCTGCGCTACTACCCCACGGTGACGCGCGAGCCCTACCGCAACAGCGGCCGCATCACCGACCTGATCGTCTCGGGCAAGCTGTTCACCGACCTGGGCGTGCCCGCCCTCGATCCGGCCGAAGACCGGGTGATGATCTGCGGCAGCCCCGGCCTGCTGAAGGACCTGAAGGTGCTGCTCGAGATGCGCAAGTTCAAGGAAGGCAACACCTCCACGCCGGGCGACTTCGTCATCGAACGCGCCTTCGTCGAGCAGTAAAAGCCGCCGCGCCGAGCGCATGGCCACCGTCGCGCGCAAGAAGCCTTCGGCCGCGCCGCCCAGGCGGGCGGCCGCCAAGACCGCTGCCGGATCACCCCAGGCCGCCAAGGCAGCCAAGGC
>MESD01000170.1:6465-23167 GCA_001770815.1 Burkholderiales bacterium RIFCSPHIGHO2_12_FULL_69_20
ACTACTTCGGCTCGAAGGAAGGCTTGTTCATCGCGGTGATCGAGCACACCTACCGCCGCTTCAACGAGGCCGAACAGGCGCTGGTGCTCGACACCACGCAGCCGCTGGCCGCGCTGGAGGCGGTGGTCCACTTCGTCTGGACCTACTACCAGAAGAACCCCGAGTTCATCACCCTGCTCAACAGCGAGAACCTGCTGCGCGGCAGGCACATCGCCAAGAGCGCGCGGGCACGCGAGTACTCGTCGCCGGCCCTGGCCATCACCGACCGCGTGCTGCAGGCCGGCATCGCGCAAGGCCTGTTCCGCGCCGAGCTGAATGCCCGCGACCTGTACCTGATGATCGCGTCGATGGCCTACTTCTACCTCAGCAACCGCTTCACGCTGTCGTCGTTTCTCGGCGAGAACCTCGAGGCCCCCGCCGCGCTGGCGCACTGGGAGACCTTCGTCACCGACGCGGTGCGCCGCACCGTGGTCACATCCGCGCCGGCTTGAGGTGATGCCCGACTTCATGTAGCCTTCACTACACCAAATCAAGGAGCGAAGCGCATGGCAGACGTGGCAGCAGGTGGCCAATCGGGCAAGGTGGTGATCCGCAACATCGGGCTGTTGCTCTCGGGCGACCTGGACCGCCCGATCCTGGACGCCGACACCATCGTGGTGGTCGACGGCGTGATCACCCAGGTCGGCAAGGAGAAGGACTGCAACGCCGAGTTGCCCGACACCCTGATCGACGCGCGGCAGACCTGCGTCGCCCCCGGCCTGATCGACAGCCACGTGCACCCGGTGTTCGGCGACTGGACGCCGCGGCAGAACCAGCTGGGCTGGATCGAGAGCACGATGAACGGCGGCGTCACCACGATGATCTCGGCCGGCGAGGTGCACCTGCCCGGCCGGCCGAAAGACATCGTCGGGCTGAAGGCACTGGCCATCACCGCGCAGCGCGCCTTCGACAACTTCCGCCCTGGCGGCGTCAAGGTTCTGGCCGGCGCGCCGGTGATCGAGAAGGGCATGGTCGAGGCCGACTTCGCCGAGCTGGCCGCTGCCGGCGTCAAGCTGCTGGGCGAGGTGGGCCTGGGCTCGGTGAAGGCCGGCTACGAGGCCCAACAGATGGTGGCCTGGGCGCGCAAGCACGGCATCCAGAGCACCATCCACACCGGCGGGCCCAGCATCCCCGGCTCGGGCCTGATCGACAAGGACGTGGTGCTCGAGGCCGACGCCGACGTCATCGGCCACATCAACGGCGGCCACACCGCGCTGCCCGAGGCCCATGTGTGCGAGCTGTGCGAGAGGAGCAGCCGCGCCATCGAGATCGTGCACAACGGCAACGAGAAGATCGCGATTGCCGCCGCGCAAGCCGCGCTGCAGCTGAAGTGCCCGCACCGGGTGATCCTGGGCACCGACGGGCCGGCCGGCTCGGGCGTGCAGCCGCTGGGCATGCTGCGGCTGATCGCGCTGCTGTCGGCCATGGGCAACATCCCGGCCGAGCTGGTGTTCTGCTTTGCCACCGGCAACACCGCGCGGCTGCGCAAGCTCAATTGCGGTCTGATCGAGGTCGGCCGCGACGCCGACTTCGTCTTCATGGACCGCGCCCAGCACACCGCCGGCCGCTCCCTGCTCGAGAGCGTGCAGCTGGGCGACATCCCCGGCGTGGGCATGGTGATGATCGACGGCATCGTGCGCTGCGGGCGCAGCCGCAACACGCCACCGGCCACCGAGGTGCCGGTGGTGGTGGGCGCGCACTGACCCGGTGTGAGGGCCTGATGCTGGCCGCCTAATCCAGCGTCAGCGCGTCCACCCAGGCCAGGCTGCGGGCCTTCGTATTGTCGGCATCACCGGCCACCGCCACCGCCAGCAAGGGTGGCACCACCGTGGTCTCGTCACCGAACAGCCGCAGGAAATCGGCCGCCACGTCGCGCTGCTCGGTGGCCCACTGGCGCAGCGGGGCTTCGGCCCCACGCAGCACCAGGTAACGCACCCGGCGCGAGTAGGCGTTGTCCACCGCGTCGCCGCCGGCCAGCCGCACGTCCCACACATAACAGACGGTGGCCGCGGGCAGCGGCTCGGGCGTGCTGCTGCGCGCCAGGCGCAACAGCTGGCGCTCGATGAATGGCACGGCCGACAGCGCATGGTCGAACAGCAGGCACACCTTGACGGCGCTGTCGTCGCCGGGCTTGCGGCGCAGATCGGCCAGGGCATTGGGCTGGTCGAGCCGCCAGCGCCAGGCCAGCCGCCGGCCGCTGCTGCCGGCGGGCATGGCATGCACCAGGTTGCCGTAGGAGCCGTTGGCCTCGATGCGCAGCGCGCGGCCGGCGTCCACCGGCGCGATGCGGTACTGGGTGCGCGGCAGGCTCTGCTGCGGCAGGCCGGCAAACAGCCAGGGCGGCGCTGGTGCGTCGCCCTCGCCCACCAGCGGGCCCAGCGTGGCGGCAGCGGCCGACAGGCTGATCAACAGCGCGCCGGCCAACGCACAGGCCGTTGTGCAGGCCGTTGCGCCGACCATCCGCCCGACTGGTGTCGCGGGCCTTGGTTCGTGGGTCATCGGGCTTCTCCAAACACTTGCCAGCCGGCGTGCACCCGCGCGGCCATCGTCAGGCCGCACAAGGCGGCAAAGCCCAGCGCCAGCGGTGCAAACAGCGCCGGCCACAGGCACATTGCGGCAAAGCAGACCAGCGTCTCGGTGGCCTCGGTCAGGCCGCCCAGGTAGTACAGGCCCTTCTTCGGATAGGCCAGGCTGGTCAGGCCGCGGCGCTCGGCCAGCACCGCAAACGCCAGGAAGCTGCTGGCCGTGCCGATGAAGGCCGCCAGCAGCACCGCTGCGGCCAGTGCATTGGCGGCGGGGTCGGCCAGTGCAAACGCCAGCGGGATGCTGGCGTAGAAGATGAAATCCAGCGTGATGTCGAGAAACGCACCACGGTCGGTGGGCCGGGTCAACCGGGCCACCGCGCCGTCCAGGCCGTCGGCCAGGCGGCTGGCCGCCATCAGCGCCAGGCCGGCCAGCGGCCGGTTCACAGCGATGCAGGCCGCCGCCGCCAGACCCAGCGCAAAACCGGCCCAGGTCACCTGGTCGGCCGACACCTGCCGGCGCACCAGCCCGGCGGCCAGCCGATTCAGCGCGGGGTTGATCAGGTGATGGAGCGGGCGGTCGAGCATGCGGCGCGCATCATCGCACCGCGCCGGGCCAGCCGCCCGGCGCGGGCTTACCTCGGCGCCATGCGGATGGCGCCGTCGATGCGCACGCTCTCCGCGTTCATGTAGCCGTTGGTGATCATGAACTCGGCCAGCGCGGCGTACTCGGTGGGGTCGCCCAGGCGCTTGGGGAACGGCACCGAGGCGGCCAGCGCGTCGCGCACCTTCTCGGGTGCGCCCTGCAGCAGCGGGGTGTTGAACAGGCCCGGCAGGATGGTGTTGACGCGGATGTTCTCGCCCATCAGGTCGCGCGCGATCGGCAGCGTCATGCCCACCACGCCGGCCTTGCTGGCCGAGTAGCTGGCCTGGCCCATCTGGCCATCCTGCGCCGCCACGCTGGCGGTGTTGACGATGGCGCCACGGTCGCCGTCGGGCAACACGGGCAGCGTCAGCATCCCGGCCGCGCTCTTGGCGATGCAGCGGAAAGTGCCGATCAGGTTGATCTGGATGATGCGTTCGAAGTTGGCGGTCGGAAAGGCCTTGATCTCGCCGGTGGTCTTGTCGCGGCCGGCGGTCTTGATGGCGTTGCCGGTGCCGGCGCAGTTGACGAGGATGCGCTCCTGGCCGATGGCCGCGCGCGATTTGGCGAAACCGGCATCGACCTCGTCTTCCTTGGTCACGTCGACCTTGCAGAACACGCCGCCCAGTTCGGCAGCCAGCTTCTCGCCGGCCTCGGCGTTCAGGTCGAACAGGGCCACCTTGACGCCGCTGGCGGCCAGACGGCGCGCGGTGGCGGCACCCAGGCCCGAGGCACCGCCGGTGATCACGGCCGAGATGGAGGAATCGAGTTTCATGAGCAGCACCCCTGAAGGTTGTGGAAGGAAGTGGATGGGGTCGAAGGACCGGGCTGACACGCTACCCCGCGGCCCCGGTGGCAGCCATCGTCCGAATCGACGAAGTTGCCGGGCGCACCCGGCGGTGGATCAGCTGGTGCGCACGCGGATCAGCCCCTCTTGCGCCACGCTGGCCACCAGCGCCCCGTCGCGTGACCACAGGCTGCCGCGGCAGAAGCCGCGTGCGCCGGCCAGCGACGGCGAATCGCTCTGGTAGAGCAGCCATTCGTCGAAGCGGAAGTCGCGGTGGAACCACATCGCGTGGTCCAGGCTCACGCCCTGCACGGCGGGCTGGTGCCAGGTCAGGCCATGCGGCAGCATGGCCACGCCCATCAGGCTCCAGTCGCTGGCATAGGCCAGCAGGGCCTGGTGCAGCAGCGGATCATCGGGCAGCGCATGCGGCGCGCGCACCCAGTGCAGCGCCTGCGCCGGCCGCGGCTCGGGCGCGAACGGATCGCGCGGGTTGACCGCCCGCAGCTCCACCGGCTGGGCCTGCTGCAGGAAGGCGCGCCGCCGCTCGGGCATGCGATCGGCCATCGCGCGCTCGCGCAGGTGCTCGTCGACCAGGCTCTCGGGCGGCGGCGCCTCGGGCATCGTGCCCTGGTGCGCCGGCCCGCCTTCACGCTTGTGGAACGAGGCCGACATGTGGAAGATCGCCTGCCCGTGCTGGATCGCCACCACCCGGCGGGTGGTGAAGCTGGCGCCGTCGCGGATGCGGTCGACGTCATAGACGATGGGCACGGCCTTGTCGCCGGCACGCAGAAAGTAGCCGTGCAGCGAATGCACCGAGTGCCCGGCCACCACGGTGCGGGCCGCCGCCATCAGCGCCTGGCCCAGCACCTGGCCGCCGAAGACCGCGCTGCCGCCCACATCGCGGTTGCGGCCGCGAAACAGGTTGTGCTCCAGCTGCTCCAGGCGCAATTGGTCGACCAGGTCGTCCAGGGCCCGACGGGTATCTTGGGTGTCGACGGCGTCGTGTTGGTCAGCAATCATGATGTCCCCATTGTGCCGGGCCCGTGGCACGGGGCTGGTTCAGAATGCCCGCTGATGCCCGCACTCCAACCCGCCGGCGGCCCACCGCCCACCACCCCCCAGACGCCCGGCCCGCTGTCGTCCAAGCTCAGCCCGCCAGTGGCGCGCGCCAGCCAGGTGCCGCGCCAGGCGGTGGTGCGGCGCCTGGCCGAGGCCGGCGGCGCCAAGCTGGTGCTGGTGCGCGCACCTGCCGGCTTCGGCAAGACCACCGCGATGGTGCAGGCGCGTGACCACCTGGCCGCCCAGGGCGTGGCCACCGCCTGGCTGACGCTGGAGCGCGCCGAGAACGACGTGCCACGCTTCCTGGCCTGCCTGCAGCAGGCGGCCGCACCCATCCTGCTGGGCGGCACGCTGGCCGACAGTCGGCCCGGCACCGGCCTGCACGACCCGCGTGCGGGCAGCCCGCTCAGCGACGCCCGGCTCGGCATCGTCGATGCGCTGGCGCGCCACGACACGCCGTTTGCGCTGTTCCTCGACGATTTCGAGCTGATCACCGAGCCCGCGGTGCTGGGCCTGGTGCGCGAGATCATCGACCACCTGCCGCGCCGCGGCCAGCTGGTGCTGGGCTCGCGCAGCCTGCCCGACCTGGGCCTGGGCCGGCTGCGTGCGGCCGGCCACCTGCTGGAGATCGACACCGAGCTGCTGCGCTTCAGCCGCGAGGAGACCCAGCACTTCCTGGCGCTGCGCCGCCCGGCGGCGGGCGCGGCCACCGGCGCCGGTGCGGCCGACTGGTCGACCCAGATCGACCACCTGCACCACAAGACCGAGGGCTGGATCGCCGCGCTGTGGCTGGCCTCGATGGCGCTGGATTCGGTGATCGCCCGCCAAGGCAGCGTGGCCGAGTTCATCGCCCAGTTCTCGGGCAGCAACCGCGCGGTGGCCGATTTTCTGGCCGAGGACGTGCTGGCCCGGCAAACCCCCGAGGTACGCGACTTCCTGCTGCGCACCAGCATCCTGCGGCAGTTCAACGCGCCGCTGTGCCAGGCGCTGAGCCCGCGCAGCGACAGCCGGCGCATCCTGGCGCAGCTGGACGCGGCCAACCTGTTCATCACGCCCATCGCGCCCAGCGCGCCCGCCGCGCCCATCCCGTCGATCCCGTCGATCCCGTCGATCCCGCCGGTGCCCGCCAGCGGCACGGCCGGCGCCGGGCCCGACGACCAGCGCGAGTGGCGTTACCACAGCCTGTTTTCAGACTTTCTGCGCGCCCAGCTGGCGCGCGAGCGGCCCGATGAGCTGGCCCGTCTGCACCTGGCCGCCTCGGGCTGGTACGAGGCGCAGGGCCGGCCGGTGCCGGCCATCGACCACGCCATCGAGGGCGGTGACGCGCCGCATGCCATCAGCCTGCTGGCCGCGCATGCCACGGCCTTTCTCGACCAGGGTCGCATGCGCCTGCTGGCGCGCTGGTTTGCCGCGCTGCCCGCCGCCGCGCTGGCCGATCGGCCGATGCTGCAGGTGGTCTCGCTGTGGGCCTGCACCCTCACCCGCGGGCCCTGGGCGGCGATGGAGCAGCTCAACCAATCGGGTGTGGCGCACAGCGCCGATGCCGCGGTGCGCGCGCACGTCAATGCGCTGCAGCCGATGCTGCTGGCCATGATGGACCGGGTGGAAGAAGCCGGCGCCATCGGCCGCGAGCACCTGGCCCGCGTGCCCACCGGCCAGCCCTTTGCCGACAGCGTGCTGTGCAACGCGATGGCCCATGTGCTGGGCGTGCTGGGCGAGCGCGAACAGGCCCAGCGCCTGCTGGATGCCGCCCGCCGCGGCCAGCAGGGCGGCGGCTTCAACCGCATGTACACCGAATCGGTCGAAGGCCTGCTCGACCTGCAGCAGGGCCGGCTGCGCCAGGCCACGGCGCGCTTCCGGCTGGCGCTGGGCATGGCCTCGGGCACCACGCCCGATGGGCTCTGGCAGCCCACCCACGGCAATGCCTGGGCCGGCGTGCTGTACGCCGCGGCCATGTACGAGGCGCACCAGCTGGCGCAGGCCGAGCACCTGCTCAACGTCTACCTGCCGCTGGCGCGCGACGTGGGCCTGCCCGACCACATGATCCACAGCCACGTGATGCGCTCGCGCATCGCCTTCGAGCGTGGCGACATCGACACCGCGCTGCAGGTCATCACCGAGCTGGAATACCTGGGCCACCACCGCCAGTTGCCGCGCGTGGTGGCCAGCGCCCGGCTCGAACGTGCCCGTGTGCTGATGCTGCAGGGCCAGGCCGAGGCCGCCGCTCAGGCGCTGGACCGCGCCGACGACCCCAGCGTGTGGCAGCGCGTGGCGCGCCACCAGATCAGCGCCCACGACGTGGACGACCTGCCGATCGCCCGGCTGCGCTGGCAGGTGCTGTTCGGTGATGCGGCCGCCGCCGCGCTGGCCGCCGCCGCCGGGGCCGCGCAGGCCCAGGCCGCGCAGCGCCAGCGCCGGGCGCTCAAGCTGCAGCTGCTGCAGGCCCTGGCGATGCAGCGCGCGGGCGATACCGCCGGCGCCGTGGCGTTGATGGCCCGGCTGATGCCGCTGGTGCAGGCCGAAGGCTTCGTGCGCCTGCTGCTCGACGAAGGCCCGGCCATGGGCCAGCTGCTGCGGCGCACCCGCCTCGCGCTGCAGGACGCCCCGGGCGGGCGCATCGATCCGCTGCAGGACGATTGCCTGCAGCGGCTGATCGCGCTGGCCGGCGACGAGCCCCCGCCCGACGAGCCTGGCCAAACCGACCACCCCGACAGCCTGGCCAGCGCCGGCAGCACGCCGCCGCCTCTGGCCGAGCCGCTCACCCGCAAGGAGATCCGCGTGCTGCAGCTGCTGGCCGAGGGCTACAGCAACAGCGCCATGGCCGAGAAGCTGTTCGTCAGCGACAGCACCGTGCGCACCCACCTGCGCAACATCAACTTGAAGCTGGGTGCGCGCAGCCGCACGCAGGCGGTGGCCATCGCGCGGCGGCTGGGGATGATGGCTTGAGCGACGGCGCACGCCCCCTGCTCTGGTCACCGCCGATGGCGCCGGCCGCGCCGCGCAACCTGTGCACCGATTGCGGCATCTCGCGCAGCGCCGAGCCCAAGCGCTGCGCCACGGCCTGCCAGTTCATCCAGCCCGACTACCCCGCGCTGGAAGCGCAGGTGCATGGCCGCGCGCGCGATCCGGCGCGCACCGACGAGCTGCACTTCGGGCCGTTCCGCCGCATGTTGCGCGCCTCGCTGGCCGCACCGCGCGACGGTGCGCAGTGGACCGGCATCACCACCCGCATTGCCGAGCGCCTGCTGGAGACCGGCGCGGTGGATGCGGTGCTGACCATGGCCCCCGACCCCCACGACCGCTGGCGCCCGGTGCCGGTGCTGGTGACCAAGCCAGCAGGCCTGGCCCAGTGCCGCGGCATGCGCATGGGCTACGCTCCGCTGCTGGCGCTGCTGGAGCCCGCACGCGCTGCAGGTTATCGGCGGCTGGCCGTCATCGGCATCCCGTGCCAGGTGTATGCGCTGCGCGCGCTCGAATCGTCGCTGGGGCTGGAGCGGCTGTACGTGATCGGCACGCCCTGCTCCGACAACACCACCACCGAGCGCTTCCACGATTTTCTGAACCTGGTGGCCGCGCAGATCGGCCGCAGCGCCGCCGAGATCACCTACCTCGAGTTCCGCGCCGACTACCGTGTCGAGCTGCGGCTGGCCGACGGCAGCACCCGGTTGATGCCCTTCCTGCAGCTGCCCATCTCCAAGCTGCCGAGTGATTTTTTCCCGCTGACCTGCCGCACCTGCGTCGACTACACCAACGTGCTGGCCGACATCACCGTGGGCTACATGGGCGGCCAGGGGCAACAGTGGCTGCTGGTGCGCAACCCGCGCGGTGAAGAGCTGCTGGGCCTGCTGGGCGATGAGGTGCGCACCAGCGCACCGGGCAGTGCCGGCCAGCGCGCCGGCGCGGTCAAGGGCTTCCTGGCCAACGTGCAGCGCGCCGCCGGTGGCCTGCCGCTGCGCCGCATGCCCGACTGGCTGCGCCCCATCGTCGGCTGGTTGATGCCGCGGGTGGGCCCGCGTGGGCTTGAGTTCGCCCGCACGCGGGTCGAGATGAAGGCCATCGAGACCGTGCTGCACCTGCGGCGCGAGCTGCCGCGGCGCATGCGCCACCTGGTGCCGGCGCATGTGTGGGCGCTGGTCAAGCCCTACGGCCTGGCGCCCGGGCCCGACGAAACGCCCTGAACGTCGAGCCGCGGCGCGTTCAGAACCCCAGCCGTTTGGCCGACGACAGGCACAGCACCACCTCGCTGGTGCACTGTGCAAACGGTGTGCCCGCGGTCAGCGCGGCCTCGGCCTGTGGGTACTGGCGCTGGTTGATCAGTTCGCCCACCCGGCCGGCGGCCTGGTGAAACTCGGCATGACGCGCCATCAGCGCCACGAAGTTGGGCTTGCCCGCATGGCAACGCCCGCCGTCGCCGTGCACCCACTTGCCCAGCGCACAGCGGTCGTCGCGCAACAGCGTGGCGGTGTCCACCGTCTGGCGCTGCTCGATGGCCGCGCGCAGCTTCACCTTCCACAGCCGGTGCGCGTCGATGATGGCGTCCACGTCGATGCCATCCACCTGCCAGGCCTTGGCCGCACCGTCGTCGGGCAGCCGGAACTCGTCGACCCGCGCGGCCAAACGCACGGCGATGTCGCGCTGCGTGCCGGCCGATGCCGCGGCCTGCTGCACCAGCGCCGCATTGGCCTGCGTGGCGCGGTCCAGCTCCTGCACGGCCTCGCGGATCTGGCCCAGGCCCAGCGTCTGCTCCCGCGCGCCACGCGCCACCTCGTCGAGCAACTGGCGCACGTTGGCCGCATTGCCCACCACGTCGTCCATGGTGCTGCCGGCCTGGCGCACTGCGGTCATGCCGCCGTCCACCGCGCTGACGCTGGCGCCGATCAGCGCCTTGATCTCGCGCGCGGCCTCGGCGCTGCGCTGCGCCAGGCTGCGCACCTCGCTGGCCACCACGGCAAAGCCGCGGCCTTGTTCACCGGCGCGCGCCGCCTCCACCGCCGCGTTCAGCGCCAGGATGTTGGTCTGGAAAGCGATGCCGTCGATGGTGCCGATGATGTCGGTGATGCGGCGCGAGCTGTCCTGGATGCGCGCCATCGTGGCCGCCACCTCGTGCATCACCGCGCCACCGCGCTCGGCCACCTCGGCGTTGCCGTCGGCAATGCGCGAGGCCTGGGCCACCGATTCGGCGCTGGACGCCACGGTGGCCGAGGTCTGCTCCAGCGCCGCCGACGATTGCTCCAGCGCCGCGGCGGTGGCCTCGGTGCGGGCCGACAGATCGCTGGTGCCCTGCGCCGCCTCGATGCTCGATCGCACCACCGTGTCGCTGGCGCCCTGCACCGCCGCCACCGTCTCGCGCAGCGCGGCCTGCATGAAGCGCAGTTCGCGCAGCAGCGCGCCCACCTCGTCGCGGCCTGCGGCTGGAATCTCAGCCCGCAGATCCCCCATGCTGATGTTGATCAGGTGCTTGCGCAGCGCCTTGAAACCACCGGTCATCGCCCGGTGCACGCCCATCAGCAGCACCAGCGCCAGCAGCACGCCCCCGGCGCTGATCGCCGCCGACAGCCACAGCGCCTGCTGCAGGCCTTGCTGGCGCTGAGCCAGCAGCTCGTCGAGCACGGCCAGATTGTGGCCCGCCTGCTCGAACTGCGCCTGCAGCGTGCGGTTCATGGCCTGCACGTAGGGCGCGCGCTGGCCGTCCAGCCCCGCTGCCTTGGCATCGGCGCCGGCACCGTCACCGGCCGGCGGTGCCAGGCTGCGCCGCACCAGGGCCAGCGCCTGCTGCGTGGCCTGCGGTCCGTCGTCGATCTTCAGGCGCGCGGCCACCTCGGGCGCATCGGCCTTGACCTTGGCCAGCGCCACCTGCGCGCGCTGCAGCTCATGCTCGACCACCGCCAGCCGACGCTCCACCTGCAGCGCGGCCGCCGCTGACAGGTTGCCCGCCTGCAGCGCGCTGCCGCCCAGGCCACGCAGTTCGGCGGTGTTCTGGATGATCTGCGGCGCATGCAGCAGCGCCGCGCTCATCAGGTGGTAGGTGGTGGCGGCCGGGTCCAGCGACAGCCCCGAGCCATCGGTGCTGCGGTCGAGCAATGCCACCAGCGCGCGCGACAGGCCGTTCAGGCCATCGAACACCGCCTCGGGCTTGGCGCCCGGCACGTCGGCGGCCTGCGCCGCCGTCAAGGCCAGTGCCACGTGGCGCCAGGCGTCCACCGTGTCCAGCCGGGTGCCCAGCTCGGTCTGCAGGGTCAGCAGGTCGGCATGGGCCTTTTCGTAGTGCTGGCGTGCGCCGGCGGCGCTGGCCGCGGCGTCGCCAAAGGCCGCGCTGCGCGCCTCGAAGCGCCATTGCCCGGCCTGCTGCAGGGCGACATAGACGGCGCGTGCCAGGCGCACGCCGTCGCGCTCGGTCTGCGTCGATCGGATGTCCTGCTGGCCACGGGCCAGCTGGCTGGCCAGCAGGTAGGTCAGCGGCAGCGCAAACGCGGCGGCCACCAGCACCATCTTGATCGGAAAGCGCAGGCCCCGCATCGCATGCCCCACCGGGCGCCACAGCCCCAACCCCACCCACCAATCGCCCAAACTGCGCATGCCTGAAGTCTCCACATCCAACGGCGGGCGAATGCCACCGGTCGTGGTCAGATTTCGGCCGCGTGTGGGGAAACTTGAACTTTCAGGCCGCCTGCCCGGCGCGGCGCCTCAGCGCGGCTGGCGCAGCTGCCGGTCGAACAGGCTGAACAGCCGCGCCCAGTGGCGCTCGGCCGACGGCTTGTCGTAGATGCCCGCGCGCAGCGGAAAGGCAAAGCCGTGCTGCGCACCGGGGTACCACTCCAGGCGGTGCGGCGTGCCCGCCGCCTGCAGCGCGGCCTGCAGCTGGGCCACCTGCGCGGGCGTGGCCCACTGGTCATGCTCGGCACAGGCGAAGTAGCTCTCGCAGCGGACCTTGGGCACCACCAGGTGCGGTGAATCAGGCTTGTCGGTGACCATGTTGGCGCCGTAGATCGACGCGATGCAGCGCAGCCGATCCGGGAAGGCCGCCGCCGCCCACACCACGAACGGCCCGCTCATGCAGTAGCCCACCGCGCCGATGCGCGTGGCGTCGGCCGCCGGCAGGCCATCGACGAAGGCCAGCATCGCCCGCGTGTCGACCTCGACGGTCTTGGCGCTGAGCGAATGCATGTGGCCGAACATCTCCGCAAAACCGGCCTCGTTGCGCTCCTTCAGCCAGTACTCGCGGGTGCGGCGGTAGTACAGGTTGGGCAGCACCACGCAGTAGCCCACGCTGGCCAGGCGCCGCACCATGTCGTGCAGCTCTTCGCGCTTGCCGGGGGCGTCCATGTAGAACAGCAGCACCGGGTGCGGGCCGCCTTCGTCGGGATGCACGACAAAGGTGTTCATCGCACCGTCGTCGGTGGGGATGTCGAGGTGGTGTTCGATCATGCGGGGTTCTCCGGGACGGTCAGGCCGCCATCATTCGTCGAGGTCATTTCCAGGCAAAGGTCGGCTGCTCGTAGTGCCACACCCGTGTCGCGCGGCCCAGCACGCACACCTCGCGAAACTGGTAGATCAGCGCCGCGGTGGGCGCGGCGATCCAGTTGTCGCCCAGCGGCATCTTCAGCACCGGGTGCTCGCTGCCTTCCAGCGGCTCGAGGATGGGCGCATCGGCGCGCAGAAACTCGGTGATGCGGATGCGGTGGATGCTGGCCACCTCGGCCGGGTTGGGATGCAGCTTGCGCGCCTCGCCGGCCCACACCACGATCGGCGTCATCGCATAGCCCGAGCGGGTGATGAAGGTGTCCAGCCGGCCCAGCACGTCGGCCTCGGTCAGCTGCAGGCCCACTTCTTCCTGCAACTCGCGCAGCGCGGTCTGCTCGGGCGTCTCGCCCTCGTCGATGCGCCCACCGGGCAGCGCCCACTGGCCGGCATGGCCACGCAGGCTCTTGGCGCGGCGGGTGAGGATCAGCGCGGCCTGGCGGCTCCAATGGCCGGATTTCTGCAGGCCCCACAGCGCCGAGCCGGGGCCTTCGTCGGTGATGGCCAGCGCCACCGCCGCGCGCTTGTGGCCGGCCTCGTCCGGCGCGTGCAACTGCCAGCCGGCCAGCCGGTCGGCCACCTGCTGGCGCAGGGCATCGTCGCGTTGCATCGGAGCGCCGATCAGCTCGAGGCGATCAAGGCGCGCGGCCCAGATCGGCCTCGGCAAACACCGGCGCGCGTTTCTCCAGGTTGGCACGCACGGCCTCCAGCTGGTGCGGGGCGCCCATCAGCGCCACCTGCTCGTCGCTCTCGGCCTGCAGCAGCGCGCGGGCGCTGTCGGCCAGCACCTGGCTGCTGGCGTTCATCAGCCGCTTGTCGGCGCGCAGCGCGCTGGGGCTGCGCTGCGCCAGCGCCTGCGCCATCGCGCGCGCCTCGGCCAGCGGATCGGCACACACCCGGGTGGCCAGGCCCAGCGCCACCGCCTCGGTGCCGTCGACGATGCGGCCGGTGTAGGTCAGCTCACGCGCATGGTCGTCGCGCACCAGGCCGCGCAACAGCACCACGCCGGCCATGTCGGGCACCAGGCCCCACTTGATCTCCATGACGCTCATCTTCAGGTCGGCCGTCACCAGCCGGATGTCGGCGCCCAGCGCCACCTGCAGCCCGCCGCCAAAGGCCACGCCGTGCACCGCCGCGATCACCGGCACGGGGATCTCGCGCCAGCCCAGGCCCACGTACTGCGCCGAGTTGGCAATGCCGTGGGTGCGTGGCCGCAGGTCGCGCGTGGCGCCCGGCTCGCCGCTGTTGAGCCTGGCCATGCGGCCCATGTCCAGCCCGGCGCAGAAGGCCTTGCCCTCGCCGTGCAGCACCACCACACGCAACCCCGGCTCGGCCTTCAGCCGGGTGATGGCCGCGGCCAGCGCGTCGAACATCGCAAAGTCCAGCGCGTTCATCTTGTCGGCACGCACCAGGCAGACGTCGGCGACGCCGTTGGAATGAATGGTGATGCGGACGCGCTCTTCCATGCAGGATCTCCTCGAATTAGGCTCGGGCGATTCTGGCAGTGGGCTGGCAGCGGCGCATGTCACCAAGGCGCCGGCTGGCGGGCATGCGGCGCCAAGCGGCTTGCGGCGCAGGGCCGTCAGCCGGCGGCAATCAGCAGCTGCCCCACCGGCGCGGCCGCAGGCTTCACGCGGATCTCGATGTCGTAGCCCAGGCGGTTCAGGCAATCCATCAGCTTGCGCTCGGACAGGTTGCTGAAATCGCCGCGCATCATGTCCGACACCTTGGGCTGTGTGATGCCCATGCGCTGGGCTGCGGCCTGCTGCGTCAGCCCCAGGCCCTGCATGGCCTTGCGGATCTCGATGACCAGGCCGGTCTTGATCCTCAGCTTGTCGGCGTCGGGCACGCCCAGATCGGCATACACGTTGCCACTGCCGCGCTGCACGGCCACCCCGTCAATCACCCGCGTCTTCATCCTGCAACTCCTTGGCCCGCGCTTGGGCAACCTTCAACCTCGCGCGGACGATCTCCATGTCGACCTTCGGCGTCGCGATGCCTTGCTTGCTCTTCTTCTGGAAGCAGTGCAAGACGAACACCGCCGCCTTGAACTTGACGGTGTAGACAGCCCGATAAGTGCCGCCCACATCGCTGTCGACCACCTCGACGACGCCGGCACCACCAAAACCCTGGAGCACCTTCGCGGCGTCATGCTGATCACCGTGCTGGGCCAGCGACAGCGCAAATCCGAAGAAGCGCCGCACCGGCATCGGCAGCGCCATCAAATCCTTGTGGCTGCTGCCGACCCACTCGAGCGGCTTTTCAGTCTGCCGGGGCATCGGACGAATATACATGAAATGGGATAAAAACCGAGATCTGCCCATGTCCACCTGCCGCCAGCGCAGGTGCACCTGCCTATCATCGGACGCATGACCCCCACCCCCTCCGCCGCCCACGCCTTCATCACCCGCTGGCAGGGCAGCACCGCGTCCGAGCTGTCCACCGCGCAGAGCTTCGTCATCGAGCTGTGCGATCTGCTGGGCGTGCCGCGCCCGCATGCCACCGAGGACAAGGCCTACATGTTCGAGCGGCCGGTCACCTTCCGCCACGGCGACGGCAGCGAGAGCCCGGGCCGCATCGACTGCTACCGCCGCGGCGCCTTCGTGCTCGAAAGCAAGAAGCTCCACCCCGGCGCCCGGGCCGCCGGCGGCACCACCACTGCCACCACCACCAAACGCTTCGACGACGCCCTGCTGCGCGCCCGCACCCAGGCCGAGGGTTATGCCCGCGCCCTGCCCCCGGCCGAAGGCCGGCCGCCCTTCGTGGTGGTGGTCGACGTGGGCCATGTGATCGAGCTGTATGCCGAGTTCACCCGCTCGGGCGCCACCTACACGCCCTTCCCCGACCCCAAGAACCACCGCATCCGGCTGGCCGATCTGGCCGACGAGGCGGTGCGCCAGCGCCTGGCGCTGCTGTGGACCGACCCGCTGGCGCTGGACCCGGCGCGCGCCAGCGCCCGCGTCACCCGCGCGGTGGCGGTGCAGCTGGCCACGCTGGCGCAATCGCTGGAGGCCTCGGGCCACCGCCCCGAGGTGGTGGCCGGCTTCCTCACCCGCTGCCTGTTCTGCATGTTTGCCGAAGACGTGGGCCTGCTGCCCGCCGTGCCCGGTGCGCTGGCCGGCACGGTCGACGGCAGCAGCGGCGCGGTGGGCAGCTTCGTCGGCCTGCTGCGCCAGCACCGCGACCACCCCGCCGTGCTGCAGCAGATGCTGCGCGTGCTGTGGACCGACATGGACCGCGGCGGCTTCAGTGCCGCGCTGGCGCAGGACGTGCTGCGCTTCAACGGCAAGCTGTTCAAGGGCTCGGCCGCCGATGGTTACGCGCTGCTTCTTGCGCCCGATCAGATCGACGGCCTGCTGCAGGCCGCGCGCGCCAACTGGCGCGAGGTGGAGCCGGCCATCTTCGGCACCCTGCTCGAGCGCGCGCTGCACCCCGACGAGCGCCACGCGCTGGGCGCGCACTACACGCCGCGGGCGTATGTCGAGCGGCTGGTGCTGCCCACCGTGGTGGAGCCGCTGCGCGCCGACTGGGCCAACGCCCAGGCCGCCGCGCTGCTGCTGGTGCGCGAGGCCGAGGCGCTGGACGATGCGAAGAAGCGCGAGGCCAAGCTCGACGAGGCGCGCGCCGAGATCCGCCGCTTTCACCATCAGCTGTGTTGCACCCGCGTGCTCGATCCGGCCTGCGGCAGCGGCAACTTTCTCTACGTGACGCTGGAGCACCTGAAGCGCCTGGAAGGCGAGGTGCTGAACCAGCTCGACGCGCTGGGCGACACGCAGGCCAAACTGGGCATGGAAGGCGAGACGGTGACGCTGCAGCAGCTGCGCGGCATCGAGTTGAACGAGCGCGCCGCCGCGCTGGCCGAGCTGGTGCTGTGGATAGGCTGGCTGCAGTGGCACATCCGCACGCTGGGCGCCAGCAGCGTGGCCGAGCCAGTGGTGCACGACTACGGCAACATCGAATGCCGCGACGCGGTGCTGGCCTGCGACCGGGTGGAAGCGGCGCTGGACGGCGACGGCCGCGTCATCACCCGCTGGGACGGCAAGACCTTCAAGCCCAGCCCGGTGACCGGCGAGCCGGTGCCCGACGAGGCGGCGCGGGTGGCGCAATGGGCCTACGTCAACCCGCGCCGCGCCG
>MESD01000171.1:0-3526 GCA_001770815.1 Burkholderiales bacterium RIFCSPHIGHO2_12_FULL_69_20
CGCTGCCCTGCCAGGCACCCGGCCAGATGCCGGTGGGGCTGATGGTGTGGGGCCCGGCGATGGCCGACGACGCGGTGCTGGGCGTGGGGCTGGCCATCGAGGCGGCGCTGGCCGCGGGGGCATCGCCGGCCGGCGCGCCCGCACGAGACCGCTGAACATGCGGGTGGCCGTGATCGGCGCCGGCATCGTCGGCGTCACGACTGCATTCGAGCTGGCGCGTGATGGCCACCAGGTGACGGTGCTCGAGCGCCGCGGCAGCGTGGCCGAAGAAACCAGCTTCGCCAACGCCGGCGTGGTGGCGCCGGGCTATGTCACGCCCTGGGCGGCGCCGGGCATGCCGGCCAAGGTGCTCAAGCACCTGTTCAGCCGCCACGCGCCGGTGCGGCTGGGCTGGCCGATGGCCCCGGGCCAGCTGGGCTGGCTGTGGCGCTGGTGGCGCGCCTGCCGCGCGCCGGTGTTTGCCGTCAACCGCGAACGTTTGTACCGGCTGGCGCAGTACAGCCAGCAGCGGCTGCGCGCGCTGACCCACGACCTGCACCTGGACCACGAGCAGGCGCCTGGCTACCTGGTGTTGCTGCGCACCGCGCAAGACCTGAAGCTGGCGCGCGGCAGCCTGAAGTTGCTGGCCGAGCTGGGCGTCAATTTCCATCTGGTGGATGCCGCCCGCGCGCGACAGGTTGAGCCGGGCCTCAACCCCGCCATGCCGCTGCACGCCGCGGTGCACCTGCCCAACGACGAGGTGGGCAACTGCCGGCAGTTCGCGCACCTGCTGCGCGGCGAGGCGCAGGCGCTGGGCGCGGTGTTCCGCTTCAACCGCACGGTGCGCAGCCTGGGCACGGGCGCCACGCCGGTGGTGACGCACCAGGCCACCGGCACGACGGAGGCCGCGCAGCAGGACGAGTTCGACGCCATCGTCGTCTGCGCCGCGCTGGGCGCGACGGCGCTGTTGCGCCCGCTGGGCCTGCGCCTGCCGCTGGCGCCGGTGTTCGGCTACTCGATCAGCGCGCCGCTGCGGCAGGTCGAGGGCTATCCGCAGCTGGGGCCGGCGGCCGGCGTGATGGACGAGAAGTACAAGGTCGCCATCAGCCGCCTGGGCCAGCGCGTGCGGGTGGCCGGCAGCGCCGAACTGGGCGGCCGGCTGGCCACGCTGGACGATGCGGCGCTGCAGACCTTGCACAAGGTGCTGGACGACTGGTACCCCGGCTGCGCCCAGCGGGGCCAGGTGCAGCGCTGGAAGGGTGCACGGCCGATGCTGCCCGACGGCCCGCCGGTGCTGGGGCCCAGCGGTGCGCCGGGCGTGTGGCTCAACCTGGGCCATGGCTCCAGCGGCTGGGCGCTGGCCTGCGGCTCGGCGCGGGTGCTGGCCGACCAGATCGCCGGCCGCGCGCCGGCGATCGACGTCAGCGGGCTGGACGTGGCGCGGCTGACGCGCTGAGCAAGCGCCAGGCGGCCAGCTGCCGCAGCAGCACCGGCGACGCCACCGCCAGGCCCAGCAGCCCGCTGACCAGCCCCGGCGCCACCAGCATCACCGCGCCCAGGCCGCACAGCGCCTGCTCCCAGCGCTTCATCTCGACCAGCAGGTACCTCGACAGCGCCGCGGCCAGCAGCGTGATGCCGAGGATGCAGCCGATGAAGGTGACGCTGAAGTCGTACCAGGTGAAGCCCTTGGCCACCAGCAGCAGTGCCGGCGAGAAGACGAAGACGAAGGGCACCAAGGCCTTGCCCAGGCCCAGCCGGAAGGCCATGTTGCCGGTCTTGAACGGATCGCTGCCGGCCATGCCCGCCGCGGCATAGGCGGCCAGCGCCACCGGCGGCGTGATGTCGGCCAGCACGCCGTAGTAGAAGACGAAGAAGTGCGCTACCAGCGGCTCCACGCCCATCAGCACCAGCGTGGGCGCGGCCACCGTCACCATGATGATGTAGTTGGCGGTGGTGGGGATGCCGCAGCCCAGCAGGATGCACACCAGCCCCGTCATCACCAGCGCCACCGCCAGCGCCAGGCTCTTGGGGTCGACCAGCGCGGCGGGCAGCCACTCGCCCACGCCGCCGGCCATCGCGTTGGCCGCGCCGGTGATGATGGTGCTGAGCTTGAAGCCCACGCCGGTGAGCGTGACCACGCCGATCACGATGCCCACCGTGGCCGCCGCGGCGCCCACCGCCAGCGCGTACTTGGCGCCGGTTTCCAGCGCCTCCAGCAGCGCGGCGGGCGCGATGCGGCCCTGGATCTTCAGCGTCTTGATGGCCACCACCGCCAGCGCCACGCCAGCGGCGAACACGCCCACCTTGGCCCCTTCGTCCTGCAGTCCGGCGAACACGATCAGCCAGAGCACCGCATGCAGCACCGCCACCAGCGCCCAGTTGGCAGGCCCGTTGCCGGTCGGCCGCGTGCACAGGCCGACGATGGCGCAGGAGGTGATGCCGCAGAACGCCGCCAGGTAGGGCGTGCGGCCCGAAACCAGGACGAAGATCAGCAGGAACAGCGGGATCAGCGTGGGCCAGCGCTCGCGCAGCGACTGGCGCAGCTTGGGCATCTCCTCTTCGGTCAGCCCACGCAGGCCGAAGCGCTTGGCCTCGAAGTGCACCTGCATGAAGACGCCGAAGAAGTGCATGAAGGCCGGGATCGTGGCCGCCACGATGATGGTCTGGTACGGCACCGCCAGGAACTCGATCATCAGGAACGCCGCCGCACCCAGCACCGGCGGCGTGATCTGCCCGCCGGTGGACGAGGCGGCCTCCACCGCGCCGGCGAACTCGCGCTTGTAGCCCACGCGGATCATCGCGGGGATGGTGAGCGAGCCCACGGTCACCGCGTTGGCCACCGACGAGCCCGACAGCATGCCGAACATCGCCGAGCCGAACACGCTGACCTTGGCCGGCCCGCCGGCGTAGCGCCCGGCGATGCTGGACGCCACGTCGAGAAACAGCTGGCCCAGCCCGATGCGCGTGGCCATCACGCCGAACAGCACGAAGTGGAAGACGTAGGTGGCCACCACGCCCACCGCCACGCCGTAGATGCCCTGGCTGGTGAGGTACTGGTGGTTGACCAGCTGGCTCCAGCTGGCGCCGGCATGCTTGAGCAGCCCCGGGAACACCGGCCCGGCCATCGCATAGGCCATGAAGGCGATGGCGATGATCGGCAGCGGCCAGCCCATGCTGCGGCGCGTGGCTTCGAGCAGCGCGACGATCAGGATGGTGCCCATCGCCACGTCCAGCGGCCCGGGGTTGCCGACACGGAAGGCCAGGTCCTCGAAGATCCACGGGATGTAGAGCACCGAGGCCGCGATGCCCAGCGCCAGCAGCCAGTCGAACCACGGCACGCCCCCGGGTGCGGCCCAGCGGTGCCGCGCCGCCACACCCAGCAGCGCAGCGCGGTTCGGAAACACCAGAAAGATCAAGCCCAGCACGAAGGCCAGGTGCACCCCGCGGTGCGTCACCTCCTGCAGCAGGCCGAAGCCGGCGGTGTAGTAATGGAAGGCCGACAGCAGGATCAGCAGCGCAGCGACGATGCCGACCGCCGGCTGGGCCA
>MESD01000171.1:3569-4993 GCA_001770815.1 Burkholderiales bacterium RIFCSPHIGHO2_12_FULL_69_20
TGGGTCGGTGAAGGCCAACGCCCTACTTCAGCAGCCCAGCTTCCTTGTAGAAGCGCTCGGCACCGGGGTGGAACGGGATGCCCACGCCCTTCACTGCGTTCTCCTTGGTGATGAACTTGCCCTTGGCATGGCCAGCGCCCATGGCCTTCTGGCCGGCGTCGCTGAACAAGGCTTTGGTGATCTCGTAGACCGCGTTGGCATCGGCCTTGTCGCTGGTGACCCACTGCGCACCCACCGCCAGCGTCCTGGTCGCCGCCACGCCCTTGTAGGTGCCTTCGGCGATCAGGTCGACCGCGAAAAAGCCGTCGCTCTTGCGGATGGCGTCGGCTTGCGGGCCGTCGATGGGCAGCAGCTCGATGCCGGCGCCCGACGAGGCCAGCTCGGCGATGGCGCCCGCAGGCGAGCCGCCGGTGAAGAAGAAGGCATCGAGCGCGCCGTCCTTGAGCTTGTCACCGGCCTGGTTGGGCTTGATGTACTCGGGCTTGATGTCAGACTCCTTGATGCCGTAGGCCGCCAGGATGGTGCGCGCGTTGATCAGCGTGCCCGAGCCGGGCTCGTCCAGCGCCACACGCTTGCCCTTCAGATCGGCCACCGACTTGAAGCCCGCCCCCTTGCGCACCACGATGTGCACGCTCTCGGGGTACAAGTTGGCGATCATGCGCAGGCCGGTGATGGTGGGCTTGCCCTCGAACGCGCCCTTGCCGGTGTAGGCCCAGCTGGCCACGTCGGCCTGGCTGAAGCCCGACTCGACCGCCCCACCCGCGATGCCGGTGACGTTGGCCAGCGAGCCGTTGCTGGCCTGCGCGGTGACCACCAGCTTGCCCGGTTGCGACACCGCGTTGGCGATCATGCCGCCCACCGGGTAGTAGGTGCCGGCCGTGCCGCCGGTGCCGATGCGGAAGAACTGCTGCGCCTGCGCGCCGCCAGCCACCATCACCAGCGCCGCCGCGGCCGCTGCACCCACCCAAAAACGCTTGAACATGCGGGGATCTCCTGCGTGAATGTCAAGGCACCGCCATGGCGCCTGCTGCCCATGAGTAAAGCACAATGCGTGCGCGCTTTCATCGTGGCGAACCCCTGCGGTGGGCCCGAGAGAAACGCCCTGAGAAAGCTCGCGATGACCCCGCCCTGCCCTGCCGACGGACCGCAGCCGGTGCTGCCCTCCAGCCGCCGCTGGATGCTGCACGACACGGCCGCCAGCCGGCGCATCGAGGCTGCCGCACTGGCCACGTCAGCGCCGCATGCGCTGATGGCCCGCGCCGGCCTGGGCGTGGCGCGGCTGGCGCTGGCGATGGCCCCTGGCGCGCGCCGCGTGTGGGTGGCGGCCGGCCCGGGCAACAACGGCGGCGACGGCCTGGTGGCCGCGCGCCATCTGCAGGCCGCCGGCTGGGCGGTGCGGGTCAGCCTGCTGGGCGATGAGCAAC
>MESD01000171.1:5057-6042 GCA_001770815.1 Burkholderiales bacterium RIFCSPHIGHO2_12_FULL_69_20
CTCAACACCGGTGCGGCACCGGTGCTGGCGGTCGATCTGCCCACCGGTCTGTGCGGCGACACCGGCCGGCGGCTGGGCGATGGCCCGTTGCACACCGCGGTGGTGGCCACCCACACGCTGTCGCTGCTGACCCTCAAGCCCGGCCTGTTCACCGCCGCGGGCCGCGACCATGCCGGCCGCGTGTGGCTCGACGGGCTTGGCCTGCCGCCATGCACCGAAGCGCCCAGCGCCTGGCTGACCGGCCCCGAGGCCTTGCAGGCGCTGCTGCCCGGCCGGGCCCATGCCCAGCACAAGGGCAGCTTCGGCGACGTGCTGGTGCTGGGCGGTGCACCGGGCATGGGCGGTGCTGCGTTGCTGGCGGCGCGCGCGGCCCTCACCGCCGGTGCCGGCCGCATCTACCTGGCGCGGCTGGACGGCGACACGGCGCCCGATCCTCAACGCCCCGAACTGATGCCGCGCAGCCTGGCGCAGGCGCTGGCGCCCGAGCTGCTGCGCCACTGCACGGTGGTGTGTGGCTGCGGCGGCGGCAGCGCCGTGCGCGAGCACCTGCCCACGGTGCTGCACCATGCTGCGAGGCTGGTGCTGGATGCCGACGCACTGAACGCCGTGGCCGGCGACGCCAGCCTGGCCGACCGGCTGCGCGCACGCGCCGCTCGCGGCCAGACCACGGTGTTGACGCCACACCCGCTGGAAGCCGCACGCCTGCTGGCCACTGACACCGCCAGCGTGCAGGCGCAGCGCCTGCAGCAGGCGCAGGCGCTGGCCGACAGTCTGCAGGCGGTGGTGGTGCTCAAGGGCTCGGGCAGCGTGATCGCCGCGCCGGGCCGCACACCGGCCATCAACCCGACCGGCAACGCCCGGCTGGGCAGCGGCGGCAGCGGTGATGTGCTGGCCGGCTGGCTGGGCGGACTGTGGTCGCAGGCCGGCGACGGGCAGGCCTTCGAGGCCGCCTGCGCCACGGTGTGGCTGCACGGTCGCGCGGCCG
>MESD01000171.1:6056-10137 GCA_001770815.1 Burkholderiales bacterium RIFCSPHIGHO2_12_FULL_69_20
CTGCCCGCACTGCCGCGCTGAGCGGCAACCGCCAGGCACCCACAGGCGCCCGGTGCGGCCGTTCAGCGCTTGCCGCTGCGCTTGGGCGGCTTGGCGCCGCGGGCTTGCTTGCCCGTCGGCGCACCGCGCGAGGCCACGGCCTTGGCACGTGCCCCCTTGCTGGCGCGGTCGCGGGTCTGCACGTCCTTCAGCTCATCGCTGACCGACGCCGCGCCTTTGCCCGCGGCCCCAGCCTTGCCTGCCGAGCCCGCACGCGGACGCGGCACCAGCGCATCGGTCTCGCCCTCGCGCACCAGGCGGAAGTCGATCTTGCGGCCGTCCAGGTCGACCCGGCTGACCTGCACCCGCACGCGCGAGCCCACGGCGTATTTCACGCCGCTGCGCTCGCCACGCAGCTCTTGCCGCGCCTCGTCGAAGCGGAAGTATTCGCCGCCCAGTTCGGTGATGTGCACCAGGCCTTCGACATACAGCTGGTCGAGCGTGACGAACAGGCCGAAGCTGGTGGCCGCGCTGACCGTGCCGGAATATTCCTCGCCCAGGTGGTCGCGCATGAAGCGGCACTTGAGCCAGGCCTCGACATCGCGCGAGGCTTCGTCGGCCCGCCGTTCGTTGGCACTGCAATGCGCGCCGGCGGCCTCCCACAGCGCCGCGTCCTGGGTGCTGGTGGGCGCCTTGGCCGGCTTGCCGCCCTTGCGCAGGGTCTTGGCCGCGGGCGCCGAGGCCGCGGTGGCCTCGATCACACCGCCGCTGATCAGGTAGCGCTTGCTCTGCAGCAGCGCCTTGATCACCCGGTGCACCAGCAGATCGGGATAACGCCGGATCGGGCTGGTGAAGTGTGCGTAGGCGTCGTACGACAGGCCGAAGTGGCCGGCATTGCTGTGGGTGTAGACCGCCTGCTGCATCGAGCGCAGCAGCATGGCCGAGATCTGCGCCGCATCGACCCGGTCCTTGGTCGCCAGCGCGATGGCCTGGATCTCGCCGGGCGTGGGGTCGTCGCTCAGGCTGAAGCCGATGCCCAGCGCACGCAGGTAGGTCTGCAGCGCCAGGCGCTTCTCGGGCGTGGGGCCTTCGTGCACGCGGAACAGCGCCGGGTGCTTGTGGCTCTCGATGAATTCGGCCGCACAGACGTTGGCCGCCAACATGGCTTCTTCGATCAGCCGGTGCGCCTCAGTGCGGGTGCGCGGAATGATCTTCTCGATGCGGCCGTTGTCGTCGCAGACGATCTGCGTCTCGGTGCCTTCGAAGTCGATCGCGCCGCGGTTGCCACGCTGCTTGAGCAGCGCGCGGTACACCTCGTGCAGCGAGAGCAGGTGCGGCAACAGGTCGCGCCGGCGCTGCGCCTCGGCACCGCGCGTATTGGCCAGCGCGGCCGCCACCTCGGTGTAGGTCAGCCGCGCATGCGAACGGATCACCGCCGGGTAGAACTGGTAGGCGCTGATCTCGCCGGTCGACGTGACCAGCATGTCGCACACCATGCTCAGGCGCTCTTCGTCCGGGTTCAGCGAGCACAGGCCGTTGCTCAGCTTCTCGGGCAGCATCGGGATCACCCGGCGCGGGAAGTACACCGAGGTGGCGCGCTCGTAGGCGTCTTCATCGACCGGATCACCCGGCTTGACGTAGTGGCTCACGTCGGCGATGGCCACGATCAGGCGCCAGCCTTCGAAGGCCGTCTTGCCGCGGCCCTGCTTCAGCGGCTCGCAGTACACCGCGTCGTCGAAGTCGCGTGCGTCCTCGCCGTCGATGGTGACCAGCGGCACGTCGGTCAGGTCGATGCGGTGGCGCTTGTCGACCGGGCGTACATGGTCGGGCAAGGCCGCCGTCTGCGCCAGCGTCTCGGGCGCGAAGCGGTGTGGCACTTCGTACTTGCGCACCGCGATCTCGATCTCCATGCCGGGGTCGTCGATCTCGCCCAGCACCTCGGTGATGCGGCCCACCGGCTGCGAATACATCGATGGTGGCTCGGTCAGTTCGATCGCCACCACCTGGCCCACCGCCGCGTTGGCGGTAGCGTTCTTGGGGATCAGGATGTCCTGGCCATAACGCCGATCCTCGGGGGCCACCAGCCAGGCGCCGTTCTCGTGCAGCAGCCGGCCGATGATGGGCGACTTGCGGCGCTCGACGATGTCGAGCACATGGCCTTCGGGCCGGCCCTTGCGATCCAGGCGCACCACCCGCACGCGCACACGGTCGCGGTGCAGCACCGAGCGCATCTCTTGCGGGCTGAGGTAGATGTCGGGTTCGTTGTCGTCGCGGCGCACGAAGCCGTGGCCGTCACGGTGGCCCAGCACGGTGCCGTCGATCTCACTCGGCAGTGCGGCGCCGGGCGCGGGGGAGCTTGATGTCTTGGTTTTTATGATGCTATACTCCTAGCTTGCAGTACCTGCCCAGATGGCGGAATTGGTAGACGCACTAGTTTCAGGTACTAGCGCTTAGCGGCGTGGAGGTTCGAGTCCTCTTCTGGGCACCAAAATCATAAAGGCCAGCACTGATGTGCTGGCCTTTTGTTTTGGTCGCTCGAATTCGTGCCGCGTGATTGCTGAAGGTGGTGAAGGTGGTGAAGGGGCGCCGCGGGCGCTGTGGGGCGCCACGCCGCGATGAAAGTTCGATCGAGCCGCCAGACGTGTGCAACGCAGCGGCAGGGGCAAACAAGGCCTGATCGATCAAACGGAGAATTTCTTCGCCAGGCCATCCGGGCGAAGATTGTCGTAATCCTCGAACGGCTGGTGAATCCAGGGGCTGCTGGGCAGCATCTCGACGTAGTAGTCGGGGGTGTAGCTAGAGACCCCCTTCACCCAGATCACCGCACTGCGCAGGTCGGTGATGGCGGGCACGCCGCGCAGGCGCTCGACCACCGCCTTGAGCGTGACGCCCGAGTCCGACAGGTCGTCGACCAGCAGCACGCGCCCGGCCAGTTCACCCTTGGGCATGGTGATGTACTTGGCCATGTCGAGCCGGCCCTGGATGGTGCCGGCCTCGGCGCGGTAGCTGCTGGTGCTCATGATGGCCAGCGGTTTGTCGAACACCCGCGACAGCACGTCGCCCGGGCGCATGCCACCGCGCGCCAGGCACAGGATCTGGTCGAACTCCCAGCCCGAATGCGCCACCTTGAGCGCGAGGCGCTCGATGAGCATGTGGTACTCGTCCCAACTCACGTACAAGTGCTTGCCGTCATCGGTGAGCATGCAGGTCTCCTGTTGATCTGGTTGCGGTCAGGCTTGGTAGGGGTGGCGCAGCAGGATGGTGTGATCACGGTCGGGTCCGGTCGACACCATGTCGATCGGCACGCCGATCAGCTGCTGCACCCGCTGCAGGTAGGCGCGGGCATTGGCCGGCAGCGCATCCCACTGGGTGATGCCGAAAGTGCTGTCGCTCCAGCCCGGGAAGGTCTCCCAGATCGGCTCGCAGGCGACGATGTCGTCGGCGTCCAGCGGCAGGATGTCGATGGCCTGGCCGTTGAGCTGGTAGCCGACGCAGACCTTGATCTCAGGCAGCTTGTCCAGCACGTCGAGCTTGGTGATGCACAGGCCCGAGATGCCGTTGATGATCATCGAGCGCTTGAGCGCGGCCGCATCCAGCCAGCCACAGCGGCGGGCACGGCCGGTCACGGTGCCGCGCTCCTGGCCCACGGTGGACAGGTGGTGGCCCACCGTGCCTTCGGCGTTGATGTCGAGCTCGGTCGGGAACGGCCCGCTGCCCACCCGGGTGGTGTAGGCCTTGGTGATGCCCAGGATGTAGTGCAGCATGCCCGGCCCCACGCCGGCCCCGGCGGCAGCATTACCGGCCACGCAGTTGCTGGAGGTGACGTACGGGTAGGTGCCGTGGTCGATGTCGAGCAGCGTGCCCTGTGCGCCCTCGAACAGCAGGTTGGCGCCGCCCTGGCTGGCCTGGTGGATGCGGTAGCCCACGTCGGCCATCATCGGCTTGAGTTGCTCGGCCACCTGCATCGCCTGGTCGAAGATCGGCTGGAACTCGAGCACCTCGCCCTTCAGGTAGCCGCCCAGCGCAAAGTTGTGCAGCGCCAGCAGTTCATGCAGCTTGGCGGCAAAGCGCTCGGGGTGCTTCAGGTCCTGCACGCGCAGTG
>MESD01000171.1:10166-27482 GCA_001770815.1 Burkholderiales bacterium RIFCSPHIGHO2_12_FULL_69_20
ACCGCCACGTGGAAGGGCAGGATCAGCGGGCAGGATTCGCTGATGAACAGCCGCGAGCGCACCTCGACCCCGATCTTCTCGAGCCGCTCTATCTCCATCAGCAGGTGGGTGGGATCAACCACCACGCCGTTGCCGATGTAGCAGGGCACGCCGTCGCGCATGATGCCCGAAGGGATCAGCTGCAGCGCCGTCTTGATGCCCTTGATCACCAGCGTGTGGCCGGCGTTGTGGCCGCCCTGGAAGCGCACCACGCCCTGGGCGTGGTCGCACAGCCAGTCGACGACCTTGCCCTTGCCTTCGTCGCCCCACTGGGTGCCGACGACGACCACGTTGCGGCCGTTTGCGACAGTCTTGCCTTGTTGCATGTTTGAAGTGTCCAGTTTGCAGTTTGGTGGCGGGCGCTCAGAGCGCGCGCAGCACCCAGTGGCCATCGATGGCCACGAGTTCGCGGTCGCAGTCGAATTCCTCGCCCTCGTGCTCATGGCCGGGCAGGATGCAGACGACCGTGTCGCCCAGTTCGCGCAGCCTGCGCACGGCCTGGCGCAGGCCGAGGTCCTCGCTCCAGGGTGCGCGCACGGCAGTGCGGCGTGATTCAGGTGCGGCGCAGGCGGCCAGCAGTTTCAGGTCGGTGGAAAAACCCACCGCCGGGCGGTTGCGGCCGAACACCGCACCCACTTCGTCGTAGCGTCCACCACGCAACAGCGCGTCGGACGCGCCCGGCGCATAAACCGCAAAGCGAGCGCCTGAGTAGTACGCATAACCGCCCATGTCGGCCAGGTCGAAACCCACCCGCACATCGGGGTGGGCGCGGCCCACGTGCTGCGCCAGCCAGGCCAGGTCATCCAGTGCGGCGGTGATCATCGGCCGTGCCGGCAGCAGGCGGCGAGCCTCATCCAGCACCGCGAAGTCACCGTACAAGCTGGGCAGGACCAGCAAGGCCGCACGCGTGTCGGCCGCAAAGCCTTGCGACAACCGGGTCAGCGACGCCTGGTCCTTGGCCGCCAGCGCCGTGACGACCTCGTTGAGAACCGCCGCCTCGGCCGGCACGCCGGCCAGCACACCACGCACGATGCGTGCGTCGGCCAGGTCGAGCACCAGATCCTTCAGGCCCGCGGCACGCAGGCCGTCGAGCGCCAGGTCCTGCACTTCCAGGTCGGCCTCCAGGCCGGCATGGCCGTAGATCTCGGCACCCAGTTGCAGCGGCTCACGCGTGGCGTGGGCCGATTGCGGCCGCGTGTGCAGCACTGGCCCGCAATAACAAAGCCGGGTGACGCCCTGGCGATTGAGCAGGTGCGCATCGATGCGAGCCACCTGCGGCGTGGTGTCGGCGCGGATGCCCAGCGAGCGGCCACTGAGTTGGTCGACCAGCTTGAAGGTGCGCAGATCGAGGGCCCGGCCGGTGCCACTGAGCAGCGACTCGAGATGCTCCAGCAACGGCGGCATCACCAGCTCGAAGCCGTAGCCGCGCGCCATCTCCAGCAGGGTGCGCCGCAATTCTTCGAGGCGTCTGGCCTCGGCCGGCAGCACGTCGGCAATGTGCTCGGGCAGCAGCCAAGCAGAGGACATGAAACAAACCCGGGGGGATTAAAACCGGCATTGTACCGGCGGGCCTGTGCCGGACGGCACAGGTGTCAACAGGTCAGCAGGCTGCCGTGGCAGCCGCCGACAGCGCAGTCAGCGCCAGAGCAGCAGCATCAGCAGACCCGCCAGCATGCTGGACAGGCCGATGAAGCGGATCTGGCCGTCGCTCATCTTCAGCGCGCGTTCAAACACCTGGCGCCAGGCCGTGGGGCTGAAAAAGGGCAGCAGGCCTTCAAACACCAGCATCAGCGCCAAGGCGCCCATCACCCAATCGATCATGGCCGGCAGCGAGAAACGTCAGCGCTTGGGTGCAGCCGCCGGAGCCACCGATCCACCACCGCGCATGGCTTTGAAGAAGTCGCTCGACGGATCGATCACCATCACGTCGCTCTTGTTGCGAAAACTGGCGCGGTAGGCCTCGAGGCTGCGGTAGAACTGCGCAAACTGCGGGTCGCGGCCGAAGGCATCGGCATACAGCGCCGAGGCCTTGCCGTCGCCGACACCCTTGAGCTTCTGCGCATCGCGGTAGGCCTCCGCGATGATCACCTCGCGCTGCTTGTCGGCGTCGGCACGGATCTTCTCGCCTTCGGCCGCCCCTTGCGACCGCAACTCGTTGGCCACCTGCTTGCGCTCGGACTCCATGCGCCGGTAGACCGAGTCGGTGATGTCGGCGACGAAATCGACGCGCTTGATGCGCACGTCCAGGATCTCGATGCCGAAGGCCTTGGCTTCGTCCTCCAGCCGCTTGCGAACATCCAGCATCACCTTGTCGCGCTCGGACGACAGCACCTCACCCACCCGGCGCTTGGTGATCTCTTCGTTGAAGGCCGCCTGCACCACCGGGCTGAGCCGGCTTTCGAGGTTGCGGATGTCGGTGCCGTTGTTGCGGATGAACTGGCGCGGCTCGGAGATGCGCCACTTCACCAGCCAGTCGATCACCAGGCTCTTCTTCTCGGCGGTGAAGATCGGGCGGGTCTCGGGGCTGTCGAGGGTCTGCACCCGCTTGTCGAGGAACACCACGTTCTGGAACGGCGGCGGCAGCTTGAACTTCAAGCCGGGTTCGTTGATGACTTCCTTGATTTCACCCAGCGCGTACACCGCGGCGAGTTGGCGCTGGTCGACGACAAACAAGGTCGAGGCCAGCAGCATCAGGGCCAGCAGGGCGCCGGCGACGATGAGTCCGATTCGGTTCATGGATTGGTGGCCTTGTTGATCAGCGGCTGTCGCGGCTGCGGCCGGCGTCACGCGAGCGGGCATCCACGCCGGCGGCACCAGCGGCACCGCCGTCGGTGGGCAAGCCGGCCGATGGCGGCGCCTGCGGCACGGCTTGCATGCCGGCGCCGGGTGCGGCCTGCTGGATCAGCTTGTCCAGCGGCAGGTACAGCAGATTGCTGCCATTGCGGCTTTCGACCATCACCTTGCTCACGTTGGCATACACCTGCTGCATGGTGTCGATGTAGAGGCGGTCACGCGTGACGCCGGGCGCCTTCTGGTACTCGGTCAGCACCGAGCGGAAGCGCTGCGCATCACCCTCGGCCTGCGCCACCACGCGCTGACCGTAACCGTCGGCTTCTTCCATCAAGCGGGCCGCCGTGCCGCGCGCTTTTGGAATGACGTCGCTGGCGTAGGCCTGGCCTTCGTTCTTGAAGCGGTCGCGGTCGGCGCCGGCCTTCAGCGCGTCGTTGAAGGCAGCCTGCACCTGCTCGGGCACCTGCACGTTCTGCAGGTTGACGTTGACGACCAGGATGCCGGTCTTCAGACGGTCGAGCTGGTTCTGGATCGACTTGACCAACTCGGCGGCGATCGCGTCACGTGCCTCGTAGAGCACCGAGTCGACCTTGCTCTTGCCGACGATCTCGCGCACCGCCGACTCGCTGGCCTGCACCACGGCGTTGTCCGGATCGCGGTTCTCGAACAGGAAGGCCTTGGCATCCTTCAACCGGTACTGCACGGTGAAGCGGATGTCGACGATGTTCTCGTCCTGCGTCAGCATCGACGAATCACGCAGCCCGGTGGCCTGCGTGACATTGCTGCGGCCGATCTCAGCGGTACGCAGCTGGGTCACCGCCACGGCTTCGTGCGCCTGGAACGGGTACGGAAAGCGCCACTGAAAGCCGGCTTCCACCGTGCTGGTGTAGCGCCCGAAGGTGGTGACGATGGCCTGCTGGCCTTCCTGCACGATGAAGAAGCCGCTGCCGGCCCACACCACCGCGACCACAAAGCCGATCAGGCCGAGGCCGATGCCGGCGCTCTTGAGGTCGGGCTGGAAGGACGGGCCACCGCCTTGGTCGCCATCACCCGGATCGCGGCGCGGCGGCTGGCCGTTGCCACCGCCCTTGTTGTTGAACAGGCCGTTGAGTTTGCGATTGAAGTCGCGCCACAACTCGTCCAGATCGGGCGGGCCATCGTTGCGGCCACCAGCCATCATCGGACGTGGCCGGCGCAGCACGCCGGCCAGCAGCGCCCGGGCGGCGCCCGCCAATGCGCCCAGCCTCATGCCCAGCGGTGCCGGGGAGGGGTCGAAGGAAGATTTTGCGTGCATGTTCATGTTGTGGCCGATGGTAACGTGGCACCTTCCGCGGCTGGTTCGGCGCCCGGTTCGGCAGAGGTGGCGGCAAGCGACTCCGACAGCCCTTCAACTGGGGACTGGCCCGGTGGATTCAAGCCCGTGGGTGACGCGGCCTGTGCGATCAGCGCGCGCAGCGTGTCCAGCCCGATGCCGCGCAAGGCGCTGACGAACACCCGCGGCACGGCGCCACCACCGGCGCGCTCGGCCCAATCCTGCAAGGCACGCGGCGCCGGCTCGACCTGGTCGAGCTTGTTGAAGACGAGGATCTGCTGCACGTCGGCCGCGCCGATCTCGGCCAGCACGCGTTCAACCTCGTCACGCTGCTCCTGCAGCACCGGGCTGGACGCGTCGATCACATGCAAGAGCAGGTCGGCATCACAGGCCTCCTGCAGCGTGGCTTCGAAGGCTTCGACCAGCTTGTGCGGCAGGTCGCGGATGAAGCCCACGGTGTCCGACAGCGACACGGTGGTGCCCAGCGCCTCGAGGTACAGCGAGCGCGTGGTGGTGTCGAGCGTGGCGAACAACTGATCGGCCGCGTAGGCGCGGGCCTTGACCAACGCATTGAACAGCGTGCTCTTGCCGGCATTGGTGTAACCCACCAGTGAGACGCGGAAACCACCGCCCTTGCGCCGCGCCTGGCGCTGGGTATCACGCTGGCGCTTGACCTTGACCAGGCGCGCCTTCAGCGACTTGACGCGCTCGTCGATCATGCGGCGGTCGAGCTCGATCTGCGCCTCGCCCGGGCCGCCGCGCTGGCCGGCGCCGCCGGTCTGGCGCTCCAGGTGACTCCAGCGCCGCACCAGGCGCGAGCCCAGGTACTGCAGCCGTGCCAGCTCGACCTGCAGCTTGCCCTCGTGGCTCTGCGCGCGCTGCGCGAAGATCTCGAGGATCAGCGCGGTGCGGTCGGCCACGGCCACGCCCAGTGCGCGCTCGAGGTTGCGTTGTTGGGCCGGCGACAAGGCCTGGTCGAAGATCACGCACTCGGCGCCATGCATCTGCACCAGGGTCTTGATTTCGTCGGCCTTGCCGCTGCCGACGAACAGTGCCGGGTCGGGCGACTTGCGGCGGGCGATGACCCGCTCGACCGGCACGTCGCCGGCGCTTTCGGCCAGCAAGGCCAGTTCGTCCAGTGTCGGGTCGAAATGCTGACCGTTGCCGAAGTCGACACCCACCAGCACCACGCGCGCCGGTGCGACGCCAGTGGGCGTCGAGGCTTCCCGCGAATCGGGGTTCAAGGTGGGGGCGACGGGGTCGGAGGTAGCGCGGGCTCGGCTCAAGCCGGATCAGTCGGCTCGGCGGCGTGGAAGTTCACCGGACGGCCAGGCACCACGGTGGAGATGGCGTGCTTGTAGACCATCTGTGTCACGGTGTTGCGCAGGAGAACGACGTACTGGTCAAAAGACTCGATGTGCCCCTGCAGCTTGATGCCGTTGACGAGGTAGATCGAGACCGGTACATGCTCCTTGCGCAGCAGGTTCAGGAAGGGGTCTTGTAGGAGTTGCCCTTTGTTGCTCACGATATGACTCCGTGTTGAAAAGTTTGAGAACTTTCACCTTATCACACCAGGGAAAGCCAGTAGACGCCGGGGACGGCGCTGAGGTGCGCCTGTTCGGGCGGGCACGGCAGATCATCTGACCTAGCCTTCGTCGAAAGGGTTCCGTGACGACTTGAATTCAATGCGCAAGGGCGTGCCGGTGAGCTTGAAGTGCTCACGCACGCGGCCTTCCAGGTAGCGCTTGTAGGCCTCGGTCACATGCTCGAGCCCGTTGCCGTGGATGATCACGATGGGCGGGTTCATGCCACCCTGGTGGGCATAGCGCAGCTTGGGCGTGAAAGCCCCCGAGCGCCGCGGCGCCTGGTGCTGCACCGCCTCTTGCAGCAGCCGGGTGAGCACCGGCGTGGGCATCTTGCGGGTGGCCGAGGCGTGGGCATCAGCGATCGCCTTCCACACCGGCCCCAACCCCTGGCGCTTGAGCGCCGAGATATGCAGCACCGGCGCAAACTTGAGAAACGCCAGCCGCTGCTCGACCGAGCGCTCGAACATCTGGCGCTGGTAGGCGTCAACCGCGTCCCACTTGTTGACCGCCACCACCACCGCACGGCCGCTCTCGAGGATGTAACCCGCGATGTGGGCGTCCTGGTCGCTGACGCCCTGGGTGGCGTCGATCAGCAGCAGCACCACGTTGGCATCGGCAATGGCCTGCAGCGTCTTGACCACCGAAAACTTCTCGATCGCCTCGAACACCTTGCCCTTGCGGCGCAGGCCGGCGGTGTCGATCAGCTCGAACTTCCTGCCATCGCGCTCGAAAGGCACGCTGATGGCGTCTCGCGTGGTGCCGGGCTGGTCGAAGGCCACCAGCCGCTCTTCGCCCAGCCAGGTGTTGATCAACGTGCTCTTGCCGACGTTGGGCCGGCCGGCCACCGCCAGACGGATCGGCTTGTCGGCGCGATCTTCCTCGGTGTCGTCCTCCGGCTCGGCAAACTCTTCCAGCGCCGCGTCGAGCAGGCTGCGTATGCCCTGCCCGTGCGCGGCCGAGACCGGATGCGGCTCGCCCATGCCCAGTTCGTGGAATTCGGCCAGCAGCGGCGAGTCGACCAGGCCCTCGGCCTTGTTGACGCACAGCAGCACGCGCTTGTTGGCGCCGCGCAGGTACTTCGCGATGTCGTGGTCCTGGCCCGACACGCCGTTGCGGGCGTCGACCACGAAGACCACCGCATCGGCCTCGGCCACCGCGGCCTTGGTCTGCACGGCCATCATCGCGACGATGCCGGCCGGCTTGTCGGGTTCGAAGCCGCCGGTGTCGACGACGATGAACTCGTGGCCACCGTGCTTGGCGTCGCCGTAATGGCGGTCGCGCGTCAGGCCGGAGAAATCGGCGACGATCGCATCACGGCTTTTGGTGATGCGGTTGAACAGGGTCGACTTGCCCACGTTGGGCCGGCCCACAAGGGCGATGACGGGTTTCATTCGGCACAACCAAAGTGTTCACTCGCCGCATGCGCCCGCCCGGACCCAGCAGACGCCGTGGATCCGGCTCCGCCGGTCCACTGGGGTCGCCCCCCTGGGGGGGAGGCGCCGAAGGCGCTTCGGGGGGGGGCGATCATTCGGGGCGGAAAGCGAAAAGGCCACCGTTGCGCGTGACCACCAGCATGGTGGTGCCTGAAAGCACCGGCTGCGCCACCACCGGCGAACCGTCGGTGGGCAGGCGCAGCAGGGTCTTGCCGTCCTCGCGACCGAGGAAATGCACCTGGCCTTCGCTGTCGCCGAACATCACCGTCTTGCCGGCCGACAGCGGCGCGCTCAAGCCCCGGTAGAGCAGGCGCTCGTTGGTCCAGGCCAGCTCACCACCGCCGGACTTCCACGCGCTGATGCGGTCGGTGGCGTCAGCGCCGAAGACGAAGTCGGCGTCGCCGCCCACCGCCTGCTGGCCACCGGCGGTGCGGCTCCAGCGCAGGCTGGCACGATCAGGGCCGGCCACGGTCACGCAGCCCACCGCGGTCTGGAAGGCGCGGGCGCAGAGTTGGTTGCCCACGCGCAGCACCGGCCCGACCAGGTCGTTCAGGCGCTCGACCTCGTTGGTGCCGCGTGGCGAGGTGACAGCCAGCTCCCAGCGCACGCTGCCGGTGGTGGGGTCGATGCCCAGCATCACCGCGCCGATGCCGGCCACCAGCGTGTTCTTGTGCGCCGCCAGCACGCCGGGCTGGGCCAGCGTCAAGGCCTCGCCGGGGCGCTGCACGGTCCACAGGCGCCGGCCGTCCAGGGCATCGAAGGCATGCACCACGCGGTCGACACCCAGCACGAACACACGCTCGCCCGCCACCAGCGGTGCGGTGGTGGTGCGCGACGCCAGCCGGGTGCTCCACAGCTTGGTGCCCTGGTCCATCACCACCAGTTGGTTGTCGACGGTGACCACCGCGGCGCGGCGGCCATCGCTGCCGACACCGGCCGACAGCCGACCGCCGGCCTGGCCGCGCCACAGCTCGCGGCCACTCTGGGCCTCGAGCGCGACCACGGTGCCATCGGTGCCGGCGACGAAGAAGTTGCCGTCGCGCACCGCCACACCCAGCGGGAACTGCACCGAATCGAGCTTGGCCGACCAGACCTGGCGGCCGGCAATCTGCGCGGTCAGCGTCTCCAGCGGCGTGGGCTTGGGCTTGTCGGAGGCACAGCCGGCTAACGTGGTCAAGGTCGCGACAAATGCAGCGGCCAGCAGCCAAGCGTTGATCCGAAACGGTGGGCGGCGCATCACTTCGCGGCCCCTGAAGCGGCCGCAGCGGCCGGCGCCGGCGGTGCGGCCAGCGCGGTGAGCTTGGCCTCGATCAACCGCCGGTAGTCGACCTTGTCGTCCAGCGCCTTGTAGGCCGCCTGGTACGCGGCGCGCGCGTCGTCCTTCTTGCCCTGGGCCAGCAGCACGTCGCCGCGCCGATCGGCCACCAGGCCCGCGAACTCCTTGGCCTGCGCGGCGTCCAGCGCCTTGAGCGCGCCGTCGTAGTCCTTGGCATCGAGCAGCACGCCGGCCAGGCGCAGGCGGGCGATGGTACGGTATTCGTCTTCCACCGCGTTGTCGGCCAGCCAGGCCAGGCTGGCCTTGGCCGCGTCAGCCTGGCCCTTGTCGTACTGCAGCCGGGCCGCCATCAGGCCACCCTGCTGGGTGAGCGCGGTGCGGGCAAAGCGCTCCTTCATGTCGTTGAACACGCGCCCGGCCTTGTCGGCATCACCGGCCACGGCAGCCCGGTCGAGTTCATCGAACATCGCGGCGGCCTTGGTCGCCTGGTCGCGCTGGTACCAGCCCCAGGCATTCCAGCTGGCAAAGGCCAGCAGGCAGGCGGTGAGCACCCAGGTGATGAGGTTGCCCCACTGCTTCCAGAACGCCTTGAGTTCGTCGAGTTGTTCCTGCTCCTGCAGGTCGAGCGTGTTCGCCATGAAGCGCCTGTCGTCTGTGCGTTGAAAGCCAATGATCGGGGAGTGCGGGATTATGCGTTGCGCAACTCGTGCGCCCAGCCGGCCACGTCGGCCAGCGGACGCAGCACCTGGGTGGCCGCGGCATCACGCAGCGGCTTGATGGCCACCATGCCCTGGGCCAGCTCGTTGCCGCCGAACACCAGCGCGTGGCGCGCTCCGCTGGCATCGGCCTTCTTGAACTGCGACTTCATGCTGCCCAGCCCGGCACTGCCACCGGCATGCATCACCACCGCCACGCCGGCGCTGCGCAAGGCCTCCACCACGGCGATGGCCGGGCTCAGCGCCACCGCATCGGGCAGCACGGCATAGGCATCGGGCACCACCGCGGGAGGCATGATGCCGCATTGCTGCAGCAGGTCGAGCACACGCTCCAGCCCCATGCCCCAGCCCACACCGGGCGCAGGCTTGCCGCCGATCATCTCGACCAGGCCGTCGTAACGCCCACCGCCGCAGATGGTGCCCTGGGCGCCCAGCCTGGGCGTGATCCACTCAAACACCGTGTGGGTGTAGTAGTCCATGCCGCGCACCAGCCGCGGGTTGAGCGTGTAAGGCTGGCCCACCGCATCGAGCGCACCCTTGACCGCCTCCAGGTGCCTGAGCGAGCCCTCGCCCAGAAAGCCCATCAGCTGCGGCGCCGCATTCACCAGGTCCTGCATCGCCGGGTTCTTGGTGTCGAGGATGCGCAGCGGGTTGCTGTGCAGCCGGCGCCTGGCCTCGGCGTCCAGCAGGTCGGCGTGAGCCTCGAAGTGGGCGATCAGCGCGGCGCGGTGGGCGCGGCGCTCGTCGGGCACGCCCAGGCTGTTGATCTCCAGCCGTACATCGGCCAGACCCAAGTCGCGCCACAACGCGCGCGCCATCAGGATCACCTCGGCGTCGGTCTCGGGCCCGCCGAAGCCCAGCGCCTCCACCCCCACCTGGTGGAACTGGCGGTAGCGCCCCCGCTGCGGCCGTTCGTGACGGAACATCGGGCCGATGTAGAACAGCCGCTTGCCACCGTCGTAGAGCATCGAATGCTCGATCGCCGCGCGCACCACGCCGGCGGTGTTCTCGGGGCGCAGCGTCAGCTTGTCGCCGTTCATCGAGTCCTCGAAGGAATACATCTCCTTCTCGACGATGTCGGTCACCTCGCCCAGCCCGCGCACGAACAGCGGCGTGGGCTCGACGATGGGCGTGCGGATGTTCTGGTAGCCGTAGCGGCGCATCAGCGCACGCACCTGGTCTTCCAGCCATTCCCAGCGCGCCGATTCGGGCGGCAGGATGTCGTTCATGCCTTTGACGGCTTGCAGGGGTTCGGCCATGTGATGCTGGTGCCCGCCACGCGGGCCGCTCAAGAGAGGGGTTGGGAGCCCGCCGGGCGGGCATGGCAGCAGCCGAGGGCGGCCGCGGTCAATGCGCCGTCAATGGGATGCCGTGGCCGCGCCGAAGCGGCGTTCGATGTAGCCCTCGACGATGCGGTGAAACTCCTGCGCAATGCCGTCACCACGCAGCGTCATCGCCTTCTGGCCGTCGATGAACACCGGCGCGGCCGGCGCCTCGCCGGTGCCGGGCAGGCTGATGCCGATGTCGGCATGCTTGCTCTCGCCCGGGCCGTTGACGATGCAGCCCATCACCGCCACCTTCATGTTCTCGACACCGGGGTACTTGGCCTTCCAGGTCGGCATCATCGCCCGCAGGTGGTCGTCGATCTGCTTGGCCAGCTCTTGAAAGGTGGTGCTGGTGGTGCGGCCGCAGCCGGGGCAGGCCGTCACGCTGGGGTTGAAGTTGCGCAGGCCCAGCGCCTGCAGGATCTCCAGCGCCACCACCACCTCCTGCGTGCGGGCCTCGCCCGGCTGCGGCGTGAGGCTGACGCGGATGGTGTCGCCGATGCCCTGCTGCAGCAGTTGGCCCATCGCCACCGCCGAGGCCACCGTGCCCTTGGTGCCCATGCCGGCTTCGGTCAGGCCCAGGTGCAGCGGGTAGTTGCAGCGTGCAGCCAGCGCCTGGTAGACGGTGATCAGGTCCTGCACGCCGCTGACCTTGCAGCTGATGATGATCTGGCCGGGCGCCATGCCCAGCTCTTGCGCCCAGTCGGCCGACTGCAGCGCCGACTTGATCAGCGCCTGGTACATCACCTGCTTGGCATCCCAGGGCTGGGCGCGGCTGGCGTTGTCGTCCATCATTTGGGCGAGCAGTTCCTGGTCGAGGCTGCCCCAGTTGACGCCGATGCGCACCGGCTTGTCGTGCCGCAGCGCGGCCTCGATCATCGCGGTGAACTGGCGGTCGCGCTTGTCGCCCTTGCCCACGTTGCCGGGGTTGATGCGGTACTTCGACAGCGCCGCGGCGCAGGCCGGGTGCTCGGTCAGCAGCGTGTGGCCGTTGTAGTGGAAATCACCGATCAGCGGCACGGCTATGCCCATGCGGTCGAGCTGCTCGCGGATCGCCGGCACGGCCTTGGCCGCCTCGGGCGTGTTGACGGTGATGCGCACCATCTCCGAGCCGGCGATCGCCAGTTCCTTGACCTGGATCGCCGTGCCGATGGCATCCACCGTGTCGGTGTTGGTCATGCTCTGCACCCGCACCGGCGCGTCGCCGCCCACGGTGACCACGTGGTCGCCCCAGACCACGCGTGCCTGCAGCGAGCGGCGGGCCAGCGGCAAGGCGGGCGGAATCAGCGTCAGGTCGGCAAGGGGGTTCATGGCAGCGTGATGTTGGCGATGTTGTCGCGTGCGGCAGGGGCCAGATCGACCGGGTGGCCGCGAAACCGCAGCTCGGTGCCTTGTGCGTTGCCGATTCTCAGGCGCAGCGGCGGCGTGGCGGTCAATTCCACCGTTTCGCCCGCGGGTACCAAGCGCGCCATCAAGGTCTGGCCCGCGCCGTCGACGGCCTGCACCCAGGTGGCTTGCACGGCGCGCAGCACCAGGGCGTCACCGGCCACCGCGACACCGGCCACGCCCGCCGCACTGGCGGCAGCGGCAACGGGTGCCGAGGCGGCGGCGGTGGAGGCAGCAGGTGATGCGGAGGGTGATGCGCCGGGAGATGCGACCTCGGACGCCACAGCCGCCGGCGTGACCGCGGGCAATGTCGGCGTCAATCCGCCAGGCGGCAGTACGGCGGCGCCGATCGCCTCGGCGGCCGCGCCCACGCCGGGCAGCGAGACCAGCGGGCCCGCCGGTCCCGGCGTGGAAGGCACCAGCACGAAGGCCGCAGCGGCCAGCAGCAACGCGCCCACCAGCCACAGCACCGGGCGCCGCCACGGCGCCCATTCGGACGGATCGGCGCGGCCTGGCCGGTCGCGGAACGGCATGTTCAGCCCACCATCGACCCGGCCCAGGCCGATGTCACGCGCACCCGGCAGCTGCGCCAGCACCGGCGTGGGGTCGATCTTCAGCACCCGGCAGATGGTGAGCGCCAGCGCCCGGGTGAAGGTGGCGTCGGGCAGCTCGTGGTAACGACCGGCCTCCAGCGCCTCGAGCTTGGCGGGCGTCACCTTGATGGCCGCTGCCAGGGCCATGATGTGCATGCCCTGCTGCTGGCGCGCGGCGCGCAGCAAGGCACCGGCCTGGCTGCCTGCGATCGGCGGCGGGGCGGGAGGCAGGGTGGATTCAGTCATCGAAGCGGCCCCGCTCGAACAGCGCGGCCTCCGGGGATTGCGCAAAGCCCTGGCGCAGGCGGCTGCCCAACACCCGCACCGCGGCGTCGCGGCCCAGCTTGCGCTCGATGCGGGCGGCCAGCCACAGCGTTTGGGCGTTGACGGCCTGGGGCACGTCGTTGACGCGGGAGATGTAGAAGCTGGCGCGTTCGTAGGCCTGGCGCTGGTACAGCACCTCGGACAGGTTGAAGCCGATGCTGGGGTTCGACGGTTCCAGCTCGTAGGCCCGCATCAGCGCGGCCTCGGCCTCGGGCCACTGTTGATTGCGGCCATAACAGACACCGCGAGCGAGCTGGGTGCGCGCGGTGTCGCGGTACTGCGGCAGCGCCAGTGCAACGGAAAACTGCGCCTGGGCCTCGGCAAAGCGGTCGCGCTGGCACAGGAACCAAGCCTGGTTGTGCAGCGCGGCACCGTCGCGCGGATTGAGCTGCAGCGCGCGGGCAAAACTGTCCTCGGCCAGCCGGTCCTCGCGCATCGCGGCATAGATCAGCGCGCGCAGGTTGTAGGCATCGGCCATGTCGGGCTTGACGGCGATCGAGCGCTTGACTTCGTCGAGCGCGGTCTCCAGCTGGCCGCGACCGAAATAGGCTTCGGCCAGCTCCAGCCGCACCCGGGCTCGGCGCTCGACATCGGTCTGGTCGGACACGGTGGCAATGGCATTGGGCTGGTCGGGCGGCAAGGCACCGCCCACACCGGCACAGGCCGCCAGCAGCCCGGCCGCCGCCAGCACCAGGGCCACCGAGCCGAGCCGGCACCCGGCCTGCATGACGCGCAGCCGGCTCATGACGATCCCAACGGCGCGGGTTCGATGCGGATCACCGGGCGTGTGAGCCGGATCTGCGCATTGGTGCGGTCCTGCACCTCGCCGGCCAGCTGGCCACAGGCGGCGTCGATGTCGTCGCCCCGGGTCTTGCGCACGGTGGTCACGATACCGGCCTCCTGCAGTTGCTTGGCGAAGGCCATCACCCGATCCCGCGGCGATCGCTTCAGGCCCGAGGCCGGGAACGGGTTGAACGGGATCAGGTTGAACTTGCAGGGCACGCGCGGCGCGCCGGCCTGGCCCGAGACCAGCGCGATCAGCTGGCGCGCCTGCTCGGGGCCGTCGTTGACGCCGTCGAGCATGCAGTATTCGAAAGTGATGAAGTCGCGCGGGGCCGCCGTGAGGTAATCGCGGCAGGCGGCCAGCAGCTCGGCCAGCGGGTACTTGCGGTTCAGCGGCACCAGCTGGTCGCGAAGCGCATCGGTGGGTGCATGCAGCGACACCGCCAGCGCGACCGGGCAATCGCTGCGCAACCGCTCGATCATCGGCACCACGCCCGAGGTGGACACGGTGACGCGCCGCCGCGACACGCCGTAGCCGTGGTCGTCGAGCATCACCCGCAGTGCGGGCAGCAGCGCGGCATAGTTCTGCAACGGCTCGCCCATGCCCATCATCACCACGTTCGAAATCACCCGATCGCCAGCGGGACGGTTCAGGCGCTGACGCAGGTGGTGCTCGGCAAACCAGAGCTGGGCGACGATCTCGCCGGTCGACAGGTTGCGGCTGAAGCCCTGGTGGCCGGTGGCGCAGAAACGGCAGCCCACCGCACAGCCGGCCTGCGACGAGATGCACAGCGTGCCGCGGTCGTCCTCGGGGATGAACACGGTCTCGACCGCATCACCGCCGCCGACATCGAACAGCCACTTGATGGTGCCGTCGGCCGAGGCCTGCTCGCTGAGGATCTTCAGCGGCTGCACCACGGCCGCGGTGGCCAGCTTGTCGCGCAGCGACTTGGCCAGGTCGGTCATGCGGGCGAAATCGCTTTCGCCCTTCTGGTGGATCCAGCGGAACAGCTGCACCGCACGAAAACGCTTCTCGCCCTGCTCACCGCACCAGGCGACGAGCGCATCGAGATCAAGATCGAGCAGGTTGACCAGGCTCACCGCGGGGCTGTCCACCAAACCGCGTCAGCGGTTGTAGACGTTCATGCCGGCGAAGAAGAACGCGATCTCGACGGCTGCGGTCTCGGCAGCGTCGGAGCCATGCACGGCGTTGGCGTCGATCGAATCGGCGAAGTCAGCACGGATGGTGCCCTTGTCGGCCTTTTTCGGATCGGTGGCGCCCATCAGCTCGCGGTTCTTGGCGATGGCGTTCTCGCCTTCCAGCGCCTGGATCATCACCGGGCCCGAGATCATGAACTCGACCAGATCCTTGAAGAACGGGCGCGCCTTGTGCACCGCGTAGAAGGCCTCGGCCTCGCCGCGCGAGAGGTGCGCCATGCGGGCGGCGACGACCTTCAGGCCAGCGCCTTCGAAGCGGGCGTAGATCTGGCCGATCACGTTCTTGGCGACGGCGTCGGGCTTGATGATCGAGAGGGTGCGTTCGATGGCCATAAAGTGCTCCTGAATCAATGACTTAAAGGTAAACCCGGCATTCTAGCGTGGGAACGTGGCGCGCCGTTGACGGCGGCACCCCGAGCCCGCAGGGGTGCCCGCTCGCGCCAAGCGCGCGGCACCGGGGCTCAGACGGGCAGCCGGTCAGCGGCTGCCGCCGCGACGGCCACCACCGCCACCGCCGCCGCCGCCACTGCCGCCACCACCGCCTCGGCGACCACCACCACCACCACCGCCACCACCGCCGTTGCCCTGGAACTTGCGCACGAAGGCATCGGCGCCGATGTAGCCCAGCGAGGTCTTCATCGGATCGGGCTGGCCGCCCGCGCCGCCGCCCCCGCCGCCGCCCTTGCGGCCACCGCCGCCGGCGATGCCGAAGCCCTTGGGCTTCTGCACGAAGCGCTTGTCGTAGGTCTGCTCCAGCGGATTCGGGATCGGGCCGTCCTCGGCGATCTCGCGGCGCGGTGCACGCGCCTCGCGGATCGCCCGCTTGTCGAAGGTTTGCATCAGCGGGTTGGGGATGGCGGCGAAGTTCTCGTGTTCGCCATCGGCATCGCGGTCGACCGGCGGGCGGTCTTGTGAACGATCCTGCGACCGGTCTTGCGGCCGCTCGCGGCGTTCCTGGTTGCGCGGGCCCTGGCCACGATCCGGCCGGTCACGCTCGGCGCGCTGCGGCGGCGGGCCGCCGCGGCGGTTGTTGTTGTTGGCGCTCTGGCGCTGGCCGCCCTGGCCCTCGCGCTGCCCGCCCTGGCCCTCGGGCCGGGGCGGGCGTTGGCCACCGCCCCCTGGGGGCTGGGCCTCGCGCGGGCCGCCACCGGGCTGGGGCTGCTGGTCGCGCGCATTGCCGGCCAGACGGCGCACTTCGCGCACATCGTCTTCGTTCAAATCGACGAACACGCCGCGCTTCAGGCCACGCGGCAGTACCACGCAGCCGTAGCGGATGCGGATCAGTCGGCTCACGCCCAGGCCCACCTTGTCGAAGAGCTTGCGCACCTCGCGGTTGCGGCCTTCGGTGATGACCACCCGGTACCAGTGGTTCACGCCCTCGCCGCCGCCGTCCTCGATGGACTTGAACGACGCGCGCTGGCCCTCGATGTCGACGCCGTCGAGCAGGCGCTGCTTGCCTTCGGGCTCCAGCGTGCCGAGCACACGCACCGCGTACTCGCGCTCGACGCCGAAGCGCGGGTGCATCAGCTGGTTGGCCAGTTCACCCGAGTTGGTGAACAGCAGCAGGCCTTCGGTGTTGATGTCGAGTCGGCCCACCGACTGCCACTTGCCGTGCGGCAGGCGCGGCAGGCGGCGGAACACCGTCGGCCGGTGCTGCGGGTCGTCGTGCGTGACCACCTCGCCCACCGGCTTGTGATACGCAATGATGCGCGGCGGCGGCGGCGCGATGCGCACCTTGATCTGCTTGCCGGCCACGCTGATGCGGTCACCGAACGAGATGCGCTGGCCGGTGTGCGCCACCTGGCCGTTGACCTGAACCTGGCCCTCGGCGATCAGCTCTTCCATGTCGCGGCGCGAGCCGATGCCGGCCTGGGCCAGCACCTTGTGCAGCTTGGGCGCATCGGGCTCGGCGGCCAGCACCCGGCGCTCAGGTTCGCCGACGGGCAATTCGATCGGCAGCGCGTCGTAATCGCCCGACAACACGGCGGCGAAGGTCTCGCCGGCGTCCAGCGGCGCGGCGCGCGGTGTCGGCTCGGCGGCCACGGCCGCGTCGTCGTCATCCTCGTCGTCGTCATCGCCCGCGCTGGCGGTGACGGTCAGCACCTGGGCGTCGTCGCCCGGGGCGCCGTCTTCGCGCGCACCACGGTCGGCACCGCCGCGGCGGCCCCGGCGGCGGTTGCGCTTGTTGCGGCGCGGGCCATCGCCCTCGCCGGCTTCACCTTCGGCCCGCGGGCCGGCGGCCGGCCCGTCGCCTGCAGCGGGTGCATCGGCCGAAACGGCGGCCTGGGCGTCGGTGGTGGTGGCCGTGGGTTCAGCCGCCGCCGGCGCGTCCTGCGCGTCTTGCGTTGTCGGGCGGGCCACGGGCCCGTCGACAGCTGCCGCCGCCGGCCCATCGGCACGCGCGGCGGCGGTGGCATCGGCAGCAACCCGACGCCGGCTGCGCGGTGCCTTCGCCGGCTCGGCCGCCTCGTTCACGACGGGCTGGGCCTCGCCGGCAGGCGCTGCGGCAGCGGCTGGCGCCTCGGCTGACACCGC